>CALXFD010000004.1 GCA_944387495.1 uncultured Clostridia bacterium | reverse complement strand
TCTGATGCTGTTAGTGTTGTTTTTATTGTTGCATTTCCACTTGTTGGTTTTGCAAATGTTCCTCCATTTACACTTAATTTTACTGTTGGGGCTGTTTTATCTATATTTGTTATTTTTCTTGATGCTGTTACTTTATTTCCCATACTATCTGTTGCTTCTGCATATATATAATAGTTATTTGTTGTTACTGTTACTTTTGTTGCTGTACTTGTACTTGCTGCATTTGTTGCATTTGCTAATGTTGAACCTACACCAGCTTTTTTATTTGATGTTAATGCACTTGAATATGTTATTGTTGCTGTTACATTTCCATTTGTCCATCCTGTTGGACTTGGTGTTATTGTTATTGAAGAAGTTACTACTTTAAATGCTGATGATACTTTTATGCTTGATGCTCTGTTTCCTGCATTATCTGTTACATTTGTCCACAAATAATATGTTCCTACTCCTCTTGAAGTGCTTACTGTCGCTCCATTTGTAAATGTTGTCCAACTTGATGGCTGTGTTGTTCCTGATGTTGACCATGCGTATTGTAATGTTTTTAGTCCACTTCCTCCTGTATCTGATGCTGTTAGTGTTGTTTTTATTGTTGCATTTCCACTTGTTGGTTTTGCAAATGTTCCTCCATTTACACTTAATTTTACTGTTGGGGCTGTTTTATCTATATTTGTTATTTTTCTTGATGCTGTTACTTTATTTCCCATACTATCTGTTGCTTCTGCATATATATAATAGTTATTTGTTGTTACTGTTACTTTTGTTGCTGTACTTGTACTTGCTGCATTTGTTGCATTTGCTAATGTTGAACCTACACCAGCTTTTTTATTTGATGTTAATGCACTTGAATATGTTATTGTTGCTGTTACATTTCCATTTGTCCACGCTGTTGGACTTGGTGTTATTGTTATTGAAGAAGTTACTACTTTAAATGCTGATGATACTTTTATGCTTGATGCTCTATTTCCTGCATTATCTGTTACATTTGTCCATAGATAATATGTTCCTACTCCTCTTGAAGTGCTTACTGTCGCTCCATTTGTAAATGTTGTCCAACTTGATGGTTGTGTTGTTCCTGATGTTGACCATGCGTATTGTAATGTTTTTAGTCCACTTCCTCCTGTATCTGATGCTGTTAGTGTTGTTTTTATTGTTGCATTTCCACTTGTTGGTTTTGCAAATGTTCCTCCATTTACACTTAAACTTACTGTTGGGGCTTTTTTATCTATATTTGTTACTTGTCTTGATACTGTTACTTTATTTCCCATTGTGTCTGTTGCTTCTGCATAGAAATATCCATTTGCTGTTGCTGTTAAGCTTGTTGCATTTGCTTTTGCTGCATTTTGGGCATTTGCTAATGTTGTTCCATATCCTGCTTTTCTATTTTGGCTTAATACACTTGCATATGCTACTGTTCCTGTTACATTTCCATTTGTCCATCCTGTTGGGCTTGGTGTTATTGTTATTGTGTAATTTCCTACTGTAAATGCATTTGAAGTTTTAATACTTGTAGCTCTGTTTCCTGCTACGTCTGTTACCTTTGTCCATAGATAATATGTTCCTGCTCTACAAGAGTAAGTTACTGTGTTTCCATTTGTAAATGTCTTCCATGCTGTTGAGGTTGGCTCTGTTGTTTTTGATGTTGACCATGCATATTGTAGTAGATTTAATCCACTTCCTCCTGTATCTGCTGCTGTTAATGCTACTTTTAATGTTGCATTTCCACTTGTTGGTTTTGCAAATGTTCCTCCATTTACACTTAAACTTACTGTTGGGGCTTTTTTATCTATATTTGTAACTTGTAATGATTTTGTTACTTTATTTCCCATTGTATCTGTTGCTTCTGCATAGAAATATCCATTTGCTGTTGCTGTTTTTGTTAATGTAGTTGCAGTTGTAGCTGTTGCTGAACTTTGGGCTGCTGATAGGCTTGTTCCATATCCTGCTTTTCTATTTTGGCTTAATACGCTTGCATATGTTATCGTTCCTGTTACATTTCCATTTGTCCATCCTGTTGGACTTGCTGTGATTGTTATTGTGTAATTTCCAATTACAAATGCATTTGAAACTTTTACACTTGATGCTCTATTTCCTGCAACGTCAGTTACTTTTGTCCATAAATACCATGTTCCTGCTTTTGTTATGTCATTTTTCGTTATTGTAGAATTGTTTGTAAATGTTGTCCAAGATGTTGGCTCAGTTGTATTTGATGTAGACCATGCATATTGTAATAGATTTAGTCCACTTCCTCCTGTATCTGCTGCTTTTAATCCTACTTTCAATACTGCATTTCCTGTTGTTGGTTTTGTAAATGTTCCTCCATTTGGACTTATTGTTACTGTTGGTAATACTCTATCTATATTAGTTATTGTAACTGCCTTTTTTGAAACGTTTCCTACTGCATCTTTCATCCATACATAATATGTTCCTGTTGCTGTATAAGCTCCTGTTATTTTTCCTAAGTTTGCAGTTGTTGTTACACTTGTCCATGTAGGCTGTGTTGTTGAGCTTTGGTTTATTCCATATGCTACTATTCCAGATTGTGAATCTTGACCTGCAAACATTATATTCTTACTTGTTGACCATTTTGTTACATCTATAACTTGTGCATATCCTAATTGCCATGTTACTGGTGCTGATGTTGTAGCTGTACTTCCTCCTGTTAGATAGAAGAAGTTTGTATTATTAAATGAACCACTTGAACCACATTTTACTCTAAATATATATTCTTGCCATTTACCAGTTCCTGCTTGTGATGTTAACCATCCATTTGTTGAACCTGTTCCAGTTGCATTTGTAGCCCAATTAATAGTATATCCCGTTGGTATTTTTGCAACTATTCTTGTTATAAATTCTTTATTTGCTGATGCTGTTGTTGCGAAATAGAATCCACCATGCCCTGGTGATGCTTTACCTGTTGTTTTTATTTCTACACCATAACCAGAACCTTCTGGGTTATCACTCATGGCTTTTCTTGTATGTGTTACTGTTCCATTTCCAGAATTATTATATACTTTTATACTATTTAATCCTGATTTAAAGCTTGGGTCTGAATATAGGCTCGCACCTGCATATGCATTTATTGTTGGTGCTGTTCTATCTATATTTACAATAGTAACTGCTTTGTTTGCAACATTTCCTGCTCTATCTTTCATCCATACATAATATGTTCCTGTTGCTGTATAGGCACTTGATATTTTTCCTAAGTTAGCTGTTGCTGTTACTGTTGTCCATGTAGGCTGTGTTGTTGAGCTTTGGTTTATTCCATATGCTACTATTCCAGATTGTGAATCTTTTCCTGCTGAAATTATGTTTTTAGATGTTGACCATTTTGTTACATCTATAACTGTTGCATAACCTACTTGCCATGTTACAGGATTTGATGTTGTGGCTGTACTTCCACCTGTTAAATAGAAGTAGTTTGTTGTACTAAATGTTCCTGATGCACCACATTTTACTCTAAATACATATTCTTGCCATGCTCCTGTACCTGCTTGTGATGTTAACCATTCTGTTACTCTTCCTGTTCCAACTTCATTTGTTACCCAGTTTAATGTATATCCTTTTGGTATTTTTGCTACTATTCTTGTTACAAATTCTTTATTTGCCGCACTTTGTGTTCTAAATGAGAATCCACCATGTCCTGGTGATGCTTTACCTGTTGTTTTTATTTCTAGTCCATAGCCAGAACCTTCTGGGTTGTCACTCATTGCTTTTCTTGTAACTGTTACTGTTCCATTTCCAGAATTATTATATACATATGTACTATTTACGCCTGATTTAAATGTTGGGTCTGTATATAATATTGCACCACTATATGCATTTATAGTTGGGTCTGTTTTATCTATATTAGAAATTTGTAAGCTCTTTGTTACTTTATTTCCTGCAATATCTGTTGCTTCTGCATAGAAATATCCATTTTGTGTTGCTTTTACTTCATATGCAGTACTTGTACTTGCAGAACTTTGAGCTGTTTCTAATGTTGTTCCATATCCTGCTTTTTTATTATTTGTCAATGTGCTTCCATAAGTTACTGTTCCTATAACATCTTTATTTGTCCATGCTGTTGTACTTGGTGTAATTGTTATTAATGAATTTACATCTGTATTTGAATGTACAACAAACGCATTAGATATTTTTATTTCTTCTGCTCTGTTACCTGCAACATCGGTTACCTTTGTCCATAAATACCATATACCTGCTTCTTTAACATCTGTTTTACTTACTGTTGAACCATTTGTAAATTTTGTCCATTTTGTTGGTTCTGTTGTTTTTGATGTTGACCACGCATATTCCAAACTACTTAAACCACTTCCTCCTGTATCTGCTGCATTTAATGTGGTTTTAATTGTTGCATCTCCTTTTGTTGGCATTGTATATGCTCCACCATTAGGGCTTAATGATACTGTTGGTAGTATAACATCTCTTTTATATGTTGTTATTCCTGACTTGCTTATATTACCAGCATTATCTATTGCTCTTACATATATTTTATTTGAAGGATTTGTTTTTAATACCCCTTGTATACTAGCTTCTGTTCCATTTAATACTAAATCGTTTCCCCAATCTTCTTTCCATGTTTTGTCATCATAACTATATTGTATTTTTGCTATTTTTGATGTTTTATCTGTACTTTTTGCAGAAATTTCAATAGTTGTACTTACCCATTGTCCTTCTTTTTTATTTGTAATTTCTGGTGTTGTTGGTGCTACTGTATCATATCTTATTTGGAATACATTAGAAGGTTCTGAATAGTTCCCTGCTAAATCTAATACTCTAAAATATACATCTTCTATTCTTTCTTCTCTTATTGACCATATTTCACTACCATAGTAAGTATTTGAATTCTCTTGTTTTATTCCTCCACTATATCCTAATTGTAATTGTGTCCAGCTTTGTTTATCTCTTGAATATTCTATTTTTTGTATTCCAGATATATTTTCTGTTGCTATAATTTTTGTATATACTTGCTTATTTGTCCATGTTCCAGATGTATATGGTTCATTTCCGTCTTGATAGAATGCTTTATATGAAACTAATGGAATCTCTTTATCAAATTTAGATAGTTTATATTCTTTTTCTTTGTTTTTAGAATTTACTATAACTTTACAGTTTTCTCCTATGACTATTTCATTATTTTTAGCTTGTTCATATGTGTATATTTTTGTAAATCCATCATCGTCATTTATAACTGTAATTTGAGTATATTGTCCTAGTGTTTCATCTCTCAATATTATTTCTAAAACAACATCTTCATTTGTCCATGTGTTTATATCATAATATTCTTTTTCCTCATCATTTATTGTATCTTTTTTGATGAAATTAACAGCGAAATCTCCGTATTCTTCCTCAAATTCTTCATCATATATCTCATCTATATTATTTATATCTTTTTCATAGTTTTCCCTAATTTGCTCAGCCTGCTGACTTTGAACCATCTCTTTGTTCTTTGTAGTCGTGTATACACTTAGTGCTACAATTAGGAAAAATAAGATGGCTAATAACACAAATAATGTTATTGCACCTTTTTCATTTTTCATTTTTGGAATAAGATTTTCTGTTTTTTGTTTCATATTTTAATCTCCTCTTTTGATTATTTTTCTTGTTCACTAAACTGCTATTTTGTACAAAATTTTATAAATTAAAATATCATACTATTTGCCTTTTTATATTCTAAAATAATTAAAATGAAAAAACAACTAGGGTATAATTGCAAAAAAATGATAAGTTTGGTTATATATACGGAAATAAATACTTTATGATAGTTAAGAATATATTAAATTTGTGTTACAATTTTGTTACTTTACGTTGTAATAGTTGCAAAATTGCTACGGATTAGTGTGTTTGGAAGATTAATAGTAGTTTTACAAAAAAATAAAAGGCCAATATATATTAGCCTATATTAACCTTTTATTTATATATCTTATTTCTTATTCTGTTGCAGGTGTTGTTCCTTCATTTCCTGTTTCAGCTGGTGTTTCTACTGTATCTTGTTCTGTATTTTCTTGTCCTTCTGCTAGACTTCCATCTGCATTTAATCCTGTATTTTCAGCTGTTGCTTTTTCTATTCTGAAATCATATGCATTAGTTATATCTGATGTTGTTCCTGCATCTATATATGTTGATTCTCCTTTTTTAACTTCTGGTATTGATGCTTCTAGTCTTGCATATTCTGAACCATCTTGGTTTGTGAATATTAATACTACTATTCCACCTTCATAATCTTTATCACTTGTGTTTTCTACTGTTGCTGTAAAACTTGATACTCCATCATATACTGCTAAGTTTATACCTGTTATTGTCATTCCTTCATATACTTTATTTTGTACTAATGCTTCTGATGTGTTTTGTTTGTTTCCTTCTATGATTTCAGCATTTTCTGTGTTATTCATATCTATTAATGAATTTTCATTTTGAGCCTTTTGTGCTTCTTCTTCTTTGTTATTTTTTACTACAAAATATATTATTGTAGCTATTACTGCTATTACTATTATTGCTATAATTGCTATTAATGCAATTTTTTTGCCTTTTCCATTGTTGCTTACTACTGTTTCTTTTGTTCCTTTTTTCATAATTATCTTACCTCACTTTTCTTTTATCCTGCATTTGTGCTAGGATTTGTATTTTCTTCAATATCTGAAACCTTTTCTAATTCTTGTTCAGTATTAATGTGAAGGTTTTGATATCTTTTCATTCCAGTTCCTGCTGGAATTAATTTACCTATAATTACGTTTTCTTTTAGACCTACTAGGTCATCTGTTTTACCTTTTACTGCTGCATCTGTAAGTACTCTTGTTGTTTCTTGGAATGATGCTGCTGATAGGAAGCTATCTGTTGCAAGTGATGCTTTTGTAATTCCTAATAATACTCTCTTTCCTGTTGCTGGTCTTCTTCCTTCTGCTACTGCTTCTGCATTTTTGTCTTCAAATTCATACATGTCTATTAATGAACCTGGGAACATATCTGTATCTCCATTATCATCAATTCTAACTTTTTTAAGCATTTGTCTTCCTATAACTTCGATGTGTTTATCGTTTATATCAACACCTTGGTTTCTATAAACTTTTTGTACTTCTGTAATTAAGTATTCATATACTCCTTCTGGTCCTTTCAAAGCTAGTATTTCTGCTGGGTTTATTGAACCTTCAATTAAGGCTTGACCAACTTCTACATAGTCTCCGTCTTTTACTTTCATTTTTGAACCAAATGGTATTGTATATGTTTTAGAATTATCATTACTTGTAACAATAACTTCTTTTTTCTTCTTAGTTTCTTTAATTTTAACTTTACCATCAATTTCTGATATTATTGCAAGTCCCTTTGGTTTTCTAGCTTCAAATAACTCTTCAACCCTTGGAAGACCTTGTGTAATATCTGCTACACCTGCAACACCACCTGAGTGAATTGTTCTCATTGTTAATTGTGTACCAGGTTCACCTATTGATTGTGCTGCTATAATTCCTATTGCTTCTCCTATTGAAACTAAGTCACGTCTTGCTAAGCCCATACCATAACATTTTTGACATACACCGTGTTTTGATTTACATCCTAGTACTGAACGAACTTCTAGTTTTTCTATTCCTGCATTTACTATTTTGTCTGCGATTTTTTCTGTAATCATAGTATTTGTATCTACTATTAATTCGTTTGTTTCTGGATTATATACGTCTTTTACTGGATATCTTCCAAGTAGTCTTTCTTGCATTTTTTCGATTATTTGTTGTCCGTCTTTTATGTCATATACTATAATTCCTTCGTCTGTTCCACAATCATGTTCTCTTACGATAATGTCTTGTGATACATCTACTAATCTTCTTGTTAAGTATCCAGAGTCAGCTGTTCTTAACGCTGTATCTGAAAGTCCTTTTCTTGCTCCATGGGCTGATATGAAGTACTCTAACGCATCTAGTCCTTCTGCAAATGATGATTTAATTGGTATTTCTACCGCTTTACCAGTTGTACTAGCCATAAGTCCACGCATACCTGCTATTTGTCTTAACTGGCTCATATTTCCGTCTTGCTCCTGATTTAACCATCATATATATTGGGTTTAACTCATCAAAGTTTTCTTCCATTGCATCACTAACTTTGTTTGTTGTTTCTTCCCAAACTTTAATTACTTCGTTATAACGTTCATCGTTTGTAATTAAACCTCTTGCATATTGTTTTCTTATATTCTCTATTTTCGCATCTGCTTCTTTTAATAGTCCTTTTTTAGCTTCTGGTACTTGTACATCACTCATTGAGAATGTTATACCAGCTAATGTTGAGTATTTGAATCCTAATGCTTTGATATAGTCTATTACTTCTGCTGATTCTGTTAATCCATGTGTTCTGATAACTCTTTCTATAATATTTCCCATTGATTTTTTCATAACTGGGAAGCTTATTTCATATTGGAATGGGTCTTCTTTTCTGTCTATAAATCCTAAGTCTTGTGGTATTCCTTCATTAAAGATTATTCTTCCAACACTTGTTTCTATTTTTTTAGATTTCATTTCTCCATCTATTTCTTTTGTTACCCTAACATAGATTTTTGCATGTATTCCAACTTCATGGTTTGCAAATGCCATAAGTGCTTCTTCTGGGTCTTTATAATATGTTCCTTCACCTTGTTCTCCATCTAATACCATTGTTAAGTAGTAACTTCCTAAAATCATGTCTAGTCTTGGTGTTGCAACTGGTTTACCATCTTGTGGTTTTAGTAAGTTGTTTGTTGCAAGCATTAAATATCTTGATTCTGCTTGTGCTTCTGGTGATAATGGTAAATGCACAGCCATTTGGTCACCGTCGAAGTCTGCGTTAAATGCTTCACAAACTAATGGGTGAAGTTTTATAGCTCTACCTTCTACTAAAACTGGTTCAAATGCTTGTATACCTAATCTATGTAGTGTAGGTGCACGGTTTAACATTACAGGATGGTCTTTTATAACATCTTCTAATATTCCCCATACTTCTGGTTTTAGTCTTTCTACCATTCTTTTTGCATTTTTTATGTTTTGTGCTATTCCTCTTCCTACTAGTTCTTTCATAACAAATGGTTTAAATAACTCTACCGCCATTTCTTTTGGAAGTCCACATTGATATATTTTAAGTTCGGGTCCTACAACTATAACTGAACGTCCTGAGTAGTCAACACGTTTTCCAAGTAAGTTTTGACGGAAACGACCTTGTTTTCCTTTTAATAAGTCTGATAAAGATTTTAATGGTCTATTTCCAGCTCCTGTTACTGGTCTTCCTCTTCTTCCATTATCTATTAAGGCATCTACTGATTCTTGTAACATTCTTTTTTCATTTCTTACAATTATTTCAGGTGCTCCTAATTCTAATAGTCTTTTTAATCTATTATTTCTGTTTATAACTCTTCTATATAAATCATTTAGGTCTGATGTTGCAAATCTACCACCATCTAATTGTACCATTGGTCTTAATTCTGGTGGAATTACTGGAACAACATTCATTACCATCCATTCTGGTCTATTTCCAGAAATTCTAAAAGCTTCTACTGTATCTAATCTTTTTATTAGTTTTCCCTTTTTTTGTTCACTTGCTTTTTCTAATTCTTTTCTAATTTGAGCAGATAATTTTTCTAAATCTATTTGTTCTAATAGTTCTCTTAATGCTTCTGCTCCCATTTTTGCTTTAAATGAACCTCTACCATATTTTTCTTCTGCTTCATGATATTCTTTTTCATTTAAAACTTGACATTTTTCTAATCCTGATGTTCCTTTATCTGTTACAACATATGATGCAAAATATATGATTTTTTCTAGATTTCTTGGTGAGATATCTAACATTAAAGCTATTCTACTTGGAATACCTTTAAAATACCATATATGTGCAACTGGTGCTGCAAGTTCGATATGTCCCATTCTTTCACGTCTAACTTTTGCTTTTGTTACTTCAACACCACATCTATCACAGACAATTCCTTTATATCTTACTCTTTTATATTTTCCACAGTGACATTCCCAGTCTTTTGTTGGTCCAAATATTCTTTCACAAAATAGACCATCTTTTTCTGGTTTTAATGTTCTGTAATTTATAGTCTCTGGTTTTTTTACTTCACCTTTTGACCATTCTCTTATCTTTTCATCTGATGCAATACCTATTTTTATTTTATTAAAGATATCTAATTCGTCCACTATGCTTCCCCCCTTTCGTCATCTAGATTGTCATTTGCTAAATCGTTGTCATATAGCATTTCGTCTCCTTCATCATCTAGACCTTCAAATAAATCGTCATTTCCGTCATCTAATGGTTCTTCGTCTAAAAGTATGTCATCATCTGTGCTTTCTGTGTATCCATCATCTAAGTCCCCATCTGCTACAACTTCATCTTCGGCTAATAGTTGTTTTTCTTTTTCTGGGTCATATTCTATTCCGTCTTCTATATTTTCTTTTAGTTCTAATTCTTCATTGTCTTCTGAATATAGTCTTACATCTAGTCCTAATGATTGAAGTTCTTTTACTAATACCTTGAAGCTTTCTGGTACTCCTGGTTCTGGGATGTTTTCTCCTTTTACTATTGCTTCATATGTTTTTACTCTTCCTACAACATCGTCTGATTTTACTGTTAACATTTCTTGTAATGTGTATGCTGCACCATATGCTTCTAATGCCCAAACTTCCATTTCTCCAAAACGTTGTCCACCAAATTGTGCTTTTCCTCCTAGTGGTTGTTGTGTTACTAATGAGTATGGTCCTGTTGAACGAGCATGTATTTTGTCATCTACTAAGTGATGTAGTTTTAACATGTACATTACTCCAACTGTAATTGGACTTGCAAATGGTTCTCCTGTTCTTCCGTCATATAATGTTGTTTTTCCGTCTTTACTCATTCCTGCTTTTTCTAGTAATTCTTCAACATCTTCTTGTGTTGCACCATCAAATACTGGTGTAGATACATGCCATCCTAGTGCTTTTGCAGCTCCTCCTAAGTGAACTTCTAGTACTTGACCTAAGTTCATACGTGAAGGTACACCTAATGGGTTTAATAATATGTCTATTGGTGTTCCATCTGGCATAAATGGCATATCTTCTTCTGGTAATACTCTTGATATAACACCTTTATTTCCGTGACGTCCTGCCATTTTATCTCCAACTGATATTTTTCTTTTTGTTGCTATATAACATCTTATTATTTGGTTTACACCAGGTCCTAATTCATCTGAATTTTCTCTTGTAAAGATTTTTACATCTACTATTGTTCCAGCTTCTCCATGTGGTACTCTTAATGATGTATCTCTTACTTCCCTAGCTTTTTCACCAAAGATTGCTCTTAATAATCTTTCTTCTGCTGTTAGTTCTGTTTCTCCTTTTGGAGTAACTTTACCAACTAAGATATCTCCTGGTCTAACTTCTGCACCTATACGTATAATTCCGTTTTCATCTAGATCTTTTAATGAGTCATCACCAATATTTGGGATATCTCTTGTTATTTCTTCTGCTCCTAGTTTTGTGTCTCTACATTCACAGTCATATTCTTCTATATGAATTGATGTAAATACATCTTCTTTTACTAGTCTTTCATTTAATAATATAGCATCCTCGTAGTTATATCCTTCCCATGTTGAGAAAGCTACTAATACGTTTTTACCTAATGCCATTTCTCCGTTTTTTGTTGATGGTCCATCTGCTATGCTATCTCCTTTTTTAACTATTTCACCTTTTTTAACTATTGGTTTTTGGTTGATACATGTACCACCATTTGTTCTTTTGAACTTACGTAATTTATGTACTACTGTTTTTCCATTATTATATTTAACAGTTATTGCGTCACCTGTTACTTTTTCTATTACTCCATCATCTTCTGCTAATACTAATATTCCAGAATCTTTTGCTGCTCTATATTCCATACCTGTTCCTACTATTGGACTTTCTGTAATCATTAATGGTACTGCTTGACGTTGCATGTTTGCACCCATTAGCGCTCTTTTTGCATCATCATGCTCTAAGAATGGTATCATTGCTGCTGCAATAGAAACTAATTGTTTTGGAGATACATCTACATATTGTACACTATCTCTATCAACTTCTATTACTTCATTTCTAAATCTTACTCTTACACGTGGGTTTGTAAATCTACCATCTTTATCTACTGGTTCTGACGCTTGTGCAATTATATAGTTATCTTCTACATCTGCACTCATATATTCTACTGTGTCTGTTAATTTATGTGTTTCTGGGTCTACTTTTCTATATGGTGTTTCTATAAATCCATATTCATTTATTTGTGCAAATGATGATAATGCTGATATAAGTCCTATGTTTGGTCCTTCTGGTGATTCTATTGGACATAATCTACCATAATGTGTATAGTGAATATCACGAACCTCAAATCCTGCTCTTTCTCTTGTTAATCCACCTGGTCCTAATGCTGAAATTCTTCTTTTATGTGTTAATTCTGAAAGTGGGTTTGTTTGGTCCATAAATTGTGATAATTGTGAGCTTCCAAAGAATTCTCTTATTGATGATGTTATTGGTTTTGTATTTATTAATGTTTGTGGTGTTATTACATCTAAGTCTTGTATTGTCATTCTTTCACGAACTACTCTTTCAAGTCTTGTTAAACCAATTCTGAATTGGTTTTGTAACAATTCACCAACACTTCTTATTCTACGGTTTGATAAGTGGTCTATATCATCTGGTTTTCCTAATCCATGTGATAGGTTTAATAGATAATTTATAGATGCTATCATATCTTCTGTTGTGATATGTTTTGGTACTAATTCATCTTTTCTTTCTTCTATAATTTTTACTAAGTCTTTTTCGTCTGTATTATCTATTATATTTTTTAGTACATTGTAATTTACTAATTCTTTAAAATGTAATTTGCTTAAATCCACATTTGGTAATACTTTGTGGATATTTACTGTACTATTTCCTATAATTCTAACTTTTCTTTCTCCAAGCATTATATCTACTATATTTATTCCTGCATTTTGGATATCTTCTGCAACTTCTGGTTTTATAACTTCTCCTGCTTGTACAAATACTTCTCCTGTTTCTTCGTCCATTATATCTTCTGCTGCAACTTTTCCTTTTATTCTAGTAGCTAAATTTAATTTTTGGTTAAATTTATATCTACCAACTTTTGCTAAGTCATATCTTCTATTATCATAGAATAGACCATTAAATAAGTTTCTTGCAGCATCTGCTGTTGGAAGTTCTCCTGGTCTTAATTTTTTGTAGATTTCTATTAATGCTTCATCTTGTTCTTTTATTGTGTCTTTATTTATTGTTGCTTTTAATAATGGTTCATCACCAAATAATTCTGTTATTTGAGCATCTGTTGCAATTCCTATTGCTCTTAATAATGTTGTTACTGGTACTTTTCTTGTTCTATCAACACGTACCCAGAAAATATCATTTCCATCTGTTTCATATTCTAGCCATGCACCTCTAAGTGGCATTACTGTTGATGTATATGTTCTCTTTCCTGTCTTTGTGTCAAATTCTTCTCCATAATAACAACCTGGTGAACGTACTAATTGGCTTACTACAACTCTTTCTGCCCCATTGATTACAAATGTTCCACTATCTGTCATTAATGGGAAATCGCCTAAATAGATTTCTTGTTCTTTGATTTCTCCTGTTTCACGGTTAATTAATCTTACTTTTACATGTAATCTTGTTGAATATGTTGCATCTCTTTCTTTTGCTTCTTCTACTGTGTATTTTGTTTTGTCTTCCATGTAGTAATCAAAGAATTCTAATACTAAGTTTCCTGAATAGTCTTCTATTGGAGATATGTCTTTTAATACTTCTCCTAATCCTTCTTCTAGGAACCATTCATATGAATCTCTTTGAACTTTGATTAAATTTGGCATTTCGATATAATCGCCAACTTTTGCGAAATCTTTACGAGAAGCTTTCTCGTATTTAACTTCTTTTAATTTCAAGAAAATCACCTCTAATGAAAATATTAAGCAGAATGGAATATCAACTTTTTAGTTGATTAATTTATCTTTTTAAAAGAAGTCCTTCTCTCCTATAAGCTCTTTCTATGGAAGCTAGAAAGTCTGCTTTTCTTTCTAGAACCCTAGGGAAACTTATATTTGATTCCTCTTCTTTTATTTTTTTACTTTTGAATGAAATGTTTTGATTTTTAAAATTTTTGGCTTTTAGCCTAGTTAAGATTTTATGTTGAATATTAAAACGGCAATAAAAGAGCTGTCAAAAAATTTTAAATTTTTCAACTGGCTCTAAGAATATATTTATTTATTACAAAATTATTTTTCTATTTATTTTTATCACCTTATTTTTTAAAAATCTAGGCTAAAATATTTTTTTGTATAATCTTCTATATTATACATTATTGGGTGGGTGGATGTCAAGAAAAAATTGGAAATTTTTATAATAATGATGTCATATATAAAGGTAAGTATATAATTCCTTCTTCTTCTTTAAAATCTCCTGTGTGTAAAACATATGGAATGTATAATTGTTCATTATATTTTTTGATGAATTTTCTAAGTGATGTTAATGTATAATTTTTCCCTGATTTTACTTCTATTGGAGATATATTATGCCTATTACTTATTTTAGATTTTGCTATTAAAAAATCTATTTTCATTCTACTTGATGCATCTTCTCTTGAACTATTTGAATAGAAATATAGTTTGTGTCCAGATGCAACTAACATTTGTGCTACCATATTTTCCATAAGCATTCCTTCATTAAATTCTAATTTATCGAATAATATTTTTTTATAAATTTCTTCTGTTACTATTCCGTTTTCATCAAAAGAATGTGATATTAGAAGCCCTGTATCTGCCATATAACATTTTAAAGTCATAAAATCTGTATTTAGTTTTAGTCCTATACTAGGTTCTGTTGAGTTATAACATGGATTTATTATCATAGCATCTTTTAGCCAAAACATTGCATCTTCATAATCTCTAAATCTTGCTTCTTTACTAATAGAAGCTAATTTGAATTTTTTTTCATGTTTTTGCAATTGTGCTGGTATTTCGTCAAAAATGCTTTCAACTTTTAAACTGTATTCTTGGGCATATTTTCCTATATCTTGTCTATATAGGTTTAATATATTTCGTTTTATTTGGTCAACCTTTTTAAAATCTTTGGTATCTACATACTCCTGTACAGCCTGTGGCATACCTCCAACAATCATATATTGTCTAAAATAGTCCATTGCCTTTCTATGCATAGCTTGACCTAACGGCTTTTTTTCTTCATAACATTTTTTTATTAAATCCATCAATGTATCATTTCCTACTGCCCATAAAAATTCTTCAAAGTCCATTGGGTGCATTTCTATGTGTTGTTCTTCTGATGGTATTAATATATCTTTTACATTCTTTTTTATGGACATTAGTGAACCTGTTTCTATATAGTCATATCTTCCATCTTCTACTAAATATTTTATTGCTGACCTTGCTCTTGGGTATAATTGTACTTCATCAAATACTATTAAGCTTTCATGAGGATGAAGTGTTACATTAAAGTAGTTTGATAAGTATAAAAATAGATTATCCATATCGTTTAAGTAATATTGGAATAAGTCTTTTACATCATTTGAAACTTTGTTAAAGTCTATTATTATATAACTTTTATAATTCTCTTGTGCAAATTTTTCTACTATGTAGCTTTTTCCTACTCGTCTTGCCCCATCTATTAATAATGCTGTTTTTCCATTGCTATTTTCTTTCCATTCTAGCAGTTTTTCATATATTTTTCTTTTCATATTTTAACCACCTCTTTTTTCACGAAAACAAGATTTTTATTTGGCTGTTTTTACACGAAATCAAGATTTTTGTTTTGAATATTTTACACGAAATCAAGATTTTTACAAGTATATTTTAACACGAAATCAAGATTTTTTCAATATTTTTTATAATTATAGCTGTTTTTTCATCGCATTTTTCTACATTTGTTGGCATTTTTATTTGGTTTACTACTTATACTTTCAATTGTATATTTATTAGTTATTTTAATTTTCTCGTTTAAAATAAAAGTATCCTATAAGGATACTTTTTCACATATTACTATATTTTTTTAGTATTTATATATTTTTCTGTTAGTTTTATCATTTTTTCTGCTGTTTCTATTTGAGCTAATGTATCTTCTGTTTTAACCACAAATTCATCATCATAATCACTATCTTCTCTTATTCTACTTGCATCTGATATTCTTCTTCCCATGCTTTTAGGAAATATTTCTGGATGAATATAATTTTTATTAAAATATGCTATCACATCTTTATGTCTTTTAAAATCTATCGGTTCTAGTGCTAAAACTGCTTTTATACTATGAAATATTGAATAATATGCTCTATTATTAGCAGATTTAAATAGTTTCATGTCATATAATACTTTACTTGCTTTTAAGTCTTCTTTTGCTTGTTCCAGTCTATGTTTAGATAATTCTTTTGAAATTTTAGGACTCACTTAATACCACTCCTTCATTTTGAACATTAATATAAAAAGGTAATGCTTCTAACCAATAATTAAACTTATCTATATTCTTAATTAATGGTGATAAAGTAATATCAAAATTGTTATCAAATTCAATATTATAAGCAAATTCCCATATTTTATCTCTATATTCTGATATTTCATCATCTTTTAAATCTGTTAATATCATTATATCTATATCAGAATCCTTTTTATAATCTCCTCTTGCATATGAACCATAAAGGATTATTTTTTTCATTCTATTGCCAAGAATATTCTTTGCCCCTTCTATAAATTCTTCTAATATACTATTAATTTTCTTTGGAATATTTGGCATTTTAATCACCTACCTTTACATTCAATATAAGTATAACATATTTCTTTTAAAAAAACTAGAAATTTGAGTTATTTTCAGATTTTTTTGTGTGAGATATAGAAAGATTTATCAATTTCCATATATTTTTCTATTTATGGTTTAATCATATATTTTTAATTTCACGAAATCAAGATTTTTATTTGCCCAATTTTACACGAAATCAAGATTTTTTCAATATGTTTTTATGATTATAGTTGCTTTTTCATCGCATTTTTCTTCATTTGTTGGCATTTTTTATTTGGTTTACTACTAGTATTTAAAGTTATTTTAAATATTTTTTTGTTTTAAATTAGAAAAACTATACAATTTTTTCAAATTAAATTTAAAAATTGTATAGCTTTATTAAAAATTTATATTTTTACAAGTATAAAGCAAGTCTGAAACCTAGGTTGTCATTACTGTCAGTAGGTACATCACTATTACGATAAGAGGCTGGAATTGAATCTGGTGAAGAAAGGTAATTTCCACCTCTTGTGGTCCTATTATTAGTAGAATATCCTCCCATCGTCCATTCATAAAGGTTTCCTGCTAAGTCATATATATTTTTTACTGCATAATTATCATTTGAGCCAGTTTTTGCTGGTTCTGATTGCTTATAATGACCTTTTCCTGTCGAATTTGCTACAAATGATTTTTCTGTATCACATTTTCCTGTCTTATATGCTGGGTCTATCCACGCCATTATAGCATCCCATTGTATATTATATATCAATGTACTTGTTGCTCCATATTTATTTTTACCTGTATACATTTCTTTTGATTTTTCCACTGCTCCACCTGTTGGGTCTGTCATTGAATTTCCCCATTTTATATAGTTATATACATCTACTCCTTGTTTAGATACTGGTTCAGCTTCTATATTACTTCCATCTTGTCTTTTTCCATTTTC
This sequence comes from uncultured Clostridia bacterium, assembly GCA_944387495.1. Lineage (GTDB taxonomy): Bacteria > Bacillota > Clostridia > TANB77 > CAG-508 > CAG-269. The sequence goes on along the minus strand of CALXFD010000004.1, from coordinate 54,312 downwards.
TGTTCCTGCCTCATATCTTGCTACATAAAATCCGTTATTGTTTAATACACTTTTCTTCATATCATTATATTCATCTTCTTCTGTGTCATAACCATTTGAAAATGGCTCTTCACAGTTAGCTAATTTTGAATCTAATTTTTTATTAGCATATCCCTCATAAGTTTTAAAGTCAGCATCATTTGTAACTGGCACCCAGACAAATTGATTGTATTTTTGTTTCACATCTGCTACTCCATTATTATCTGTATCATCTTCCCAATTTACAACTTCTCCATCTGGAATATCATATATTACTAAGCCGTCTGATATATTTTGTTCACTTTGAATTCCTGATACTGTAAATTCTTTTGGAATTACTGTTTTATCTCCATCTGTATCTGTATATATTTTATTTGCATCTTCTACTCTGTTTCCTGCTTCTGTTGTTCTTTCAAATTGAAGATATATTATTGGTCTAAACCCTAGCCAAGAGTAAGAAATCCCCGTATTATTTCTACCAGCTATTCCTAATAGATGTTCTGTATCAAAAGTTCCTCCTCTTATTGCACTTGGATATTGAGATTCAACATATTCAGTTGTAAATTCTGATACATTTCCTAATAAATCATAAATATTACAATATTTATCTACTGTATTCCCATTATACGTATAGCTTGCTGTATTTTTTACTTGTCCTGTTGCTACATTTCCATATTTAGCATCTTTCCATGATGTCATTGCGTATCCTTGTTCATTATTTTGGCAAACAAAGTCTACCATTGTATCCCATGAATAACTATTTGCAAGAGAACTTACCACACTAGTGCTATCCTTATACATTTTTATTGAATCTTGTAATGCAATATCTTTTGTCATATTTGTAGATGGTGTCTGATTTGCTTTACTTTGTACATTATCTCCATTTTTACTTGCTTCATATCTTGCTATAAAAAATCCACCATATGTGTTTACACTATCTTTAAAATAGTTTATTGAATATTTATAATCATCTTCATAAACTTTTTGTGCATATTGATATAAACAAGAATTTTCATTTCCTTCGCCATAATTATTAGTTGATATTGCATTATCTCCTATTACCTTTGTTGCCTCTTCCTCTGTAAATGTCCTTCTTGATAACTCCTCTGTTTTTGTATCTCTTTTTTCATTTATATTATATATTTCCCCATCTTCTGAACAAGGAATCCAAACAAATTCGTTTCCATCTGCATCTGCTATAACTAATCCTGTTGGTACTGTTTGTTCATCTGCTTTTTCAGATACTTTAAATCCAACTGGTATTGTTACTTTATTTCCATATTTATCTGTATATGTTTTATTATCTCCCTCTACTATTACACCTGGTTGTGCCTCAAAACCATTATGCAATATAAGTGTTTCTCTATCTGGATTTTCTTCGTCTGTATAATAAGTTTTTGTTGTGTTGTTTTGTTCTATCTCAATACCTTTTACATAAAAAATATTATTACTATTTTCATTTACTATGTATAAATCAGTTAACTCATTAACATTGGAAGCACTTCCTGATTTAACTTTTTCATAATCTTTTCCATAGTTTAATGTTAAGCCATCTAATTCTTGTAAATCAACTACATAGAATTTTCCTGTATCATTAGCACCTAATACACCTGCATCATCTAAACCTTGTGTATTTGTGTATTCTCCTGCTTTTGGTAACGTTCCGTATTCCTCATAATATGCTGTTATTTTATCTCTTATATTTGATATATCATTATATAGATTTGTTAAATTTCTTATTCCTATACTATCTGTTGCCTTATAGATTAAAACTCCTGTGATTAAAAGAATTATCATTACTGCTATCGTTAATGATATTAAAGTAACACCTTTATTATTTTTTATCATTAGAATTCTCCTTACATTTTTATTTTAAAATTACAAGTTTATATTACTATTAATTCACTTATTTTTCAAGTACTTTTTTATAAAAAATGTCCAATTGGGGACGTTTCTTTTTGAGACATTTTTTCGACAAAAGTATTTATTTTTTTCTTTGTCTATGTTATAGTTATTTCATAACAAATTTAAAAAGGAGGAAAAAGATGAACACTTTAATTAATGCATTTAGAGGTTTTTGTATGGCATTAGCAGATAGCGTTCCTGGTGTTTCAGGTGGTTCAATTGCGTTTATTTTAGGTTTTTATGATAAATTTATTAATTCATTAGATGCTTTTATTTCTGGAACTAAGGAAGAGAAAATTAAGGCTATTAAGTTTTTAGCAAAGTTACTTATAGGTTGGGTTATTGGTATGTGTTTGGCTTCTCTTGTTTTATCTAGCTTATTTGAAAAACATATTTATTCTGTAAGTTCTTTATTTATGGGATTTATTATTTTTGCTATACCTTTAATTATTAAAGATGATTTTAAGGTTTTAAAGGGTAAGTATAAATATTTAATCTTTACTGTTATTGGTATTGCAATTGTTTGTGTTATTACATTTTTCAACCCAACTTCTGCATCTGATGGTATAAATGTTAGTGCAGGTAATTTGAATATTGGTTTATGTATTTATGCTTTTGTAGTTGCTATGATAGCTATTTCTGCTATGATTTTACCTGGTATTTCAGGTTCAACTTTATTACTAATTTTTGGTTTATATATGCCTATTATTAATGCTATTAAAGAATTTTTACATTTTAATATGAATTATTTACCTATTTTAATTGTTTTTGGTTTAGGTATTTTGGCTGGTATAGCATTAGTTATTAAATTAGTTAAAAAAGCTTTAGAAAAATATAGAAGCCAAACAATTTATACTATTATAGGTTTAATGATTGGTTCTTTATATGCAATTGTTATGGGGCCAACTACATTAGAGTCAGCACAAGGTCCATTGTCTTTTAGTAATTTTAGTATTATTTTCTTCATTCTTGGAGGAGTTATTGTGTTAGGACTTGAATGGGTTAAACATTTTTTAGAGAAAAAAGCTATTATTGATAAAGATGATGAATAAATAAAAAATCCAACTTGTTAAAAGTTGGATTTTTTATTTATCGTTGTGCTTTTTTTCTTCCAAACATTAATCCTACTGCTAGTAATATTAATATTTGTAATGCTCCTATCATTATTACTCTATCATTACTATCTAATCCTGTTGCTATTGTTAGTTCTATTTAATTTATAATTTTTTATTAATTTCATCTATCCATATTGTATTCTCATCTTCAAATCTTTTTAAAAATTTCAATATATTAGTACTTGATGTAATATTATCATCTACTGATAACTTACCTACATTTTCTTTCATTTTTTCATAGTTATCTCTTTTTATCTTCCTAAATAATTCTTTTCTTTGCTCATCTGTTGCTTTATAGTTCTTAATTCCAACATATCGCTCTATAAATTTACTGTTTATTGTTTTACTTTGGCTTGTTAGTTTTATCTCTGCAAAATGTGAAATTATTATTTGCATTGTGCATGGATTGCCAAATATAACAATATCATCAGCTACTATTTTTCCATGAAATTCGTTAATTTCTCTTTTTATTTCTTTATATCTAGTTGAAGGACGTTTATCTGTATCACAAAACGCTAAAACCAGGTCGTAAGAATTTGATTGATATCTTATTTGATATATACTACTTATATTATTTATTGATTTACTATTTATCAAAACAAATTCATATTTATTTGAAAATACTGCTTTATTTATTAGAGCATTTAGATAATCTATTTCTTCAAAACCTTCACAGATAATACATATTTTTCTTTCTCTACTATTCCTCAATATCTTCCACCTCCAATAGGCAAGATATTAAATCTGGATTAGGTACTGCTCCAAAAGCTCCTTTATTATATCTATCTTGAATATCAGAAGTTTCTCTAATTCCACTGTCTGCATAGTTAAAGTCTTTTAATGAGTATAATTCAGTTTCATTTTCATTTTTATCTGTAAACCATATTTGCTCTTTTCTAAACATTCTTTTGCAATCTAATAAACTTATATCATGTAAAGTTGCAATTAATTGAGCATTTTTATTTAAACTATTATTAAACATACTTATAATTGCTCTTGTTATTTTAGAATGTAGACTACTATCTAGTTCATCTACAAATAAAGTTTTTCCTTTCTCTAAGCTTTCTATAATATAACTTGCAAGTGAGGCAAATTTTCTTGTACCTACTGAGTCAAATTGGATACTTGGAACTGCTTTTCCTTTATATACAGAAACTAACTTTGCTTGTTCTACTATATTTTGATTTTTTAATGTTTTTTCATCAATTTGTTCTGTATCCATTTCTATATCTAATTTTGGATTTTCTTCATATCGATAGTTTTCTAAATATAAATCTGCATTTTTTATAAAATCAACTACTTTTTTTGTTGTAGTATCATTTAGTTTTAGTAATTCTATTGTTTTTTTATTTGGAATGTTATTCATATCTACTATTTCTATGTTTTTTGCAATACTTGTTAATATGTTTTTGACTGTTTTTAAAATTTCAAAATTTTCTGTTGCTAATGTATAAATAAGTATATTGTCTTTTGAAATTATTTCTAATGCATTTTTTAATTTTTCGTCTGATTTACATTGATAGATTTTGTCTATCGTATTTTTTTCAAAAATTATATTTTCGTTTTCTTTTCCATTTTGTTCGTAAACAATTTGTGACATTTTTTCGTATATAAATTCGTGACTAACATCATCATATTTGAATTCATAATTGTAATTTTTTTCTTCGTATATGAATGAAATTCCTAGCTCACAAATGTTATTTTTATTAAATATATTACTTTTTAAATGTATGCTTTCGTTTAAAAGAGTTTCTTTTATTGCTTTGACTGATGATATGAATGCTGTTTTTCCTGTATTATTTGGTCCATATATTATTGCTGATTTAATAATATTTATATTGTTTACTGTGTACACATTACAAGAAAATCTTTTTGTTCTCATATCTGCTTTTAAATTTAATTCTACTGGTTTATTAAAAGTAAAACAATTATTTATTTTTATTTTTGTTATCATAATTTACATACCGAAGTTTATCGGGTTCCTCCTTTCATATGACATATATTATTATTATACTATTTTGAGTTATTTTATGCAAGTTTTTTGCATAAAACTTTTTTAAAATATGTATAGATTTTTTGAGGATTTTAATATGTACTTTTTAAAAGGTCGCAAATTTATATATTTACGACCTTTTATTAGTATTTTTATCTATGTTGTGCTTTTTTTCTCCCGAACATTAATCCTACTGCTAGTAATATTAATATTTGTAATGCTCCTATCATTATTACTCTATCATTACTATCTAATCCTGTTGCTATTGTTATTAGCATTTTTGATTTACTACTGTTATCTTCTTTGTTTATGTCTTGATATCCTGCTGGGTTTGTTGTTGTGCTTAGTATTACTGTGTTGTCTTTTTCTCCTAGGTTGTTTTCTCCTCCGTTCCATCTTAATACTATTTCTATGTCTTTGTGTTCTCCTGGTTTTATTGCTTCATCTTTTAGACTATCTGTTGTTAGTATTCCACTTTCTTCTTTCCAGCTTAGTTCGTTATCTTCTTGATGATAACTAAATCCGTTTGGGATTATTTCTGTTAATCTTGTAACATTTCCTTCTATTTCTCCTGTGTTTGTTATTCTTATTGTGTATGTTACTTTTATGCTTGAATTTTCTATTTTGTTTCTATGGATATCTATTTTGTATAGTTCGTTTCTTTGGCTATAATTTTGTGCATTTTGTGTTAAACCATTTATATTTACTTTTGATATCCATTTATGTAGAAAGTTGTAAATGGAAGTATTTTGCAGTTTTTTGGGTTGTCTTTTCTTGTGCTACGGCTCTGCATTTTTCTTTTGCTGGTAGCATATTTTACATTTTTATGACATTTTATTTACATTTAGTTTAACCTTTTAATAAAAATGCTAGGGGTATAAGGTTTTTATATGTTTTTAGTTTTTTATTTTTATATTTTATATAAAAGCTTTTTTTATGTGATTTACTTTATTTGAGCTTCTGTATAAATATATTTCCATCACATCTAATCTTATTGCTATATTTCTTATATGGTTTTTATATATGTAATATTCTATACTTTTAAATATATGTTCTCTTTTTTTCTTAGTTACAGCTTCTGATGGTAAGCCATAATTTAAACTTGTCCTTGTTTTAATTTCTATAAATACTAATTCTTTCTTTTGTAAATCTGCTGCTATTACATCAATTTCTCCTTGCCTACACTTAAAATTTCTTTCGATTATTTGGTATTCATGATTTTGTAAGTAATCGCATGCTATGTTTTCGCCTAAATCTCCTAATTCTTTTAATTGCATATATAACCACCTCCTGCTACTTTTTTAATATATCCTTCTATTTCTAGGATAAATAAGCAATTATTTATTTTGCTTATGTTTATATTGGTTTTTTCTTGTATTTCATCTATTGTAATTGCAGTATTTTCTATTAGTTCATAAATTTTGTGTAAGTCATTTGTTTCTTTACTATTTATTTGTAATTTTCTTTTGTTTTTTAGTACTTCTATTTTTTTATTTATAAGTATTTTACTATCTTTTTGTGTTTGCTTTTTGTCTATTGGGGAAATATTTTTGAATTTTTTCTCACAATTTAGCTTTATTTCTTCCATGTCTTTATATTTTAGAAATTTAAAGTTATCTATTATATCTTTTGTTTTTGTTACTATTATAGCTCCTTGTTTTAATAATTTATTAGTTCCTACACCATTTTTATCTCCGATTTCATGTGGTGGCACAAAGACTTTTCTTTTTTGTTCTATTGCATATCTTGCAGTTACACTAGTTCCACTTCTATGCATTGCTTCTACTATTAGAACTCCTATTGATAAGCCACTTACTATTCTATTTCTTTCTAAAAATTTCTTTGATGTTGCTTGTTTCTTTGGTGGATATTCGCTTAAAACTAAACCATTATTATTTATTATATCTTGGAATAATTTTTTATTTTCTTCTGGATATATATTTTCTAAGCCACATGGCAAAACTGCTATTGTATTTCCATGTTCTTCTAGTACTGCTTTATGTGCTATTGAATCTATCCCTATTGCCATTCCACTTACTATTGTAATACCTTGTTTTACCAATTCTTTTGCAAATTTTTTTGCTAATATTTCCCCATATTCACTATTTAACCTTGAACCTATTATTGCTATTTTATTTGTATTTAGTAATTCTATATTTCCTTTGTAATATAGTGCTTTTGGACTATTTTTTATATTTTTTAAGTTTTCTGGATATATCTTACTATCTATTGTTATCTTTTCTATATTATCCTCCTTCTAATGTTTCCAGTATTTTCTATCTAAACTTCTATATTGTATAGCTTCTGCTAAATGTTCTTGTTTTATATTATCTGAATTAGCTAAATCTGCTATTGTTCTTGCAACTTTCAAAATTCTTGAATATGCTCTTGAACTTAATGCTAGTTTTTCAAATGCAATTTCTAGAATTCTTTTACATTTTTCATCTAATTTACAAAATAACTCTAATTGGGTAGAATTTAATTCTGAATTAGAATAAATTTTGTATTTTTTATATCTTTCTAATTGTTTTTTTCTTGCTGTATTTACTCTTTTTCGTATATCTATTGATTTTTCAGTTTCTACTTTTGAACTTAAATTATCATAATTTACACTATTAACTTCAATATGTATATCAATTCTATCTAACATAGGGCCACTTATTTTATTTATATATTTTCTTATCTGCTCTTCTGTACAAGTACAGGCTTTTTCTTTTGACCCATAATATCCACATGGACATGGATTCATACTAGCAATTAGCATAAAATTACAAGGATAAGATATTGCAGAATTAATTCTACTTATAGTTATTTTTCTATCTTCTAATGGTCCTCTTAATACCTCTAATGTATTTTTATTAAATTCAGTCAGCTCATCTAGAAAAAGCACACCCAAATGTGCTAAGCTAACTTCCCCAAGTTTTGGGCTTTTACCTCCACCTACTAATGAGGTTGATGTTATAGTATGATGTGGACTTCTAAATGGTCTCGTCTCTATTAATGGCTGTTCATTTGAAGTTAATCCAACAATACTATAAATTTTAGTAACTTCTAATATTTCTTCTAAATTCATATCAGGCAAGATTGTTGGTATTCTTTTTGCAAGCATTGTCTTCCCGCTTCCTGGGCTTCCAATTAACAAGCAATTATGCCCACCAGCTGCTGCAATTTCTAATGCCCTTTTTACATTTTCTTGACCTTTAACTTCTGAAAAATCAACATCATATGTTGGCTCTCCTTTTAGCATATTAAAATTATTATTTTCAAATTTAATTTCAAGATTTCCATTCAAAAAATCAATAATCTCTTTTAAATTATTAATAGGAATTATATTTAATCCTTTTACAATACTTGCTTCTTTTGCATTTTGAACAGGTAAAAATATATTTTTAATACCTAATCTTTTAGCCTCTATGCAAATTGGTAATATTCCATTAATCTTTTCAATTGTGCCATCTAATGAAAGTTCTCCTACAAAAATACTTTCATTAAAAAGCTCTTTTACATATTTCACCTTTTCAGAAGCAAGTAAAATACCCACAGCTATTGGCAAATCAAAAGAAGAGCCTTCTTTCCTAATATTTGCAGGTGATAAATTTACTACTATTTTTCTACTTAAAAATTCTATACCTGCATTTTTTATAGCAATTTTCACTCTTTCCTTCGCTTCTTTTATACTAGTTCCAGGCAAGCCTACTATTTCAAAAGTAGGCATTCCTCTTGAAATATCAACTTGAATCGATATTAAATGACCTTTTAAACCTAGTAAAGTTATACTTTTTACATTTGATAACAAACTCTCTGCTGTCCTTTCTACTTAAATACTTCAAATGTTTGAAGCTATTATATCTATTTTTTTAGGAATTAACTTTTATCATATTTTAGGGGTTATGGATGTGAATTTTTTAAATAGAAAATCTAATTTTCTATTTAATTTATTGACGTATTTTAGTTTATAACAAGAAAAATAGTTGCATAAGACTACATGAGCCGCAATAAAGTTTATTATTACCAATTTTTTATATGGATTTATTATATGAATAAACTTTTTTATTTTATTTAGATATAAATTATAAGATATAATAGCCTCAAACATTTGAAGCATTTAAGATTTAATTTTTTTATATAATTTCAATATTTGAGGCTATTATAATCGGAGTATGATGATATATTTCTTTAAATATACTTTTTATATTTTTTTACTTTTTTAACATCTAAATTATTTTATTGTTCATGAATTTTGTATACTAAAAATCTAAAATTTCACTTTAATATATTTTCCAAGTTTTTTCCATTTACTATCTTTTACTGTTTTAAAATCTTTATCTAAATAATATAACATTATTTTATAATAGCCTCAAATATTGAAATTATATATGTTTTTGTTGTTTAATGAATTTTTGTTGAACAACTGATTTTTTGAATAAAATTTTAAATTAAAATAATTTTGAATTTCGAAATCTGTATATAGTATAAAACTATTGACAATATTTGTCAATAGTTTTTTGTAATTTTTTCCATTTTTTTATAAATTTTATCTTTTCTAACTATTATTTGCATTTTTTTATCTTTTGTGATTGCCTATTTTTACTATATTTTTCATTTTTTGTGGACTTGTATTTTTCTTAATTATTTTTATAGTTTATCATTTCCTATTATCTTTTACATTTTGTTAACTATCGATTTTCTTCATACCACTTTGCAAATTCTTCCATTGAATTTACAGATTTATTTCTTATTCTATTTTCTCTCTCCTCTTCTGTCATCTGAGCCAAAGTTTTGTCATATCCATAAGGAATATAAATGTACCACAACTCTGACCATTTATCACTAGTATCTTTTCCTAATACTTTTTCTGATAAAAATCCTTCATGATATCCCATGAATTGTTTAAGTTCATTTCCATCATAATAAGATAGGCACTCTGTAAATCTGCATTTTCGATTATCTTTTCCTTCCATTAATTTTAAAATTCCTTGAATTCCAATAGTTTCTAGTGCAAAATTAACAAAAGCCCTTGGGAAACCATTTAACTCATCAATCCAAAATCCACAATCTAGTGATATACAAGGCTTATTTACAATTTTATATGCCTGTTCTACTTTGTATTTAGATATATATTTTATATCATCACTTCTTGGCTCTTCTAATTCATATTCAAATATTTTTAAATTTACATTTTTTAATGCTCTTTGTGCAGAAGCAATTTTTCCTTTATTATGTGTAACAAATATTATTTCATCTACTTTGTTTTTATTAGATATTTCTAACTTCATATATTTTTTACCTCGTATGATATGTTTAAAAACTTTATTTAATTTAAGATTTTATAAACATATCCTTTCTTTCATTTTAAATAGATTTTCTATTTTTCCATACATTTGCTAATATATCTTTTAACACTAGCATTGCATCTAGCTCACTATAATTATAGTCTTGTTTTAATTGGTCTAATAATCTTCTAATTTCTTTTGCATATTTTTCTATATCAACTTGTTCTTGATAGGTATTTAATACAGGATATTTCTTACTCCATACTTTTGTCCAATTGATTTTATTAACATTATCTTCATTTGTATTATTAATAGTTGTTTTTATTTCATTCATTATATTTTCTTCTTTTGCTTTACTTTCATCATATTTTTTATTATTCATGAATTTCCTCCCATATCAAATTCCCATAAACTCAATTTTCCTTTTGCCTCTATTGGTTCTTCAAAAACTTCTACATCCTCTAATTGCCATGCATATTCTTCTTTGAATATACTTTTAGAATATATATCCTTATTCTTTCTTTGGCACATATCTCTGAATTCTTTATCACATTTTATACAATCTACCAGCTTAACTTTTCCTAATATTTTGCCTAATGGCAATTCTTTTGGTAAATATTTTTTTAATCTATTTAATGCTTCTTTATCAATTCCTTTACCTGCATGTATTAGTAAATCGCCTCTATATTGAGTTTTCCAACTTCTAAATTCATACTCTTTATCTTTCTGCATAATCAATGTTGCCCATGGTTGCTTTATTGTTAAAACTTTCATAATTATCTCCTACTTTTTCTTTGCAGTTATTTCAAATATATGCCAATGTTTCATTTTTCCTAAGCCTGTAACTGCATCTTTTTCTATTTCTTTAAGTTTTATAATTTCAAAATCTGTAAATAAATTTATTACTTGTTCTTTGGTTAAAAATACCATTTCAGTTCTTAGAGGTTTCCAGCTGTCATTTATTCCGAAGAAATTGCCTACAAAATATCCTCCTTCTAATATGTTTTCTTTTATTTTGTTCCATAATTCTTGGAATTTTGTTTTTTGGCAAAATGGTAGGCTATCATTTGCTATGATTGCATTCGTTTTTTCTAGTTTTATGTTTTCAAAGTTTTCTTTTTTAAACTTGAATTTTTCTCTTTCATTTGCATTTAGCCTTTTTGCTATTCTTTGTTCTACATCTTCTCTGTCAATTGCTAGCACTTTCCAGTTGTTTTTTATTAGGTATACGGTTTCATTTCCTGCTCCACAACCTAATTCTATGGCTTTGCCTGGTGGTGGTTGTATTTTTTCGATGAAGTATTTTACATTGGCTTTTGGGGTAGTAAATTCGGTGTTGTTATAGTATTTTTCGATGTTTGGCATTTTTTATTGGCTCCTTGTTTTTTTGTAATTATATCATTGGTTGTGGAAGAATGGAATGGAGTCATGGGTAAACTTTTTTAAGGATTTTTCGTTTATTTAGGTATGGCATATATATTTGAATTTTGACCTTCGGGTTATGAGCAAGACTTAGGCCTTTTTTGTAAGTTTGTGAAAATTAGAGTTTTTGTTGGTATTTAGCTATTTACGAGAGTTTTGCTTTACAGAACATTTGTGCATTTTTAGGGCATTTTTTGAGAAAATTTTACCCAATTTTTACCCAATAGGTGTAGTACATTTGTTCTTAGAGTTTGGGCTCTTATAAAGAATATTTTTATTGATAAAAATTTTAATTTTGGAGGATTTAGATTATGAATAATTTTAGAGAAGTTAATGATGATATTTTAAAAGATTGGTTAGATTTTAGAGAGGAAACAAATCTTGCTTTTGTTAATGATGAAGATAGAAAACATACTGTTAAATTTGATGAAATTTCTGAGAAGATTTTAAATAGTATTCCTAAACAGAATAGAAAATTTGTAGAAAAGCAACTTGAATTGCTTAATTCTAGCTTTTTAGATTATATTGTTTATTGGAATGAGAAGTATTATAGGAATGGCTTTTGTGATGGAGTTGAATTGATTATTGGTTGTATTGATTAATAGTTAAAATTAATCCAAAGTTTTTTCAAAATTTTGAAAAAACTTTGGATTTTTAGGTACTTTTTTCAAATTAGTGAAAAATTAATTTTTCTATTTAATAATATTTCTTAAATGTTGAATTTTTTGCATAAGCTTTTCATTTTTTCTCAACTCAGGTAAGCTACTATTGTAACCCTCTAATTCATTTATTAATTCAATAAATAATGGTGAAGTTACATTTTCTTTTGCTATCTTTAATAGCTCTTTATACTGCTTTACGCATAAAGTAAACTGTAGTTTACTGGATATTTTATCAGTTGAAAAAGAAGTAACTGCTAACAAAAACTGTCTTTGTGAAAATTTATTTATTAACTCTCTATAAATTGTATCTGCTCCCCAACATATACCATTTCCATTAGTTAAAAATGCATCTATTATAACTTTTATGTAATAATCATTTATAGGAGCAGGAACTGAATTATTTCCTAACAGCCTTTTTATATGCTCTGCATATGGAGGTTCCAAATAAAAATTATTCATCGGTGCATTATGTGCTATGTATAAATGTTCTAATTCAATTTTTAATTCGGCAACTTTTATATTTTCTGGCAAATATGACTCTGCATCTACAATTTGTAAAAATTCTCTAGCCAATTTTGCTTCATTTTGATCGTTATTTACCTGAAACTTACCAAACTTAATACCTAAATTCCATTTATTTTCCTCTGAAACTATATTCCATAGTTTTGGCAATAACATCTTTATATTTCTTCTTGTTTCAATAGTCGTATCTTCTCTACAATATATTCCAAAAAATCCATTACAAAGTGAATCTGCTTTATCAAATGTTAAATCTCCAAAAAATTCACTTATTATTTCTGCTTCTGTGTCAGTTATTTCATTATTTTTTATATTATAGAGAAGTTTTCTAATCTCAATACTAATATTAGATAATGGTAATGATATTACTTCTTTTATACATGTTTCAAGCCATGAAATTAATTGAAGACCTGTTAACTCTACTTGATTAGGATGAGCTGCACTTGCCCAGTTTCTCATAAATTTTATATTATCTAGCATGCGATATCCTATGTCAGATATTAATCCTATTTCTTTTGCTCCTTGTATTAATTCGCTATCATCTATCTTTACTAAATCAGCTTCCGTTGATAATTTATTTCTTTTATCCGATGTCACTGCTAAATCGAAAAAATATTGTATATCATATTGAGCTATTCTGTATCTCAATTGGTTAACAGTTTCATCCCACAAATAATTTAATGCAGCATCAAATAATCCGGCACTTACTGCAGATAAAAACTTTGATATATAAGTGGATTTTATAGCAATATCTGGCTCTAATAGGTCAACTACATCTTCAATATTCTTAAAAACTTTTTTTCTTTCCTCAACACCAACTAGTATATTTTCTGTTGGCAAACCTAGATAATTATATATATTTAACATTTTCTCATCATATTCTGTTAAATTCTTTGCTATATCATTATTATTTAAAACTATTAAATCATTCATAACTCTTCTCCTTTTAATAATTATCTCAAAAAATATTTAATCATTTCTGTATATTGATCTTGTGCATTTAAACAAGTATCTATTAAGTAACCTTTTTCAGTCTTATATTCTCTTAATCCCCTATAGTAAAATAATTTATATTTATCTAATATAATAAATGGAATAATATTGTTTTTTAAGCATTCCTTAAACATTATAATTCTACCTACTCTACCATTTCCATCTTGAAATGGATGAATACATTCAAACCTATAATGAAATTCTATTATATCTTCTATCGTTACTTTTCCTAATGAATTATACCATTGCATTAGTTTTACCATATCTTTTTGTACATTTTTAGGTAATGTCGTTTTCATATTTCCTGCTTCATTTGCCAACTTCTTATAATCACCAACATTAAACCAGTCTTTTCTACTATCTGATGTTCCCTCTTTCAATATTTTATGAAATTCTTTAATCATTTCTTCTGTTAGCTCTTTATCAGCTACATCTAACATATAATCAACTAATTTAAAATGATTGGCAGTTTCAATAATATCATCTAAATTTGTAATTGATTCTTTTTCTGTTAATAAAGTATTTGTTTCATAAATGTATCTTGTTTGATCTTCTGTTAGTTTGCTTCCTTCAATGTGATTTGTATTATACGCAAAAATTATCTGTGTATTATGATACAAGTTCCCTTTTAGTTTCATTTTTTTTTGCTCTCTTAATACTTCTAATACATTAATTTTAGAAACATCAAATTCATCTTCTTTTAATAATTCATCAACTGAAACTTCAAATAATTCAGCTAACTTTTTTAATGACTCAATATTAGGCTCTAAAGTTCCAGCCTCGTATTTAGATATTGTAGCTGGTTTTACTCCTAATACGTCTGCAACTTCTACTTGAGTCATTTTCTTTTCTTCTCTATATTTTTTAATTTTTTCTCCTAACATAATAAAAACTCTCCTTTTCTCTATAATATATTATACCATATTATTTCCAAAAAAGAAAGTTTTTAAAATAATGTTTCCCATAATTTCCATAATAGAAGCAAAAATCTTGCTTTATTTTATCTATTTTTTATTTAATTTTAAAGATTGTTTTATTAATGGAATAATATTATCTATATCATCTTCATTGTTTATTTCAACACAATAGTCTCCATTACCCCAATGTCCTTTGTTACTTATATCCTTAGCTATCTTTAAAGGATCATTTAAACTGTCTTTTTTCATATTTATATAAATTTTTAATTTGTTTTTATGAAATTCTATATCTGTAATATTTCTTGATCCTTTAAATGCTATATATAATTTCTTGGCTTCAACATCTATATCATCTAATTCTAATATTCTATTTTTTAGTTTTTCATATATATTTCTTATATTCTCTGAGACTTTAGATAAATGCTCTTCTTCGGTATATACAATAATTTCATTATTAACTTCATTTTGTATCGAATCAGTTTGGATATCTTGTATTTTTACATTACTCATCTTTTTTATAAAATCAATTTCTACAATATTTTCTTCATATCTTGTTACCTTTACTAAATCCACTGGAATATTTTTAAAATCCGTAGCATTTAATTGATATACCGTAAATATTGGTGAAACAAATATGATTCTTGATTGGCTCCAATCAATGTCTTTAATAGTTAAAGATAATTTAGTCTTTATATTATATTGAAGTACAAAATCTGCTTTTCTTTCAAGCATCAATTTTAAATATGTATACCCTTGGTCAACTAAAGAAGCATTTCTCACATTCTTGTATTCAATTATTCTGAATGATTTAGTCTCTTCATCAAAAGCCAATGAATCAATTCTAAAATTTCCTACTGAAAATTCAGTATCAATAAGTTTATAACCCAATATAGTTTCAATATTTCTTTCAAAAAATATCTGTAATTCTTTTTCATTCTTAAAATCTTTTTGTTTTAATTCATTATTCTCTTTTAATATCATTTATTAACTCCTTTATAAAATCTATATTTTTAAATACTTCTTTTCAATATTAATAAATTTTTAATTATATATATTTCTATTAAAATAACTGTATCAATTACTTTACACATAAATTATCAGAATAATAAAATATTTAAATATTAGATTATTCTTAATTTTATTTATTCAATTGAGCTATCTTTCTCCAAGTTAATTTTACTTAAAAATTTATACAAATCTATAATATACAAGCATAGAAATTCTGCTTCATTTTGTTTCATTATATCATTTGTATGTGCAAAAGACCTATTGTTTCTAGCATAATCAAAACTTTTCATTATTTTTTTTGAAGATGATAATATGTCTTTAGTAACTCCCTCTTCTATAATCTCATTATCATGAATATATTTCAGCAATTCACCATATAAAGCATCTAATGATTTATCATGTATGCTGATTCCTTTACTTTCACATATTATTTCTATATATCCTTTAAAAAATGTATGAACTCTATCTATTGCTAGTTCAAATTGCTTTTTTGCCACTTTTTCATTTATATCATTTATTAATAATTCTACTCTTTTTTCACTCTTAAATATACTTTTGTCAAATTTTAAATTTTTTTCAAGTTTTTTCAATTTTCTTATATATCTTTCTAATTCTTCTATATTGCTTTTACAAAGATACTTTCTCTTTTTACCATACTCACTAATTCCTTGTAGCAACATTATTACATAGGTGTTTTCTTCTACTTTTAAGAACATTTTTAAACGTTTCATTTTTGAACCACCATCTTCTGCAATATATTTGTCATCATATATATCTAATCCAGTATATGATTCTACAAAGTCATTAAATGAAGCATTAGTAAAATCCCATACTAATCCTTTATCCTTTGTTTTCTTTTCTATCATCTTTTGAATTATAAGTATATCTGCTGCTTTTAAATTTGACATTTTCTTCCTCCATTCCAGTGAATTATATCATATTTTCCTAAGAAATACTATATTAATGCAGATAATCATTATTATGAGAAGTTTGAAGATGGTACTATAAATGATATCACAGAAGAAATTCCTTTTGATATTCCTGATACTTGGAAATGGTGTAGAATTGAAAATTTTGAAGAAATAAATTTAGGTTTTACATATAAACCAGATTATACAAGCGAAGGAGTATATTTCTTATCTGTAAAAGATATTTCTGGTGGAAAAATTGATTTTTCAAAAGCTAAAAAGGTAAGTCGAGAAACATATGACAAAGCTTCTTATGGTAGTAAACCACATAAAGGTGACATATTGTTTGGTAGAGTTGGAACTATGGGTAAACCTCAAATAATTGAAACAGATGAAGAATTTTGTATTTTTGTGAGTTTAGGATTTTTCAGAGACCATTTAGATATAATGAATAAACACTATATTGTATTATGGATGGAATCTTTACTTTTTCAGGAACAAATAAATAGAAATGTAAAAGGAGCTGCTCAGAAAAATTTAAATACTGGGTGGTTAAAAAAATTCTTAATTCCTATACCACCACTAAAAGAACAACAACGTATTATAGAAAAATATGAAAATTTATTGCCATATATAAGCAGATATGATGATATATATGAGCGATTAGAAAAAATAAATAATAATTATAAAGAAGATTTAAAGAAATCAATATTGCAATATGCAATACAAGGGAAATTAGTACAACAAGATCAAAATGATGAACCAGCAGATATTTTAATTAATAAAATTCTAAGCGAAAAACGTGAATTAATTAAATCTAAACAAATTAAAAAAGAAAATTTATCTGTAATTTATAAAAATAATACAGATAATCAATTTTATGAGAAGTTTGATGATGGTACTATTAAAAATATTACAGAAGAAATACCTTTTGAAATTCCAGATAATTGGGCTTGGACTAGAATAGTAAATATTTTAACAAAATTAACTGATGGAACGCATAAAACTCCTAAATATGTAGAAAATGGTGTTCCTTTTATTTCTGTTAAAGATATAAGTTCTGGAACATTAAAATTAGACAATACAAAGCACATTACAAAAGAAGAACACAAAATATTATTTCAAAGATGTAATCCTCAGAAAGGAGACATTATTTTAAGTAAAGTCGGAACAACAGGAATACCTGTTATAGTAGAAACCGACATAGAATTTAGCTTATTTGTTAGTCTAGCTTTATTAAAATTCAATAATGAATATATAGATAGGGAATATTTAAAAAATTTAATCTTATCGCCACTGGTTCAAAAACAATGTAAAGAAAATACAAAAGGGGTTGGAAATAAAAATTGGGTTATGAAAGACATAGCTAAAACATTAATAGCAATTCCGCCTCATAACGAACAATTAAAAATCACAAAAAAGCTCAATACTTTGTTTTCAATAATATAATTTTATATAATGCCATATTGGAAAGGAGGGTTTCAGTATGGCATTCAGTTTTGAAGAATATTTAAGGAAAAGAAATCTTTCACAAAATACTATTAAGTCTTACTTATTTACAGTTAATCAATACCAATCAAAATATTTAATAATTAATAAAAAAAATTTACAAGCATATAAAACATTTCTAGTTGAAAATTATAAAATTAAGACTGTAAATTTAAGAATTCAAGCAATAAATACTTACTTAAAATATTTAAAAAAAGACCATTTAAGGCTACCATTACTAAAATTGCAACAAAAGAACTTTTTGGAAAATGTTATAAGTGAAGCTGATTATGAATATTTTAAAAAATGTCTAAAAAATGATAAAGAAATGTATTGGTATTTTGTTATAAGATTTATTACAGCAACTGGTGCTAGAATTAGTGAATTAATTCAGTTTAAGGTTGAACATGTAAAGATAGGATATTTTGATTTATATTCTAAGGGTGGAAAATTAAGAAGAATATATATACCGGAAAAACTACAAAAAGAAGCTTTATCATGGTTTGATAAAAGTAATCTTACAGAAGGCTTTATATTTAAAAATAAATATGGAAACCGTATAACAGCTAGGGGAATTAGCGGAGAATTAAAAAAACTTGGTATAAAATATGGCTTAAATCCAAAAGTAATATATCCTCATTCTTTTAGACATAGATTTGCTAAGAGTTTTTTAGATAGATTTAATGATATATCGCTTTTAGCAGATTTGATGGGGCACGAAAGTATCGAAACAACTAGAATATATTTAAGAAGAACTAGTACAGAGCAGCAAGAAATTGTAAACAAAATAATTGATTGGTAAAAAAACAGCTGTCTATTCAGCTGTTTTTATCGTGTTAAATATTTTTTCTATTTTGTTTTTAATTTTTTGTTGCTCTATATTATTAGGTAAAGGAACCATCATTTTTTTTATTACTTCGGGGCTTAATTCTGTTTGATTTGTTGATCCGGTTGCTTTCAATTCTAAATATTTTTGATTACATTTTAAAAAGTAGAATATGTAATCAGCTTCTATCTCATCAAATACTCGTACCAAAGTAACATGAGAATCAGTAACAACTTTATTGGAATATATATTTCTATCTTTTATAATTCCTATTCTACCTAAGGTGCCATTACCAGTTGAATTTATAACAATATCCGATTTAATTATGTAATCTGTATCATCATATTTCTTTAAAGTCTTTTCATCTAAAAATTTAGACTGTTCTAATGAAATTATTCCATCTTTCTGATTACATTTTTGTGAAAAGACATATACATTGCTCTTATTAATATATTTAGGTGATTTTCCCCTTTTTATTTGTTTGGTTGTTAGATTTTCAAGTCTAGTCCAAGCCCAATTATCTGGAATTTCAAAAGGTATTTCTTCTGTAATATTTTTAATAGTACCATCATCAAACTTCTCATAAAATTGATTATCTGTATTATTTTTATAAATTACAGATAAATTTTCTTTTTTAATTTGTTTAGATTTAATTAATTCACGTTTTTCGCTTAGAATTTTATTAATTAAAATATCTGCTGGTTCATCATTTTGATCTTGTTGTACTAATTTCCCTTGTATTGCATATTGTAGGATTGATTTTTTTAATTCTTCTTTATATGAATTGTTTAATCTTGTTAATTTACTATATACAAAATTATATTTTTCAATATATGGTAAAACGTTTTCTATCTTATTTATGATTTGTTGTTGTTCATTAAATGGCGGTAATGGTATTAAAAAGTTATTAATTAAATTCATAGAAATATTATCATTAGTTGAATTTTTATTATCATTTATGAGTTGCTGTATATATGGTGATTGGATGTTAAGATCTAAATAATCAATGCATATAAAAGAATACAATTGACTAATAGACACAATACGTTGGTTTAAATACATTTTTTCTTTAATATTTTTTAACAAAATACTTTTTCCGACAGTTCCACCTGTCATCGCTAATAAAATACTATTATTTTCTATAATAAATTTATCATAAATTTTATTTTCATCTATTCTTACAATTTTGTTATTTTTTAATCTATTGTCATCAAAGTCTGATATTCTAATTACTCTTACTTGTTTTGTATCTGTCAAATCTTGTCCCTTAAAAGCATACCCAGAAAATAATCTTGCAATATTCTTTAATCTAACCCATTTCCAAGTATCAGGAATATCAAAAGGAATTTCTTCTGTGATATCATTTATAGTACCATCTTCAAACTTCTCATAATAATGATTATCTGAAGGATCTTTATATATTTCTGAGTATTTTTCTTTTTTTATTTTCTTTTCTTTGATTAATTTTTTACGTTCTTCTTTTATTTTTTCAAGCAATACAGTTGCTGGTTCATCATTCGGATCTTGCTTTACTAATTTTCCTTGTATTGCTAATTGAAGAATTGAATTTTTTAATTCTTGAGCAGTCATTAGTCTTCCTCCAATAATTTACTTACTTCTTCTAAAATTTTATCAATTTCCGCATTCAATTTAGCTCTTTCTTTTTGATACTTTGCAATTAATTCTTTAGGCTCTAATATTATTTCTTCTTCATGAGGATATCCACACAAATCCAAATTATATCCATTTTCAATTATTTCTTTTACTGAATAACATTTAGATTTATAAGTTGTAGTAGATTCCTCGTTTTGTTTTTCGTCTATAATTTCTTTTCTATTATCCCACCACTCGCTTACTTCTTTAAAATGCTCATTTTTTATTGGTTTTGTTTTTGAAAAATTCTTGTATCCCTCTGGCATATCCAATCTATAAAACCATATTTCACTTGTTGGCATTGATTTATCAAAAAATAATATGTTAGTTGTTATAGATGTATATGGTGCAAAAACAGAACTTGGTAATCTAATTATAGTATGTAAATTAAATTCTTTTAGTAGTTTTGTTTTTATATTTATTTTAGTATTATCTGTTCCAAACAAGAATCCATCTGGAAGTATTACTGCCGCTCTTCCAAAAGACTTAAGTCTATACATGATTAATGCTATAAATAAATCTGCTGTTTCTGATCCTCTTAAATTTGATGGAAAATTAACTAAATATTCTTTCAACAAATTTCCCCCATAAGGTGGATTCATTAATACTACATCATATTTCTCATCTTCAGAATAATCTTTTATGTTTCTATCAAAACTATTTCTATGCTCTACTTTAGGATTATCTATGTCATGTAGCAATAAATTAGTAATACACAATAAATATGGTAATGATTTCATTTCTACACCATATATTGAATCATTATATAAATCCAAATCCTCTGCTGTTTTTACTTGCTCTTTTAAATAATCTAAAGCTGAAGTTAAAAATCCTCCTGTACCACAAGCAAAGTCTGCAATCTTTTCTCCTAATTTAGGCTTTATCATATTTACCATAAAGTTAGTAACTGGTCTAGGAGTATAAAATTCTCCTGCATTTCCTGCACTTTGTAACTCTTTTAACATAGTTTCATAGATTTCGTTAAATTCATGTCTTTCATTAGGGTTAGTAAATTTTATTTCATCAATAATATTGATTACTTGTCTTAGTAATATACCATTTTTCATATAATTATTAATGTCTGTAAATGTATATTTTACAATTGCCTTTTTTATCGGTGTGTCTGCATCTATATCTAAGTTCTTTAATCTTGGAAACAATTCATTATTAATAAAATTAAGTAATTCTTCACCTGTCAATGCTTTCCCATCTTTCTTATCTACCGCCCAATTTCTCCATCTTAATTCTTCTGGAATTACTGAGACATATCCTTCGTCATCAAATTCCCATTGTGTTTCTTTAGCATCATACACTTTTAAAAACAATATCCATACAATTTGTTCTAATCGTTGTGCATCTCCATTTACTCCTTCATCATTTCTCATGATATCTTGTAGTCTTTTTAATATATTTCCTATTCCCATTATTCTTTCTCCTAACTTGCATATAATTCATCTTCTAATTCTTCCACAGCTTCTATATATTTCTCTTTTCCTCCAAATACATCTACAATTTCCATTGGAGATCCATACCCCTCAAATGGTTTTAATTGTAATATTTTGGTATCAGTAAGTTCTAATTCATTATTATCACTATATTTTTCTAATAAATCTTTTAAAATATTTTGAGCCATCTCAGAATATTTATATAAATATCCTTTTTTTAATACTTTATTTACTCTTTCATATCTGGTAAGAGGTTTTTTATCATAAGCAATATGTAAAATCAAATCAAAATCTCCGATATCTTCATTTCCTACATCTTTTCGTAGTTCATCAAGTAATACTCCTTGTTCCTTTAATTCATCTAGTATTGCTTGCTTCCTATCTGTTGAATTCCATTTATTAATAAAATCATTTAATGAAGCATATTCGTTTAAAATACTTCTTTTACTAAAATCTTTCAATGATTCGGTTACTAATTTTCCATCTTTATCATAATATGAACATATCTCATTATAGATATTTACATCTACACCATTAACTCTAATTTTTGTATTCGTATTAACTGTTTTTCCGGGATGATTTATATCTACATTATTTTTATCAGTAGGTTTAGTATCATCGCCACTATTTTCAATTTTGTCTTCATCTTCTGTTGGCATTGGTTCACCAGGTTTTACTACTTTTATTGAAATTGGTTCACCATCAAAGTCAGGATCACTAAATAATCTACTTGCATTTCTAAAATCCAATATTGTAAAATATGTTTTACCAAAATCCTCCCTAATTCTAGTTCCTCTACCAATAATTTGTTTAAATTCTGTCATTGAATTAATATTAGAATCCAACACTATTAATTTACAGGTTTTACAATCAGCTCCCGTTGTTAACAATTTGCTAGTTGTTACAATTGTTGGATATTTTTCTTCAACATCTATAAAATTTTCTAATTGATCTTTTCCCTCTTGATTATCACCTGTAATTCGCATAATATAATTTGGATTTTCTAACATCATATCTGAATTTTCATTAACTAATGCTTGTCTCATTCTTTCAGCATGTTCTATATCGATACAAAAAACTATTGTTTTATTATATCTATTTGTATTCTTCAAGAACTCAGTAACTCTTTTTGCTACTACTTGTGTTCTTTCATCTATAATTATTTTCTTGTCAAAATCAGCTTGATAATATGTCTCATCTGTATCTATGATATTACCATTTACATCAGTCTTACCTGCCTCTGGTCTATATCCAACTAAATCTTTATCTAAATTAACTCTTATAACTTTATAAGGAGCTAAAAACCCATCATCTATTCCTTGTTTTAGTGAATATGTATAAATTGGTTCTCCAAAATAGCTTATGTTAGATACTTCCTTATCTTCTTTTGGAGTCGCAGTTAAACCAATTTGAGTAGCACTACTATAATATTCTAATATTCTTCTCCAATTTGAGTCGTCAGCTGCACTCCCTCTGTGGCATTCATCTACAATAATTAAATCGAAAAAATCTCTCTGGAAATTTTTAAATATATCTGTCCCTTGTCCATCAGTAAGTTGTTGATATAATGCCATATATATTTCATAAGAGCTGTCCATTTTTCTATTTTCTACTTTAGTCATTATATTACTAAATGGTTGAAAATCCTGACTCATAGTTTGATCTATAAGCATATTTCTATCTGCTAAATAAAGTATTTTCTTTTTTAATCCCGCTTTTCTTAACCTATGTATAATTTGAAAAGCTGTAAATGTTTTTCCAGTACCTGTAGCCATAACTAATAGTATTCTTTTTTGATTTCTTGCTATCGCTTCACATGTTCTATTAATTGCTATCCTTTGATAGTATCTTGGTTTATTTGTTCCTGGGGCATAATAATATGGTTCATTAATAATTTTTTCTTCATCCAATGTAAGATTTTTCCCTATCTTATATCTATTCCACAATTCTTCTGGAGAAGGAAATTCATCCATTGAAATTTCTCGCTCTTTTCCAGTTAAAAAATCATGTTCTAAAAAAGCTTTTCCATTAGTTGAATACGCAAAAGGAATATCTAAAATTTTTGCATAATTCATTGCTTGTTGCATTCCTGCTCCTACTGATAGCGTATTCTTTTTAGCTTCTACCACAGCAATAGGTTTAGAACTATTATAATATAATATATAATCTGCTTTTTCTCCTTTTTTTCTTGCAGACATATTTCCTCTTACAATTACTCTTCCAGCAGTAAAATAAACTTCACTTCTAATTTGCTTTTCCAGACTCCATTTTTTGGTCAAAGCCGGTGTTATATACATGTTTCTTATATCTTCCTCAGATAATTGTTCTTCTATTCCCATAAACGTTCCCCCATAACTTCCGATAATTTTTATTTATCCGAAGTTATTTTATCATAAAAGTAAAAAACATTCTACATTTTACCTCATTTTTTTACAATTTTATCCTTTTATTCTTTTTAATTTCTTCCAAAATACTCATCATAAATATATCCTTTTTCAATATATAACTCTGTTAACTCCATCTTATATTTTTCCAATAGTTCTAAATATTTTTGTTTAAAAACATTTTTACTTAGCCATTCAATACCTTTACTAGAAATAACAACTTTGTTATTAATTAAAAATTTATACTGTTCAAATCCACTATCACACATTTTCTTAATTGATTTTCTTATCGTAATTTCTTTTCTATCAAAATATTTGCATAGTTGTTTTATATCCATGTTTTTATTCCACCAATTTTGATTATTCTCCACTTTTAATAGTTCCTCATATTGTTTAATTCTATCTTCAAAAAAATCTATATCTGCATCAATTAATGATTTTTCTTTTTGAAAATATACATTTAATAACCAATAATATCCTTCAGTCAAAATAAAATATTTTCTGCTTTTTATTTTCTCACTTCTCCATCTACAAGTTGGATGCTTTTCTAACATAACATCTATTGCTTTTCTTAAATCTAATTCTGTTATTTCTTTACCTTTTTTAGTAGTTAATCCAAGTAGATGTAATTTCTTTAATATTTTATCGTATGATAAGAAAACACTATCTAACGCCTGTTCCGAATTAACATACATTTTTTTCACTTCCTATATATAAAAATTTCTTAATGCTAGTTTACGTAGCATTAAGAATTTGCAAAATTTATTTTGCTCGAATATTGGGTAGTATTTTTTAGTACCTAATATTCGCCAGCATGGTGTTTTGACACCGTTTTAGCTGCTTAGGGCAAAATGCCCTAAAACCTTTTTTGCTCTCCGAGGGATATTTTTTATATCACTTTTCTTCTTTTGTATTAAAAATTTTCTAAAATATTTAAACTTTTTTAGTTTAAAATACTCTTTACTTTTGTTTATAAATATTTTATAATAATTTTAGTTTTTGGATTAAGTTAGTATTTAGTTTAGTCGCTTTTGCTAACTTTTTCTTTTTCATTTTGATCATACTTTTTCAGTTCAATTCCATAACAAAATTGATACAACTTTTGAATAACAGCTTCTGATAATTCTTCATCTTCACTTTGACAAAATCTATCTAGTAAGCTTTCTTTATTAAATCTAGTTGTTACTATAATTGGTAATTTATTTTCATTTCTATTTTCTATAATTGTATATAATTTTTCTAGTGCCCAACTTCTAATTCTTTCTGTTCCTAAATCATCAATTATAAGCATATCAACTTTAGAATACAATTCTATTATGTCTTTTTCTTTACTAGAAAAATCTTTAAAAGTATCTTTAATTACATCCAGCAATACAATTAGTCTTCCCATTAAAACTAATATATCTTTTTCAGTTAGTTTATTTAAAATAGCTGTTGCTAAATGTGTCTTTCCAGTTCCTGATTTTCCAGTAATAATAAGCCCATTTTTTTGATTTTTATTAATACATTTTTCTGTAAAATCTTTTGCAATTTCTACTTCTTTCTTATTGATTTCTGTTATTATAAAGTTTTCAAATTGATAATCTTGTATTCGTTTGTTAATATAATTTTGTATATAAAATTGTCTAGTCATTTGCTCAAATTGTTTCCTTTTCTTTTGTTTTTCTTCTTTTAAATCTACTTCTTCCCAATAATCCTTTGACTGTTTACAATCGCATCTTTCATATTCTATTGAACTTAATGGTATATTTGCATATAAATAATCTAAGCCTATTGCTTTTAAATCTTTTCCACAAAATTTGCATTTATTGTGGAAAATCTCCTCTTTAGAATTACATTTCGTATTTTCTAAATCCATTTGTGTTCTCTTCTTCCTTTCTTATTTCTTTTCTTTTATTTTCTTTATTCTCTTCTTCTCCGTTACATAACGTTACTGTAACGTTACTTTTTCCATTTTCACTTTTTAATTTTTCACGATATCTTTGTTGCCTTAATCTTCCTTGTTCTTTATATTTTTCATATGTTTCAATACTTTGATATTTATTCCAATTTTTAATTTTGTAAACTTCATTTTCTAGAATTATCATTTCTAATTCTAAAAATTTTTTAATTATTTCTTCCATTTTTTCAAAAGACTTTCCCATAATCTTTGAAAAATATCCAATTGTCATTGGTTTATTCTCACCTATTACTAAATTTCCTTCTTTATTACATTCCATAGCAATAATTAATAATTGTATCCAGACTCTAATATATGTATCTCCATCAGGTTCTTTAAGTAATATTAGAATTTTCCTATTTGCAAATAAATTTGCATCAATTTTTAACCATTGTAACTTATACATTGCCTCCTTTCCTCTCTTTCTTCAAAATTTAAAGCATAGATTGTAATTCCATATTTCTTAAATATTCGTCTAGTGCTTGTACTCTAAATAAATATTTTCCACCAACTTTACAGTACGGAATTTGTTTTTTCCTTACCAGTTGATTAATTAACCAATATGAAATACCCAAATACTCTGATGCTTCTTTCATTGTTAGTGTAGTTCTTTGAATTTGATTATTCATCATAATGCTTCCTCCTCTCTTTATCGTTTAAAAATTCATTTTCTCCCTCCCTTCTACTATAAAGCTCAGTACAACCATAAAATCTTGTGCTATTTTTTAAAACTTTTTAATTTTTTTATTTTATTTTCTTCTTTTATAGTGTTTTCAATAGTTATATGGTTTTTGATTTGTAATTTTTATTGCATTTTTCACTATATTTTTGTATAATTAAGATACTTTGTTAGCAATTTTATTTTATAATATGTATTGCAATTTATATTTTGAGGTGTTTATATGTTAAGAGAAGATAATATTCCAATAAAAGATTACTTTAACATTTGGTTTAATAGGGAAAAAAGAAAAGAGTTTTATACAACTTCAATTTCTTTGTATAAAACTACTTTTTATCATGATAAAAGTAATAGATTCTTAAATATACTTTTTAATGATTCTAAGAACGATAAAGAGATTTATTTTTCCTCAGCCACTTTATTAGAGCCTTTTGAAGAAAGTTATGGAACTTTTTTAATAAAATTTCTTAATGCGAATTTTGCGTCTTTTAAAACATTTTATCGTACTTTCTTCTGTTTTTATGGTTTCTCTATTTTATGTGAATTTTATGCATCTATTCCTTCATTAAAATTCTTTAAAACAGAAGATGAATTTATAGAAACTTATCAACCAATTTTTAATAAAGTTAAACCTAAGTTAAAGAAATTACAATATTTGATAAAACAATGCGTAGACTATATGTATAATTTAAATAATAATTCAATAGATAAGAATTATACACCTTTAGAAAAGTATCTTTCTTATTCTATTTTTAATAACTTATTTAAATATTCTACAAACATAGAAGTATATTATTACCAACAATTTGCACATGATATATACCATATAGCTTCACAATCTATAACACCTAAAATAGTTAGAGAACATTTAGAAAATGGAATAATAAATATAGGTGATAGTCCTATTTTTCATACATCATATTTATCCAATATACTGTATATTTCTTTATTTGAAATAGCTTCTAATACTAGTATAAGAATTAAAGTTTGTAAGAACTGTGGTAAATATTTTATTCCACTTAGAAATACTGAAAAATATTGTGATATTGTATATTGTGAAAATGAAGTAACTTGTAAAATGATTGGTGCTAATAATTCTTATTCTAAAAAGAGAAATACTATTGAAGGAATTAAATTTTATAGAAACAATTATCAAAGAAGATTAATGCAAGTTAAAAGGTCTAATGATGAAGAAATTCGAATAGCTTTTGAAAATTGGAAGAAACTTGCTAAAGAAAAAATAAAGGAATTTAACAATAATAAAATTTCAGAAGAAGAATTGCTCGAATGGATTAAAGAAAATTAAAATATATAATTAAAAAGTCTATACTTACTTTGTATAGACTTTATTTTATTATATCTAATCCATATTTATATAATGTATTCATTAAATTTGGTTTCTTTTCTACTATTTCTCCATATAAACTATCAATATCACTATTTACATTTTGAATTCTTTCAGTAAATAAATCTTGAATATTCCTAAATTCTTCAATAATATCTTCTGATAAATCTCCTCCCATTGTTTGCAACAATTCGGATAATCTTGTTTTTGTATTATTATTTGATTTATTAAAATTCCATATTGTTGTCTCTTGTAAATATCTACTATATTCTTCTACATTAGGACCAGACAATTTATATCGTTTGCATTCTTCTAATATATTTTTACAATTATCAATATGTTCTTCTATAATATTTATAGCATCTTTTAGTACATAATCTTTGTACCAAAAAAATTTATAATTTATTTTTTGATCACTTTCTCTGTTTTTTTGATCATTAATATAAAAAGCAACTATAAATATCAAATTTATAAAACTTATTGCCATTACTAAAACATCTGTCCAACTTGTTGTATCTATGACTATTTTATCACCAATTTCATTTGTAGCATTCACTTGTCCAATACACATAAATATTATAATTATACCAATTATAAAAATTTTCTTTATCATTTTTTATCACCCCAATGGATTAGCTTTATTTACCGCATCTCTTATGCCATCTTCAATATTCATTCTTATTAATTCACTACATTTAAATTGGTATTTTTCTCTAAATTTTTTCTCTCCTAATTTTTTTATGCTATCACTAAACAAGCCCAAAAAGCACGAAGAATTAAAAGAATACACATCTTGTGCTATTTCAAATTCATAAATCTCTTCATCTATATCTTTTTCATCTATTTTAAGTTTTTCTCTAAGCTCCATTCCTCTATCTCTACCCGAAATAACCTTTATATTTTGTGTTAACTTACTTAAATCTATGTTTTTCATATTCTTACCTCCATCTGCTTTTCTATATATTCTTTATCTAAATAAAATTCCATACTTATCATAGTTCCAGGAAAATTTTCATCTATCCTTTTTACATATTTACTATCTGGTTTTTTAGATAAGTCATTTTCCTCATTAAATGCTATTATCGGTATTTTTTTGCCATTCACTATTTCTTCTTTTAATGTATATGTTGAATCAAATAAAATATAACCATTTCCACTTATTATTGCCATTATCGGATTATTGCCCTCCATATTTTTTCCAATATGCATAAAATTATTTATTAATTTTATAGTTCCTTTTCCTCTATCATCATTCACATCTACTCTTTTTCTACTAACATTATATTGTAAAACATATAGCATCCATAAAGGTTCTTCGTTCCATTTTTTGTTAAATATATTATAATGCTCTTTTGTTTTATTTTTTAATAGTTTTTTTGTATATTCTGTAGTATCTTCTCTATTTAATCCTTCATAAATACTATCTCCAAAATCAAATAATACTAATCTACATTTGCCATCTTTTCTATCTTTATCTATGTTAAAGTGACCCGATGCATACCAAGTGGCTAATTCACCTGCATGTTGACTTACATTATCTAAAACTTCACCTATCATATGTGCAAATTTACTTTTTCCTTGTACCGTCAGTTGATAATTTTGGGTATTTAAACATTTATCATAGTATTGAATAATTTCATCTGTCATTTTTGATTGTTCCTGATTCTGTATTATATCTAATCTAACAGTATTTATATTTTCTATTTTTGAAATTCCTAAATGCTTTACTAATCCACTTATTATAAAAATTTCTTTGGCTTCATTGGATTTTGGAACATTTCCTCTTGTATTTAAAGGCTTATTTAATATTCTTCTATATTTATAACCATTAAGTATAATTATATCTGTTACTGAAGAAGCACATAAGCCCAATTCTTCACATTTTGAATAATCCAAAAATAATTCTTGTACTTTTTCATCATGTATAGCTGTAAATATTTTCTTTAAAGTTTTTAACGATTCTTCTGGATTTGTAATTAAGGAAAATCTAAGTGGAATTTCTATAATAACAGTATTTTTATTTCTTTCTATTTTATGATAAAACTTTTTTAAATCTAATAATTTAACAACTTTATTAGGAATATATCTTTTCTTCGCATTTTTTCCAGTTTTAACCCCCTTTATATGGTGGTACTTTTCTCGATGCCTTTGTCTCATTATTTTATTTGTTTTATTTATTCCAAATTTTCTAATTCTATTCTTTCTTTTCTTATTCATTTCTATCCCTTACGCTAAGCATTATTTTTTATTTTGTTCTTTAGTGCATTTGTCTTGTATTCTATCATAAAAATTATGATTTTACCATATCTTATTAATTTTTTATTACATTTCTTTTAGTTCCTTTATGTTTTTCATATATTCTTTTATGAATTTTATTGTAATCTTTGAAAGTAGCTAAAAATAAGCAAAAATAGCTGGTAATTTATCAAAAAATACTATATAATACACATAAATACTCTCCCTTCCATAGTTATACTTGAAAGGAGGTGAAATAAGTAATGGCTGGGAGTATAGAAAAAAGAGGAAAAAATAGTTACAGGTTAACAGTATCAGAAGGATTTGACCTAAGTGGAAGGCCCATGATACACAGAAAAACTATTCATGGAACTAAAAAAGAAGCAGAAGTTGAACTAGCAAAATTTGTTACTGAAGTACAAAACTGTTTAGTCATAGATGGTAAATCTCTTAAATTTTCTGAATTTGTTGAATTATGGAAAAGAGATTATGGTTCAAAAGAACTAGCTCCTACAACATACAAACGATATTGTAGAATGTTAGAAACAAGAATTTTACCATATTTCGGACATTTCTATATTAACAAAATAAGACCAACTGATATTATGAAATTCTATGACTTACTTGAAAGAGATACTCAATTAGTTAGAAAAAAAGGTAACAATGGTTCAAAAACTAAAAAGCCTTTATCTGGTAAAACTATTTTAGAACATCACAGACTATTAAGAGCAATGCTTCATAGAGCAGTTTACTGGCAATTAATTGTAAGCAATCCTGCTGAACGTGTTCAACCACCTAGAGCTAAAAAACCTAAAAGAAGATCTTATGATGATGAGCAAACTAAAATATTGTTAGAAAACTTAGAAAAACTTACAATAGAAGATACTAAATACAAAGTTGCTATCATTCTTACTATCTTTACTGGTGTTCGTTTAGGTGAATTAATGGGATTAGAATGGCAAGATGTTGATTTTAGAAATGGAATTATAAGTATTAACCGTTCTAGTCAGTATCTATCAGATATGGGAGTATTTACAAAAGTTCCTAAAACAGAAAGCTCCATTAGAGAGATTGCAATACCCGAATTTATCATTTCTTTGCTTGAGGAATATAAGTTATGGTATGAAGATCAAAAATCGCTATATGGCGAATTATGGACGAATTCTGATAGGTTATTTGTACAAGCTGATGGCAAACCTATGCATCCTTCTTCTATAAGTAAATGGTTTGTTAAATATGTAGGTACAATAGGACTACCTGTAATTAATTTTCACGGATTAAGACATACAAATGCAAGTTTACTAGTTGCACAAAATGTTGATATAGCTGTTGTTTCAGCAAGACTTGGTCATGCGCAAATAAGTACAACACTTGACTTTTATGTACATCCACTACTTTCTCATAATAGAAAAGCTGGATATGCACTAGAAAACTTACTATTACCAACAAGGTCTTAATTTTACTTTTTTCTAATTTTCACAAATTACAAATTTTCACGATATAAAAAGTAAAAAACTTTGAGATTTTATATCTCTTTCCCAAAAGTTTTTTACTTGTAGATTTTTATAAAAATTATAAATTTTTAGCAAATTTTTTATTGAATTTTTATTAGAATTTCGGGCATTTGAGGTGGTTATTTTACCCAATTTTTACCCAATTTGACATAATAATGCCATTTTCAAGCATTATTGCAACCAATTTTTAAGCAATAAAAAATCACTAAAACCTTTACAGTTCTAGTGATACATACTTTGGTTGCGGGGGTAAGACTCGAACTTACGACCTTCGGGTTATGAGTACTAATTTTTATTCTATTTCATAATCTATTTTATGCTTATCCCCTTTCGTTACATTTACTTTCTAAACTTTCCATACCCCCAATATCCTAAACCACCTAATATTCCTAATGTAGCAAGCCCTCCTAACGGATTCGAATCTTCTCCATCATTTGTCGAAATATTATTACTAGCCGTATTTCCCTCAACTGCTGATGTTTTTGTTATATTAACATTTTCCATTTTTTCCTCTTCTTTAATCTCTATCTTTATACTATCAGTTTTTCCATTAGAACTACTTGCTGTTATATACACAATTCCCGCCTTCTTTGGATTAATCTCTCCTGTTGCACTAATTGTTGCTATGCTATCATCACTTGATTTCCATGTAATTTCTTTATTTGTTGCATTATCAGGTGTTATCACTGCTGTCAATATTTTTGTTTCTCCTATTTTTAAGCTTTCTACATTTTCATTTATTTGTATTCCTGTTACATCGATTGTTGCAGGCACTGTACTCTTTGGCTCTGTTTTTGCTTTTGTACTTGTATTTGTGCTAGTGCTTGTACTTTTACTTGATGACGAAGAACTTGATGTACTACTTTTACTTGATGAGTATGGACATACTCCATTAGTATGCAAGTGGGCTGGATTACCTCCGCAATGATAATGGTAACTTCCTAATCCACTTTTGTTTTTATTGTCTCTATGCCCTCCATTTGCATCTGTTCTGCCTGAATGTGCGTATGCGTTAATTCCTATTGAAATTATACTTATTACAACTAATAAAATTGATATTATTTTTCTTTTACTTTTTTTCATTTATCTCCCCCTAAATTATAATATCAATTTATTGTTGCATTTTTTGTCGAAATTTGTAAAATGATTATAAAATTCGACAATAATATAAATTTTAGCTTTTACTATTGCTTTTTGTTGTATAAATATTTCAAATATATTTTTGTAATATACTTTTATACTTATTTTTTTAATTTTACATATATTTTTGCATATTTAATATTTTTTCTTATTAACCTTTTAATAATTAAATTATTATTCTATAATATATTTAAATTATCTTATATTATTTATCCCAATACAACATCTAATAAACAATTAAGCCACTATACTAAATAATGTTAATAAAATTTAATTACAATAAACTATAAAATTTATTTTAAATAGGAGGACTGGTTATGGACATAAAATTTGATTATAACATAACATCTGATGAATTTTTAGAAATGGTAGAATCCGTTGGTTGGAAAACTTATTCTAAAAAGCAAATTGATAATGCTTTGGCAAATACTATGTATATGGTAAAAGCAACTGTTGATGGTAAATTAGCTGGAATTGGCAGAGTTGTAGGAGATTATAGCATTGTTTGCATGTTAACTGATATTTGTGTAAAACCTGAATTTCAGAAACACGGTATTGGTTTAAAAATTGTTGAAGAATTAAAAAATTTAATTTCTTCTAATGTTCATGAAGGTGAAAAAATGCAAATTGAACTTACTCCAACAGCTGGAAATGAATCTTTTTATCAAAAAGCTGGTTTTAAATATAACCCAGAAAAAATTACGGGTATGTATTTATGAATAAAAAAATAAATATGTTAAAATAGATATATATTAATGAATTTAAAAGCAAAATAAGTTTTTATGCCCTGGTGTCATTTTTAACTATCTTTAATTTATTTGCTTATTATACATACTCAATATTTTTTAATGTTAAGATTTTATAAAAAAAGCTCCTACCATGTATCGATAGAAGCTTTTTATTTCCATTTTTTTATTAAATTTTATTTCAATTGTCAGTTTGTGAATTCTTCCATTTCTAATTATTTTCCACTTCATCACATATCTCACTTATAAATCTCTCATAATCATTATAAACCACCATATCCCCAAATTCATACTCTTCATTATTTTTCGTAATATGAAATTCATCTAAATTTTGGTAAAACTCTATATAATCTTTTCTTTGCTTGCAATCTTCTCCTGGGATTGGTATATCTACTATGTAAATTAGCATTTTATTTGGACAGTATAAATTTTGTTTTATATCTTCCTTAGATAATTTTATATATTTTTCTAATCTGTCCTGATTTATTTCTTCATATTTTTTTATTTCCCCACTTTTGTTAAAATATGGTAGTTTGCTTGGTAGTACTAAGATTTGATAATATGGTTTTCCTGCTCTTCTTATGTTTGCTGTTTCTCCTAGCATGTTTTCAAAATAGTTGTTGGAATTTTGCCAGTAGTTGCTCATTATGAATTTTAGAGCTATTCCTGCTATGTCTTTTTCTTTTTTTGATATTGTAATGTCTACTTTTTTTACCATATATTCTCCTTGAATATTTTTTTCTTTTCCCCCCTTTGTGTTTAATGAATTTACTTTGTATCCATCTCCTAATCTATCTGCTAAGTCTTTTGCTATTTCTCCATGTAGTATTTTTAATTTTTCATTGCTTCTTGAACTTGTTTCTAAGTATTTTTCAAATGATTCTCTTATGATGTTCAGAAACTTGTTATTGTCCATATTCATCACCTCCGTGTGATAATTTATATATTTTTCTAAATCTTTTGATGAAAATGTATAGTATCCAGCATTTTTACATTTATTTAGCCCTTCTATATATTTTATAAATCTTTTTGTTTTTATTATTTTTTCTATATATTCATATGGCTTGTCTGTTAATATGTATAATCCACTATATACTCCTTGTCCTGGTTCTATTAGGTTTAGTTTTATTGATTCTATATCTTTTATTGTTGTGTTTATACTTATTTTTTGTTTTTGTACGTCATTTATTGCTTGTGTTCTTCCAAATGCATACCATGGTGTATTCTCGTCTATACTTCTTTTTTCTAGCTTTTCTTTATTATTCATTAGATATTCTTGTACATCTTGGTTGAGGTTTTCAAATGGTATTATTTTTCCATTTTCGTCATATGGATATATACATTTTGCCCATTTTCCTGTTGACGATTTTATTACATCTATTGTATTTTCTACAAATGGAAAATCATTTTGTATAAAGATTTTGTCTGATAATGTTGCAAAACCATTTTTTACTCTTGTTTTTAGACTTTTTGAGTTATATTGCAAAACTTCTGCACTTCCCTTTTTATTTGTTTCTAAATATATTCTGCCGTCTATGAATAATTTACTGTAATTTATTATGTTTTTATATATTGGTCTTTCGCTTTCTTGGCTATATTTGTAGTATTTGCAGTGCTTAAATTTTATTCCTTTTTGTATTTTGGTGATTGTTGTATATGTGGTTTCTTTAAATGGTTGATAATGCCCTAGATCCATTATTGTTTCTAGGCATTGCTCTGTTTTTATATAGTTTCTTAGTTCTGTTCCTGCTACACTTGTATAAAATGAATTTGGTGTTATATAACATAATGTTCCTGAGTTTTTTAGCATTTTTAGCCCTACTTCAAAAAATATTATGTATAAGTCTATCATTCCATTTGTACAAAAAATTGAGTTTTTTACATTTTGATATTGGTCTTCTAAATTATGTGTTCTTACATATGGTGGGTTTCCTATGACATAATCCATTTCATTGTTATATTTATCTATTTTTAATGAATTTCCATTTATGATATCCCAGTTTACTTCTCCTATTTTTTGCTCTTTCGCTAAATTATTTAGTTCTTTTATACATTCTTTGTGTAGTTCTTTATCTATTTCTATTCCATGTATATATGTGCTTAATTCTTCTTCTATTCCTTTTAATGTTTTGTTTTTTCTCTTGTATGCATTTATATATCTTTTTACTATTTCTACTAAAAAGGCTCCGTTTGCACAACTATTTTCCATTACGTGTTTTTTTAGTATTTTTTCGCCTTTATAGTCTGATAATTCTAATATATCTTTGATTATATTTTTTGGTGTGATTACTTGTCCTCTATTTTTTACTTGCATTTTATTTTTGATATATTTTTATATATCTTATCTCCTTCGTGTCCTATTTAGGTTTTTAATGGTTTTACCTATAAACCTTTTTATATTATATAGCAAATTTGCTGTTTTCTACAAGTATTTTGTTTTAAATTATCATATTTTGTGTGCAGTAAATTTTTTCCATATTTTTTCTTGATTAACTATTGACTTTTGACTACCATGGTGGTATAATAATTTTGTTGAACAGATATATCGCGGGGTGGAGCAGTTGGCAGCTCGTTGGGCTCATAACCCAAAGGTCGCAAGTTCGAGTCTTGCCCCCGCAACCAAAACGGACATAAAAGAACTTTTACTTATTTTTAAGCTGAGTTCATTTTATGCATAACAATAAGAAAACAAGGTTGAAATATACCTTGTTTTTTGTTTGTCAAAATATAGAAAGTATAATATTATTTTTGAAGTCAATAAACAGGTTTGCTAAATAACATTTCAGTTGATGGAGGTAATGCAAAGGTATAAATATTTTGATACGAGCTAATAAAACCTATTTTAGTTATTATAAAATTTAAAATAGGAGGAATATTAAAGGAATAAAAAAATATTGTAAAATATTGTCAACCTTTTAATGTCAAAAGGCGGTCTTTTCCATAAAGATGGAAAGGGGGTAAATGAGATGACACAATCAGACCGAGCGTACATTACTTATGTAGCTATATAATAGCACATATTTGTTATTCTGTCAAAAAATTCTTAAACTTTTTGTAGTCCGTCTTTTTATATTTTATAAAAACTTCTATTTATCTTTTTACTTTTATATGATATACTATTTTCGAATAATATTTTATAATATTCTCTATTTATATAGTAAATTATATATATATTGATTTCCAAAAATCGTATATACTTAATATTTTTATTAATCTTATATATTACTATATAAAAAAATTATAATTTTTTAATTTATTTAAGGAGGTATTTTCATGAAAAATGAATTAATAGTAAAAAAATGTAAATCATGTGGTGCATTAGTAAAAGTTATTGAAGATTGTAATTGTAATGGATGTGGCATTATTTGCTGTGGAGAACCTATGGAAAAATTAGTTCCTAATTCAGTAGATGCTGCTGTTGAAAAACATGTTCCAACTTATGAAAAAGTTGAAGATGAAATTTTTGTAAAAGTAAATCATGTGATGGAAAAAGAACATTTTATTGAATGGATTTGCTTGGTTGCAGATAATAAAGAATATATGGTTAAATTATATCCTGAGCAAAATGCTGAGTGTCGTTTCCCATATATTAAAGGTTCTTGTTTATATGCTTATTGTAATAAACATGGTTTATGGAAAAAAGAAGTTGAATAGTTTTTATTCAACTTCTTTTATTATTTCTTCTGCTATTTTAGCTATTAATTGATCTGCTTCACTAACTCCTTGTGTAAATACTCCTACTAAATATGTATTTTTTCCATAAATAATCCCATAGTCATGTACATAGTTTTCATAGCTTCCATATTTGTGTGCTATTTCATATTGGCTGATATTTTGTTTTAGGTATAGTCCTTCTGATGATTTTTTCATTAATTCTATTAGTTCTGCATATTTGTTAGAATTTTGTTCTAAATATTGCAATACATCTAAACAATATGCTGGTGTTTCTATGTTTTCATCATAAAATTGTTCTATTAAATTTTCTTGTGAATATTTAGCTATTTGTTTTCTATATTCTTCATATCCTAAATTATTTATTAATATATTATTGGATGTGTTATCACTATTTACAATTGATTGTTCTAGCAAAAATGATATTGGTACACCATCTCCTACATTGTATCGTGCAGATGTTGAGCCATTTCCTTCTTCATAATCGTCTTGATGATATGTTAATTTGTCTTCTTTTTTTAGTTCTCCATTTGCTATTTTGTCATAATATATCATTGCTACTGGAACTTTTATTGTGCTTGCTGCTTTAAAATATTTATTTTCATTGTAATAGTAATATTGGTTATTGTCTAAGTTTAAAAAGAAAAATGCAAAATTATTTTCATTTAAGTTATTTGTTGTTCTTATTTGTTCTATTAGACTTGCTACATTATTGTCTATTGTTTGTACTTGTTCATTTGCTGTTTCTATTGTTTGATTTTCTGCTGTTTCTTCTTCTGCATTATTTTGGTTGTCCTTATTTTGGGCTATTTCTTCTTGCCTTTTTGCTTCTTGTGTTTGTTCTTCATTGTTTTTAGGCATTTTTATACATGCAATAATTATTATAATTACTGCTAATAAAAATACTATATTTTTATAATGAACTTTCTTTTTCCTTTTAGAATATGGCATAAATTGAATTTTTATAGCCCTTGTTTTAGCATGTTTTCCTCTTCTCACACATACATCTTCTCCTAAATAAATCTAGTTTTATTATATCATACTATAATTTATTTAGAAATACTTTTTAATTTAATTTTACATTCTTGCTAATTTAATAAATTTTTTACAATTAATTAATTTTATTAATATTTTACCTTAAAAATCCATTTATTATTTCTTCTTCTGCTTCTTTTTCAGATAATCCTAGTGTCATTAATTTTGTTAGTTGTTCCCCTGCAATCTTTCCTATTGCTGCTTCATGTATTAGGTTTGCTTCTACATTGTTTGCTGTTATTTCTGGTGTTGCTGTTACTATTGCATTGTCTTTTATTATTGCATCACATTCACTATGTGCAAAACATTTTTCATTTCCATATATTTTTGATACAAATTCTTGTTTTGAATTGTCTGCTGCTACTGATCTTGATGTTACATGTGTACTTGAATTTTCTCCATTTAATTCTACATCAAATGTTGTTTTTGCTGTTTGGTTTCCATGTGTCATTATTTTTTCTGTTACTACAAAATTTGTATTTTCGGCTAAAACTCCTTTTGTTTCTCTTATTGTAGAATCTACTCCTTTTATTTGTACACTATCCATTTCCATGCTACTTCCGTTTTTTAAGTATACTTCTGTTACTGGGTTTAGTATTCTTTTTCCATCACCATTTCCTTCTCCATAGTGTTTTTCTATGTATTTTACTTTTGCTCCTTCTTCTAGATAAAATCTGTGAATACCATCATGTTGTGAATTTGCGTGATGGTCATTATGTATTCCACATCCAGCTATTATTATTACATTTGCATTTTTTCCAATGTAAAAGTCATTATATACTAAATCATTTAATCCACTTTGAGTTATGATTACTGGTATATGTATAAATTCAAATTTTGTGTTTTCTTTTACATATATATCTATTCCTGGTAAATCTTTTTTTGGCACAATATTTATGTTTTCTGTAACATGTCTTTCTATTCCTTCTCCGTTTTTTCTAATATTGTATGCTCCTTTTTCTAGATTATCTAGGTTAGATACTTCGTTTAATAGATTTTTGTCTATATCATTTAATTTATTGTCTTGCATTAATATTCCTTTCCCAAAAATATATTCATATATTTTTGTAATTAAATTTCTGTAATTTTTATTTACTAATAATTTATTTTTATGTTTATTTATAATATGTTTTGCTTTTATTTTAATTATCTAATAGTAGCATATTTTTTTGCCTTTACTTCATTTTCTGATATTACTGGCTTGTTCCTCTTTTTAGATTTTACATGATTTCCTTAAAATTATTTCATCTGTTGTCTTTTTTTGCTTATGATTTATTTCAATTACTATAATGTCTATTCTTTAATTAATTTACAGCATTTTTTGTCTTCTATTTCATCTTCTAATATTTCTTTGCTTGTTCCTCTTTTTTGAATTTTTCCTGATTTCATTAAGATTATTTCATCTGCTATTTTTAAGATTTTTTCTTGATGTGATATTATTAATGTTGTTCCTTTTATTAATTCTCCCATATCTTCGAAAATCTCTATTAAATTATTAAAACTCCATAAATCTATTCCTGCTTCTGGTTCATCAAATATTGTTAATTTTGTTTGTCTTAATGCTACTGTTGCTATTTCTATTCTTTTTAGCTCTCCTCCTGATAGCGAACCATTAACTTCTCTATCTACATATTCTTTTGCACATAAGCCTACTTTTGATAATGCTTCACATGCTTCTTTTTTTGTAATTTTCTTTTTAGCAGCTATTTTTAGCAAATCATATACTGTTATTCCTTTAAATTTAACTGGTTGTTGAAAACCAAAGCTTATTCCTAAATTTGCTCTTTCGTTTATAGACATATTTGTAATGTCTTTTCCGTCAAATATTATTTGTCCTTTATCTGGTTTTTCTATTCCCATTATTATTTTTGCTAATGTTGATTTTCCTGAACCATTTGGTCCTGTAATTGCTATAAATTTTCCTAGTTCTATGTTTAAATTTATGTTGTTTAATATTTTTTTATTATCTCTTTCAAAATATATATCTTTTAATTCTAAAATCATAATCTTTTTTATGATATATTTAATTTCTTAAATAATCATATACTCCTTGCTTAATATATTTAGGTTTTTTAATAAAGGTTTTACCTATAAACCTATTTTTTTAATCTATTTTTTGCAGTAATCTTTACACAGTCTCTACATTTTGGATTATTTTCATCATAGTCACAATCTAAATCTCCTAAATTCATTATTTTGCTAATATAATCCTCTAATTTTTTAGCAGTGTTTTCCGATATTGCATATTTCATTGACTTGGCTTCTTCCTCAGCTTGTCTTTCTTCAATTTCTAAGATATCTGTTAAAAACATTTTTATAATATCATATTTTTTAATAATATCTTTTGCAATTTCTTTGCCTTCATAAGTAAAAGCAATATCTCCATATACTTCATATTCAATAAGTCCCATGTCCCTTAATGTTTTTATTGCTCTATTTACACTTGGTTTAGTTATTTTTAACTTTTGTGCAATATCTGTAACACGTACTTTATTATTATTTTTTTCTAACAAATATATTGTTTTTAAATATTCTTCTTGCGAATTAGTTAATTTCATAACTTTCCTCCTCTTGTTAGTTTACGCTAACATTTTAAAACAATTCTGTATTTTTGTCAATACTTTTCTTGCAAATTTCGGCTATTCTTTTCCTATACACAAATTAAATCTTTAATTTTTTGAAATTTTGCTTCTCCTATTCCACTTACATTTTTTAGTTCATCTATACTCTTAAACTCACCATTTTCTTTTCTATATTGAATGATTTTCTGCGCTGTTGATGGTCCTACTCCTGGTAATTCATCTAATTTACTTTCATCTGCATTATTTATATTGACCTTTTGCCCATTAGAGTTTTCGTTTGTTTTAGTGTTATTAGATGAAATAATGTAATTTGAACTTTCGCTATTAATATTTACTTCTTCTTTTTCCTGTTTAGTTTCTTCTATTGTAGGTACATAAATCTTCATTCCATCTTCTAGTTTTAAAGCATAATTAATGTCTTTGGTATATGCATCATCTCTTACTCCTCCTGCTTTTTCTATTGCATTAGCTACTCTTGCTCCCTCTTCTAGTTCAACTATCCCCTCATTTTTTACAGCACCTGAAACATGTACAATTATTTTTTTATTTTCTGTTTCTTCTGTTTTTTCTTGTACTTCATTTTCTTGTTTACTTTCTTCAAAAAATATTTCTTTTTGATTTTGTGAATATATATAGTAAAAAATTGCTATTATAATAACAAATAAGGTTATTGCTATTTTTATTTTTTGCTCTTTTTTTAATTTTTGCATTTATACCTCTCCTTTCTTAGATATATATAAAATTTGACGAATTTTTGTTATATTTGTAAATTTATAGAAAAAATGATTGAAAAATTTAGAAAAATGCTATATAGTATTATATGCTAAATACATAAATTACTAGGAGTTTTAAGATGAAATATATTTTAAGTAAAGATATAAAAAGATTTTTAATTTTATTTTTTATTTTCATATTTGTAACATTATTTAGTTATAATTTTGTTTATGCTGATAGTGAAGAACCTACTTTGCAATCAAAAGCAGCTATTTTAGTGGATAATTCTACAAATAAAGTTTTATACAGTAAAAATGCAGATGAAAAAATGTTTCCTGCTAGTACAACTAAAATTATGACTGCTATTTTAGCATTAGAAAATTGTAAATTAGATGAAGTTGTAACTGCAAGTTATGATGCAGTCATGTCTATCCCAGATGGATATGTTAAAGCAAATATTGATGGTGAAGAACAATTAACTGTTGAACAATTACTTCAATTAATATTAGTTCATTCTGCAAATGACGCTTCAAATGTTCTTGGAGAATATATTGGAGGTTCTGTTGACAGTTTTGTATCTATGATGAATACAAAGGCTAGTAACTTAGGTCTTACTAATACTCATTATACTAACACATATGGATTACAAGACCCTAATCATTACACAACTGCACACGATTTAGCAATTCTTATGCAATATTGCATTAAAAATGAGGATTTTAGAAGATTAGCTGGCAGTGCTTCTTGTTCTATTCCTGCTACTAATAAACATGAACCTAGAAGCTATGTTTCTACAAATGATTTAATTGTACCTAATAATGAAAATTATTATAGTTATGTTACAGTTGGTAAAACAGGATTTACAACAGAGGCTGGTGAATGTTTAGTTTCATGTGCTTATAAAGATAATATAGAATTAACTTGTGTAGTTTTGGGTGGTACTAAAATAAATGGTGTTTCTACTAGGTTTACTGAATCAAAATTATTATATGAATATGGATTTAATAATTTTTCTTTAAAAAATATTGTAAATGAAGGAGATATATTAGAACAAATTGATGTTGCTAATGGGTCACCAGATACAAAAAAATTAGATTTAGCATTTAGTAATAGTATTAATGCTCTTGTTAAAAATTCAGATAAAGATACAAATTATATTCCAGAAATTAAGTTAGATAATAATATTTTAGCTCCAATTTCGCAAGGTGATGTTTTGGGAAAAGCAATATATAATATTGATGGAGTATCTTATGAAGTTAATTTAGTTGCTACACATAATGTAGAAACATCTAAGTTATTAAGTTTTATTGCTAAAATAGTTTTTATCATGTTTTTATTAATTATGACATATTTAATTTTATTTAGAAAGAAACAAAAAAAGGCAGATGATTTAGATTAAATCTTCTGCCCCTTTTTTATTTATAATCTTTTCCTATTATAATTGTAACATCTACTTTACTTGAATTTGCTTCACTATCTTGTACTGTTCCTATTCCTAAAACTTGTTCTATATCTTGCATTATTGTGCTACTTACATCTTTTTTATTTATAATTGTAGTTTTGCTTGTAGTATTTGTTGTACCAGTTTTTGATACATTATATCCTTTTTGTTTTAAATCATCTATTACATTTTG
Organism: uncultured Clostridia bacterium; assembly: GCA_944387495.1. Lineage (GTDB taxonomy): Bacteria > Bacillota > Clostridia > TANB77 > CAG-508 > CAG-269. The sequence goes on along the minus strand of CALXFD010000004.1, from coordinate 10,548 downwards.
TAATGTTTTACTACTTCCGCTTCCATTTAAAACTTCTATTTTTATATCTGATTTTGTTTTTGTTTTACTACTACTTGTTGTATTTGTACTATTTGTAGATGTACTTGTTTCATTTGTTGTATTTGCATTTTGTTCTTCTTCTAATTGTTCAGGATAAAATAATTCTTGAACTAATTGCTCTGTTTCTTCCTCATCTACAACAAATATACTAACATTATTTGTTTGTCGTAAATCTGGTACGCTTCCTGGTAATGATGCTGTTTTTAAGTTCTCTGTACTAAATTCTACTGCATATGGTAAATAATCTTTTAATGTATTAAAGTTTATATTTGTTATTAAGTTTCTATTAGCAATATCTAATATAGAACCTAATTTTGTTATATTTTCAAGTTTTACTGTTTGTTCAACTACTGCTGTAATGAATTCTCTTTGTGTTCTCATTCTACCTATATCATTATCTCCATATTCAGAAGGATAACTTGTTCCATCATTGTTATGCCTAAATCTTAAAAGTTGTTCAGCTTTTTCCCCATCTATTTCTTGAACGCCAGCTTTTAAATGAATATGTAAATCTTGTGTTACATCATCATAATCCATATCTATTGGTACATTATATTCTATTGGTCCAATTGCATCTACTAATTCAATTAATGCTTCTGTTTTTACTACTGCATAATATTGTATGTCTAGTCCTGTTAATTCGTTAACTGCATCTAGTGTTTCTTCTGGGTCTTTTGTTATATTATATAATGCATTAATTTTCTTATCTGCTGTTGCCTTTTTAGGATTACTTCCTGTATATGAATCCCTTGGTATTGATAGTAACACTGCATCTTGTTTATTTGGGTCATATGAAGCTACCATTATTGTATCTGTTAAATCTACTCCTGCTTGGTCTGTACTAACCCCCATTATTAATACTTGGAATTCTCCTAAACTTTTTTTGGTGTTTTCATCATGTCCTACTACTGTTGCTAGCATTCCACTTAGTCCTCCACCATTTTTATGCCATTTGTATGCAAATACTCCTCCTGCAATTAATATTATAAGTAATAATACTAATACAACTTTTTTAAATGCTGACATTTTTTTCTTTGGTTTCTTATTTTTCCCCTTTTTCTGATTGTTTGTTTTATTATTTTTCACTAAAATCCACTCCTAAAAAACTCATGTTAATAGTATAGCAAATTTGATTTCAAAAATCAACAAATACAGACAAATTTATATTATTACAATTATTCCCATTTAAAAGCCATTGCTATTAGGTTATTTTCATTCATGAATTTTCCTAGTGTTGAGCTTTCTACTGATTTATATACTGTATTATTAGAATTGATATTTCCTGATAAATTTACAAGTAGTAATATTACATATACTAGTAATATCCCTCTTATAATTCCATATAGTACTCCACCTAATTTATTAATTTGTTTAATAATTGGTACTTTTGCAACTATGTTCACAAGTCCTGTTACAAATCTTAGTGCTATTCTAAGTAAGATATATAAAATTAATATTACTCCACCTTGAACTATGTCTATTGATAAATTTCGTGCAGTTTCTGGTAACATTCCATTTTCTATTGTCTCTACTATTTGATTGTTATTTTCTTTATCTTGTTCAACAACATCTGTTACCTTTTCTAAAATTCCGTTTTGTATGTATTCATCTATTCCTGTTGTATTAATTATTAAATTTGATACTGGTTTATATATTACAATAATTATTAATATAGAAATTATTGTTGCTAATAACTGTACTGATAATGATATTAGTCCTTTTCTATATGCTAATAATGCAGAAATTACAATAATTAATACAATTATTATATCTACTACAAAATTCATAATGTTTTCCCCCTATAAATTAATTATTTCTATTTTATCTCTATAAATTATTCCAGCTATATTATTTGCTACTGTTACATTTGTTATTTCCTGGTTTGCAATATATCTTTTTATAAGCCATCCATTTGTACTTACAAATTCAATTTCTGTTCCTAAATTTAAGGCTACTACATTATCCTTTGTATATATTTCTTTTACAACAGAATCTACTGTATATTGTTTAACTTCTTTTGTATCAATATTTGTTATATTTACAACAGAATCTGCTGAAAAAATCCCTGATGATTTTTCTTCTATCGATACTGCATTATTTTCTAGTTCTATTGATTGAGAAATTATTTTTTTGTCTTTATTATCTACTAGTGTATTTTCTTGTTCATTTTCTATAATTGTTATTTTGTCAGTATACATACATATTAATTTATTTTGAGCTTGATATTTAACATTTGTGATTAATTTATCTTGTTCGCTTTTGTAATTTTTTTCTATTGCATTTTCTGGGTCAGTTTTAGCTTTTTCTATTGACATTATTCTTATGTTTGACTGAATTATTGTGCCAGACGTATCTACTTCTGCTATTGCTAAATATTTGTTATCCTTAGAAATACTAACATCAATCGCCATTGTTGATGATAAGAAAGTTTTAAATATTTCATTACCTTTTGGGTCAAACATTGAAACTACACTTTTATAACTCGCATCTGATATAATTACTGCTACATAGCCATTTTCGTTTACATATATTTGTGAAATATTTCCTTCTATTGAATTTTCCCATATTATTTGTTTATCTTCTAATAAATATATTTTTTGACCGTTTGATTCACCTATTACTAAAAATCTATTATCAGCATTAAATATTGGATTTGTAATTGTAATTTCCAATTTTGCTTCTTCATTTCCATTATTTCCATATATGCTAAATTGATTTTTGTTCAAAATTCCAATATATTTATTAAATGCATACACATTTGCACTTTGTTCTTCTTCTAAATCAATTGTTGCAACTTTGTCTTGTAATACTTCTTTTCTAAGTATATTTGTATCTACCCATTCTCTTATTTGGACATTTGTCATATATAGAGCTATTATTACTATTAAAGCTACAACTACTATTGATATTACAATTGATATTATTATTTTTTTCTTATTTATCTTCTTTTCTTTAACATCTCTGTTCCAGTAATCTTCCATATTTTCTCTCCTTGTCTTTGGTTATCATTATTCTACTATAATGGCGGGAAAATTGCAAGATTATTTGTATCTTAATCTTTTTTTACTATTTTATATATTTGTATTAATCCTAAATATCCAAATATAGGATATAGAATATTTACTAAATTTGAAAATCCAATTTTTGAAATTAGCAATGATGTTATACACATAATTATAGCTATTTGTGTATAACTTTTTTTGTTTGACGATACATTTTGTAAAAAACTTCCTCCAAGGGATATGCTTGTTGTGAATATTGAACTTAATATTACAACCCCATACATTTTAGATAAGATATTTGATATTTTTGAGACCACATATACTGCTGGCATTTCTAAATTTTTTATATTTACATCTACTTTTAGTAGTAACATATATATTGTTAATGTAAGTAAAAGTATTATAATTAAAGTTAATATTGATACATATTTTATTATTTTTTTATTTTTTAAATAATCTCTTAAAGTTATTAATACTGGAATTAATAATATACTGTTATAGCTACTATATAAAACACTTTCTATTATAAAATTTAAACTATTGTTTTTTATTGTATAATTACTAATATTCTCAATATCTATTGTTCCAAATACTTTCATTCCAACATAGATTATAAATATTATTAATAATGGTACTACTATTCCATTTGCTTTTACTATCCCTCTTGTGCTTGTCATGAATATAAAAAAACACAAAATTACTAAAATACTACTCCCTATAATGCTGTTTACTCCTAATTGTTGTTCAAAATATGCTCCAAATCCTGCTATCATTATAAAAAATGTTACCAGTATAAAGCTATTAATTATAAAATTTGTAATCTTCTTTAATTTTTCACTTTTTTTACCTATTATTGTATCTAAAAATTCTTTATATGTATTTATATTATTTTCTTTTACTATATTTAATGTTTTATATACTACTATTCCTATAATTATTATTGATATTATTATTCCTATAATTCCATTTGTCCCATATGAAAAAAAGAAAAGATATATTTCTTTTCCTGATGCAAAACCTGCTCCTATAAATGTTCCTATGATTACAAATAAAACTTTTAAAATATCACTAATCATATTTTCTCCTTCATGGAACGTTGGGGACATGTCAAATCGTTCCACCCATCATTCAAAAAAACCTTCATAAAAATATTATGAAGGTTTTTTATTTTTATTCTATTTTTTTCTTCTTCTAACTTGCCATACTATTATTCCTATGATTACTATAATAGCTGGTACTGCAAATATTATTGCTCTTACTATTGTGTCTTGTTGTTCTGTTGCTGTATATGTTACTGTTCCTGTGTTTTTTCTAGCTCTTACGTCTTCTTCTCTATTTGATAGTTCTGCTATTGAGTTTAATACTAGATCTTTGTTATTATATGCAATTTGTATTGCTGGGTATTCCATATCTTCTTCTAATTGATAGTCTGAGATAAAGTAATTTTCTCCATAGATTATTAATTTTGATTTTTTTGCTTGTTCTCCTGTTTCTTCATTAGCTTCTTGTATTGTTTTTTCCAATTCTGCACCTACAACAAATGAGCCGTTTTCTTCTGTATCTGAGCTTGAATTTGATTGATTATTAAAATCTGTTCTAAAATATGCTCCATCACTTGTTGTTAATATGTCTGTTTCTGTTACATTTTGGTTTTCTAATTCTTCTTCATTTATATTTATTTTTGTAGCATTTTTAAATATAATTCCATTACTATACAAATCTTCTGTGATATTTGAGTATCCCATCAATGGAATAATTAGATTTGAATATCCATATACTTTTTTATCTGTATTAGTTTCTTCTATTATTCCTACGCTAAATGGATCTATTCCATACATTGCTAAGATTTTGTTTACATTTGGTAAGTTTTGCTCAATTGTAATTGCTGCATTTAGCCATAATATATTTCCGCCTTTATTAATATAATCTGTAATTGCATTTGTTGCAACTTCATCAAAATCTGTTGTTGGTGTTGTAATTACTAATGTATCACAATTATCTGGTATTTTTCCTGTCGTTAATAGATTTAGTGCATTTATTTGCATTACTTCATTTTGTAAATACACATTTAAATATTTCATATCTTTATTTAATGCAAATTTTCCATATCCCTCTAAGAAATATATTTGTGGCACATTATCTGTTACTACTGATAATATTGAACTTGTTAGTCTTTCTTCTGCTACACTTATTGTTTCATATGTTGTTGTATCATATGTTACTAAATCATTTTCTGTTAGTACTTTTGATTTTTCTCCACATTCTATGATAATTCCTTCTGAGCCACTTTCTATTCCATATTTATTTACTAGCTCTGGGTTTGTTTCGGCTGTTACTGCTTCTACTTTTATTTTTTCATTTGCATTATGATATTGTTTTGCTAATGTTAAATCTGCATTATCCTCATCATATCCTACAAAATATATATTAATATCTTTGTCTATGTCTTTTACTCTTTCTTTACTTTCATCTGTTAATGTATATAATTTTTCTTGGCTAAAATCTAATGGTGTTAAATCTAAGCTTTGTACCCATACATTAATTCCTAAAAATACTGCTATTATTAATAATATTAGTATTAATGTTTTTGTTCCATTTATTAACCATTTTTTCTTTATTATTTCTATAAATTTATTTGGCTTTTTTTCTTTTTTTGCATTTTCTTTTTTAAGCATTTTCTCTTTTTTCTTTTCTTCCTTTGCCATTTTCTTATTTACTTTATCGTCTTTTGGCATTTTTTCTTTTTTCTCTTTCAACCTAATTTCCTCCTTATCTTACACTTTTTCTTCTTTGCATTACTATTATTGTTAGTAATAAGCATGTTATTGTAAATGTTATAAATGTTATAGTATCTGCTATATCAATTTGTCCTGATGGGAATTTTGTGAATATATTTATTAATGAAAAATTATTAAATATACCACTAAAATTAGGTAAGAACCATGTTAATATGAAAAATCCTATTGTTATAACTCCTGCTATTATTTGATTTTCTGTTATGCTTGATGCAAGTATTCCAAATGATATATAACTCATTGCTAATAATAGAAATCCTAATAATGTAACTAATGCTGTTGTTATATGTGGTGAACCAAAGAAACTTAATATTCCAAAATACATAAATGTAAAAAGTTCTGTTATAACTACTATAAGTGTTGCAGATATGAATTTTCCTAACACTATTTTTGTTATACTAAGTGGTGATGTTAGTAGTAATTGTTCTGTTCCTGATTTTCTTTCTTCTGCTATTGTTCTCATTGTAAGTATTGGAACTATAAAAGTTAATATTGTTGCACCTGAATAAAATATGTATTCGAAATTTGTACTTTGATAATTAAATACATCTACATAGAAAAATATACTAAACATTATTAAAAACAATCCTATAAATACATACCCTACTGGTGATAAAAAGTATGTTTTAAATTCTTTTTTTATAACTGCCCACATTTTATTTGTTTCCTCCTTCTATTAATTTCATAAATGCATCTTCTAATGTTGTATCTGCCTTTTTCATTTCGAAAATTGTTATATTTTCTTTTGCAAATTCTGCAAATATTGTTTTTCTTATATCTTTGTCTTTTTCCGCTTCTATTAAATATTGTTTTGTTCCATCTTCGTTTTCTTCTACTAATTCTATTTTTTCAATCTCTTCTATTTTATCTTTTATTTCATCTACTTTATTTTCTTTATCTTCAACTGTTACATATATACAATTATTTTTTGTTACTCTATTTTCTAGGTTTTCTGGTGTATCTATTGCAACAATTTTTCCCTTATTTATAATAATTACTTTATTGCAAATTTGGCTTACCTCAGATAAAATATGTGAACTTAAAATTATAGTATGTTCTTTTCCTAATTCTTTTATCATACTTCTTATTTCTGTTATTTGTTTTGGGTCTAATCCTACTGTTGGCTCATCTAAAATTAATATTTTAGGTTCACCTACTAATGCTCCTGCCATACTTACTCTTTGCTTATATCCTCTTGATAGATTTTTTATTAATTTTTTTTCAACATCTTTTAATCCTGTTTTCTCTATTATTTTTTCTACTTTTTCTTTTCTCTCTTTTTTATTTACTTGCTTTATTTCTGCCATATAATTTACAAATTCTTTTACTGTTAAATCTGTATATAAAGGTACTCCCTCTGGCATATATCCGATTTCTTTTTTGGCTTTTTTAGGTTTTTTTAATGTGTTATAGCCATCTATAATAACATCTCCTTCTGTTTGTTCTATAAAACCTGTAATGATGTTCATAGTAGTACTTTTACCAGCTCCATTCGGTCCAAGTAAGCCAACTATTTCTCCATCTTCTATGTTAAAGCTAATATTGTCTACGGCAACAGCTTTTCCATATTTTTTTGTAATATTTTTAACCTCTATCACAAAAATTCCTCCTTTGATTATTTTTTGTCATGAACATATTATCATTTTAATAAAATAAAGTAAAGAATTTCACAAAAAATTCACATTGCTTGTCTTACGGAAGGTGGTATTATGCAATTTTTATCTATGTTCTTTTTATGTTTTACTTTAATATTTCTTTCTGAGTTAGGAGATAAAACTCAGATTTTAGTTTTATCATTTTCTACTAAAAATAAAACTAAAAATGTTTTACTTGGTATTGCTATTGGTACTTTTTTTAGTCATGGTTTGGCTATTTTATTTGGTAGTAAAATTAGTGAATTTGCAACTCCTACTGTTTCTTATTTTTTAAATTTATTTACATATTTATCTTTTATTTTCTTTGGAATTTTTGGGATTATTTCTAAAAATTATTCTAAGAATTCTTTGTCTTGCAATAAGGAAGGTCTTTTACAAAAAATTCTTTCTTTAAAATTAAATTATGTGCTTATTATTGCTATTAATATTATTATTGGTGAATTTGGGGATAAAACTTTTTTGGCTTCTTTGGGATTGGGAATTCAGTATCCAGATTTTAAATTGCCTTTAATTTTGGGTTCTATTTTTGGTATGGTTTGTAGTAATCTTATTGCTATTGTTTTTGGCAAATTTTTAAGTAGTAAATTTAAACAAGATGTTATTGAAAATGTTTCTAATGTTTTATTTATTCTTTTTGGTATTGGTGGATTGGTTTTTGAGTTTTTATTTTAATTTGTGGCTTTAAATTATTGGTTTATGCATGTTTACTAAATATTTTTATTGTTAATTGAAGTTTTTTTGAGTTTTTTGTTGACAATTTATTTATTTTGTGTTAGTATATTTATGTTATCGTAATTGGGTCAGTAGCTCAGTTGGATAGAGCACAGGCCTTCTAAGCCTGGGGTCGGGGGTTCGAACCCCTCCTGGCTCACCAAAGAAAAACCTTGATTTCAATATAAATCAAGGTTTTTTATTTTTTGAAAGCTATTCTATATTTTCTATATTTTCTATTTTTTCTACTGTTTAGTGTGTCAAAAAGTGTGTCAAACTTTACGGTGTTTTATATTATTTTTTATATCTTCTATTAACTTCATATCTTTATTAAAGTATTTACAAATATTATCTAAAACCTTTTTCATTTCATCTTCTTTCAACTCTTTTTTTACTTCATTTAAAATTTGATTTTTCATACATCTATTTCTCCTTTTTTGATATTGAATACGTATTCTATTTTATAAACTCATAATATCAAAATAAAGTTGAGAAAAAATTTTAGCTATATATAAATGCCAAAATATTTTATAAAATCACTTTTTTTATTAAAAGTGGCTTTTTGATTTTTTCGTTCTAAATCTCTCCTATTCCTTTTAACTCTAAGTGTGTAAGCTCATATAAATCCAAAATGCTACAAGCCAAATTTTCTGCTATTACTACCATCTCTACAAATAAAATTTTATCTGTTTGTATTTTTTTATTTTCAATATCTGCAAGTCTCCCTCTTGATATTCCTGTTAGATTTTCTAATTCTCTTAAACTAATTCCTTTTTGTTCTCGTAACTCTTTTATTTTTATATTAATAATCATAATAGCACCTCAAATTTAGTATGCTTAAATATGAGGTTTTTATGCCATTTAACATTAAAAAATCGTTAAAATATCAAGCTTTCAAAATGGATTTTAAGGCTTTTTTATTTTTAATTAATATACTTATATACCTTGATTTTACTGCATTTGGGCATAAAAAAGAGATTTTTGAATTAGAAGTAAAACACGCTAAACAAATAAATGAATTAAATGTAAAAATAGAGAACCTAGAAAAAGAAAATGTAAAAAGAGAAACAATAGAACATGGAAAACTAAGTGGAAAATATTGTATAACTAAATATGAAATAGATACTAAAACAATAGTAATAGTAAAAGAGCATAAGTTCTACTTTAATAAAAGAAGCGAGATAAAAATACCAAAAGAATTTGTATCAGATGTACATTATGGAGAAAATTTTAAAACCTTGTGTGACATCATGGTTGTAGAAGAAGTAATTTCGTTGGAAAGAATAAAAGAATTTGTTGAAATACTGACAGGTGGATTGTTAAAAATATCAGAAGGAAGCTTAGTAAATTGGCTAAAAGAAAAATCAAGAAAATGCAGAAATACAATAAAGAAAATGAAAATAAGATTAAAAAATACAGAAATTTTACAAACAGATTTAACAGAGACAAAAGTAAGCAATAAAAAAGGATATGTACGAAATTACAGTAATGATAAAATAACTGTATATATACCAAGTAAAGATAAGAAAATACATCGAGTAAAAAAGGCAGTGGATATTAGATGGATATACAGGATATATAGTACAAGACCATGATACAGCGATATATAATTTTGGTATTAAAGAGAAACATGTAGAATGTAATGTGCATTTAAGAAGATACTTAAAAAACAATGCAGAACTAACAAAACATAAATGGTCACAAGAAATGGATAAATTGTTACTAGAAATAAAAAAGCAAAAAGAAGAATATTTAGAAAGAAAAATAAATAGATTTACTGAACAAGAATTAGAAGAGTATAGTCAGAGATATGATGAAATATTAAAAGAAGGACGAAAAGAAAATAGAAAAAGTAATTCTAAATATTTAGGAAAAGAAGAAAAAGCATTATTAAATAGATTAAAAAAATATAAAACAAATCATCTAATATTTGCATATAATTTTGAAATACCATTTGATACATGTAAAAAACAAGGAATTGATTATTTCAAAGAACTTGTTAATATAGAAAAAGGTAACCTTAGTATAGTCATTTAACTAACTGAGGCTACCTTTCGATGTTTTTAGGGCTGAGTAGTAACTCTAACATAATAAAAACCTCCTAAAAAATTTTTTAAGTATTGATTTTTTTGAAATTTAGCATATAATATCTATGAAAGGTTCTAATAACGTGGATTTTAAAATTGAATTTGACAAATTTTAAATTATGTGTTATTATTTAAGTACAAAATAAATGTGTTTGAAAGTCGCTAAGATTCAAGCATAGTCGTATGTGTATCGCAACTGCACATACTTTTTTTATGCAAAAAAACAGAGCAGGCGCAA
>CALXFD010000003.1 GCA_944387495.1 uncultured Clostridia bacterium | reverse complement strand
TTCATCTGAGTATTTTGACATGAAAATGAACCCTCCTTATTAAACTTTTTTGTCTAATAATTTGGGTTCACTTCAAAATTTCAGCTCTACTTTCAGTTCTCTAAAGTAATCTTGTAAATCTTTCTAAGAAAACAATGAAAATTGTTTTATTCCTTTTCTCAAAGGAAACTTCTCCTAATTTACTCCACCTATAATGTCTGCCATCTTCCATTAAAGCTTCTTTTCTCTTAATAAATTCTTTAAGATTTGCATAATGCTTTGATGAACCCTGTACCACTATTTGCCTTCCATCTTCTCGAAGTTTTTTTGGTGTAAAATACATAGTAAAGGATTTTAGCCAAAAAAGCCTCTTTTTTTAATAGGTGGCTGTTCATTCATTGTTTTTGCAAGCTCTGTTAATAAATCTCTTTGCTCTCTTGTTAATTTCTTTGGTGTTTGAACAATTGCTGTAAATATGAAATCACCTACTGCACTTGATGTAACAGATTTGAATCCTTTATTTCTAATTACAAATTTTGTACCTGTTTGAGTTCCTTCTGGTATTTTATATTTTTCCTTAGTGCCATCTACCATTGGAATTTCTATTTCTCCTCCTAGTGTTGCTTGTGTAATACTAATAGGAATTTCACATGTTACATTATTACCATTTCTTGAATAAAGATTGTGTTTCTTTACTCTTATAGTAATATATAAATCTCCCTTTGGACCGCCTTTTTCGCCAGGTTCTCCTTCTCCTCTTAATACTACTGGTTGACCATCTGCAATTCCTGCTGGAATTTTAACTTTTATTTTAGGTTGTTTTCTTACTGTTCCCTTTCCTCTACATACATCACAAGGTTCTTTTATAATTTCTCCTGTACCATGACATGCTGAACATGTTCTTGTTGTTTGCATTTGCCCTAATATTGTATTTTGTACTTGTCTTACTTGACCTGTACCATGACATTCTGGACATTTACTTACAGAAGTTCCAGGTTTAGCACCAGTTCCATGGCAATTGCTACATTCTTCATTTCTATTTATTATAATTTCTTTTTCCACACCTAAAAAAGCTTGTTCAAAAGTTATATCCATATGAAAGTTTAAATCTGCACCTTTTCTTGGACCACTTTGTTTTCTTGATGTTCTTCCTCCAAATCCTCCAAAGATTGAAGAAAAAATATCTCCTAAGTCTCCAAAATCATCAAATCCATCAAATCCTGAGCTAGTATATGAATAATATCCATTACCACCTCCAAAAGGTCCACCAGCACCTCCACCAAATCCTTGTGGTCCATCTGGTCCAAATTGGTCATACATTTTTCTTTTTTGAGGATTAGACAATGTTTCATATGCTTCATTTACTTCTTTAAATTTAGCTTCTGCTTCTTCTTTATTATCTGGGTTTGCATCTGGATGATATTTCTTTGCAAGTTTTCTATATGCTTTTTTTAATTCATCATCTGTTGCATTTTTATTTACTCCTAAAACCTCATAATAATCTCTTTTACCTGCCATCTATTTCTTCTCCTTTATTAAAAATATAACCTAGGTATTAATTTATTATTTCTAAAATTATTGGAACGTTTTGGGACTCCCTCAACGTTCCATATATCCCTAAATTCTATTTTTTATCTCCATCATCTTCTACTTTGTAGTCTGCATCATAAACATTTCCATCTTTATTTTCTGCATCTGTTCCTGCTTGTTGTGCTTCATTTGGATTTGCTCCTGCTGCTCCATTTGGGTTTGCATTTTTATATAATTGTTCAGACATATCATAGAATACTTTTGTTAATTTTTCTGTTGCTTCTTTTATTTTTTCTGTATCATTTGTTTCTAATGCTTTTTTAGTATTATCTATTTCTGTTTCTACTTTTGCTTTTTCTTCTCCGCTTATTTTATCTCCTAAATCTTTTAACGTTTTTTCACTATTATAGATTAAGCTTTCAGCATTATTTTTAACTTCAATTTCTTCTTTCTTCTTTTTATCTTCTGCTGCATGTGCTTCTGCATCTTTTACAGCTTTATCGATATCTTCATCTGTTAAATTTGTTGAAGCTGTAATTGATACATTTTGTTCATTTCCTGTTGCCATATCTTTTGCAGATACATGAACTATACCATTTGCATCTATATCAAATGTAACTTCTATTTGTGGTACTCCTCTTGGTGCTGCTGGTATTCCTGTTAATTGGAATCTTCCTAATGTTTTATTATATGCAGCCATTTCTCTTTCACCTTGTAATACGTGAACTTCAACTGATGTTTGACCATCTGCTGCTGTTGAGAATATTTGTGATTTCTTTGTTGGTATTGTTGTATTTCTTTCAATTAATTTTGTAAATACTCCACCATATGTTTCAATACCTAATGATAATGGTGTTACATCTAATAATACTAAGTCTTTTACATCTCCTGATAAAACTCCACCTTGGATTGCTGCACCAATTGCAACACATTCATCTGGGTTAATTCCTTTATCTGGTTCTTTTCCTGTTATTCTTTTTACTGCTTCTTGAACAGCTGGAACTCTTGTTGAACCTCCAACTAATAATACTTTATGAATATCATTTGGTGTTAATCCAGCATCTTTCATAGCTTGATTTACAGGTCCAGCAGTTGCTTCTACTAAATCATGAATTAATTCTTCAAATTTAGCTCTTGTTAATGTTATATCTAAATGTTTTGGTCCTGTGCTATCTGCTGTGATAAATGGTAAGTTGATTTGTGTTTGTTGAACTCCTGAAAGTTCTATTTTAGCTTTTTCTGCTGCTTCTTTTAATCTTTGCATTGCCATTTTATCTGTTTTTAAGTCAATACCATTTGATTTTTTGAATTCACTTACTAAATAATCTATTATTGCATTATCAAAGTCATCTCCACCTAGATGTGTATTACCATTTGTTGCTAAAACTTCAAATACTCCATCACCTATATCTAGTATTGAAACATCAAATGTACCTCCACCTAAGTCATATATCATTATTTTTTGGTCTTGTTCTTTATCCATACCATAAGCAAGTGATGCTGCTGTTGGTTCGTTTATAATTCTTAATACTTCAAGTCCTGCTATTTTACCTGCATCTTTTGTTGCTTGTCTTTGGCTATCACTAAAATATGCTGGTACTGTTATAACAGCTTGTGTAACTTTTTGTCCTAAATAGTTTTCAGCATCAGCTTTTAATTTTTGTAAAATCATTGCTGAAATTTCTTGTGGAGAAAATGTATCTCCATCTATGTTAACTTTTTCACTTGTTCCCATTTTTCTTTTTATTGATATAACTGTGTTATCTGGGTTTGTAACAGCTTGACGTTTTGCTATTTGTCCAACTAGTCTTTCACCATTTTTAGAAAATGCTACAACTGATGGTGTTGTTCTATTTCCTTCTGCATTTGGTATTACAACTGGTTCTCCTCCTTCCATAACTGCTACACATGAATTTGTTGTTCCTAAGTCAATTCCTATAATTTTTCCCATTTTTATTCATCCTTTCTTTTTTGTTTTTTGAGATGGGTTCAAAAAACAGTTTTATTTTATTTTTTTGCTTCTTTCCCCATCAATATCAACGAAGCTATTTATATATATTATAATTAATAACTTAATTTATTTTTATATTAGTCCTATTGCTAGATATCCTCCTAACATTATAGTTGCAACATATTTTATTACTATATCTATTACTACTGCTATGATTACAAAAGGCACTCTTTCCAAATAGTAACGATTGCTTAGCTTATCTACCAGAAATATTACTAACAGTCCTATTACAAAAAATGCTCCAAATGTTAATAATATCATTAATATTGACATATATCCCATTAATAACATCATCATAAATAGTTCTATTTCCATTCCTACTGCATAGATTAATACTTTTTTTAGATACCCTATACCTCTCTCCATAGCAGAATATATTATGCAAAACATTCCTATTTCTAGTAATATTCCTACTATTCTTATCATTCTTATTCCCCTTTTAATTTGCTACTACAACCATTGAATGTCTTATAACTTTATCTCCTATTTTGTAGCCTTTTCTATATTCTTGCGCAATTTCTTTTTCTCCTAAATTTTCATCTTGTATACTACTTACTGCTTCATGTAATGATGGATCAAAAGTTTCTCCTTCTGTTTTTATTTCTTCTACACCTTTTGATTTTAAAACATCTTTAAATTGTTTTAATACCAATTCTACTCCTTGTTTGTAATTTTCGTCTTTTGTTTCTACTTTTGCTGCATTTTCTAAATTGTCTAATATTGGTAATATTACTTCTACCACATCTGCTAATATTGAATTATATAAGTTATCTCTTTCTTTACTACTTCTTTTTTTGTAATTTTCAAATTCTGCTAATATTCTTTTATATCTATCATCTAATTCATCATATTCGGCCTTTGGCACTATTTCTTGTACTTTTTTATTTTTCTTTTCTTCTTTTTGAGTTTCATTTTCCTTTTTCATTTCTTCCTTATTTTCTGCCATCTTCCCACTACCTTTCTATTCAATTTCTTTTAACTTTTTATTTATATATTTCATAACTGAAATAACTTTTGAATAGTCCATTCTTTTTGGTCCTATTATACCTATTGTTCCTAAATCTTTTCCATTTACTTTATGTTTAAAAGTAACTACACTAAAATCTTTTAACTCTTCTTTTGGGTTTTCGTCACCTATATATACTTGAATGTCATCTGCAAAACCTGAATTTAGCATATCTGCCATTAACTCTTTTGTGTCTAATACATTTACAAAATTTTTGGCTACTTCTAAACTATTAAATTCTGGTAGGTCAAATGATTTATTTGCACCTTCTAAATATATTTGTTCATCTTCTAATACTTTTTTTATTTGCTCTATTATTGGTTTTATTACATTTACACTATATGTCATTTCGTCATATAAATATTCTTCTAATGGTCTGTCTATTTTTTCTATTGGCTGTCCTTTTAGCTTTTTATTAAACATATAGTTTATAGTTTCTATTTGCTTTTCTGTTACATCTTCATCAAATTTAATTATTGTTTCTTTAACTAGTCCTGTATCTGTTAATATTACAGCCATCATCATTCTTGAACCTAATAATATAAATTTGATATCTTTTATAATTTGCTCATTTGCCTTTGGTCCTATTGAAACTGTTGTGTAATGTGTAACCTCAGATATAGTATTTGCAGCAATTTTAGTTAAATCTTCAATTTCATTTACCTTTGTTTCTAATTTAGAACTTATATATTTTATTTCTTCTAAACTTATATCATCATCTTTTAACAATTCATCAACATAATATCTATATCCTTTTTCAGATGGTATTCTTCCACTTGATGTATGGGTTTTATCTAGATATCCTGATTTTTCTAGGTCTGCCATTTCATTTCTTATTGTTGCACTACTACATTGTAATCCATGGTTACTTGTTAGAGCATTTGAGCTTACAGGCTCTGCTGTGTTTATATATTCTTCTACTATCGCTTGTAAGACTTTCTTTTTTCTATCATCTAACAATTTTTTCACCTCTTTTAGCACTCTTTTGTTTTGATTGCTAATCTTCATATATATTATACCCGTTTTTAGCACTTGTCAATATGTTTTGCTAAAATTATTTGTGAATTTTTTGTGAACAGTAGATTTACATTTAAAATATTACTTTTACATATATTCATGAATAAAAAAATAGCAAAACCTTAACTAATATTATAGTTTTGATTTTGCTATTTTTATATAATTATTTATTTTATTCTAAATTCCTGTTACTGCACCAAATGCATAAAACACCATTATGAATGCTAAAAATATTATTACAACATTTATGCCAGTTGCTACAATTCCTGTAACCATACCTGCTGTTCCTATTCCTTTTGCTCCTTTTTTTCTACCTATTGCACCAAATACTATTGCTAGTATAGAACATAATAATGCTAAATAGATATTTATTATTATACAAACAAATGATGCTATACCTAAAATTAATGAAGTTACACTTAAACCATTTGGCTCATTTTTTGCATTTTCATAATTTATATTGCGTGTATCTCCTATATTTTCTATATTTCCATCAATAATTTCTCCACAATTTGAACAAAATTTTGAATCATCTGGTATCTCTGCACCACATTTAATACATCTCATAATATTTCCTCCTATTTATTATATTGGTTAAACCAATATTATTTTTCTTTTGCCTATATAGCTTTATTTATTTTATAAAGCAGAATTATAACTAAAAATTGAAACTGCAAGAGCAACTACAAATATAAAGTAGATTATCTCTATAATACCTAATACAATACCTACTACTGCCATCCATTTTCCTTTTTCATTATCCTTTTTGCATTTTTTAACTCCTATTATTCCTAATACTAATGAAGCTATTCCAAAAATTATTCCGTACTTAAAAAGTCCTATTAGTGAACATACAAAGCTTATTATTGCACAAACATTGTATTTTTGAACTTGATTTTCTTCCATCTACAAAATCCCCCTTTTTTCTATTTAACATTTATATATCATTTATGCATTTTTTTGTCAATGGAAATAGAAAAAATATAAAGATAAAGTATTTAATCTTTATCTCTATATTTTTATTTTATTTATTTTTTTGGTTCTATTTTTTCAAGTCCACCCATATATGTTCTTAAAACTTCTGGAATTATTACACTTCCATCAGGTTGATAATTATTTTCCATTATAGAAATAAGCATACGTGGTGGAGCAACAACTGTATTATTTAGTGTATGTGCAAAATAATTTCCGTTTTCTCCTTTTATTCTAATACCTAAACGTCTAGCTTGTGCATCTGTTAAATTTGAGCAACTACCAACTTCAAAATATTTTTGTTGTCTAGGTGACCATGCTTCTACATCACATGATTTTGCTTTTAAATCTGCTAAATCTCCACTGCAACATTCTAATGTTCTTACTGGTATATTCATACTTCTGAAAAATTCTACTGTATATGACCACATTTTATCATACCAGTTCCAGCTATCTTCTGGTTCACATACTACTATCATTTCTTGTTTTTCAAATTGGTGTATTCTATATACTCCTCTTTCTTCTAATCCATGTGCTCCTTTTTCTTTTCTGAAACATGGTGAATATGAAGTCATTGTATATGGCATATCTTCTTTTCTTAATATTTGGTCTTTAAATTTACCTATCATAGAGTGTTCACTTGTCCCTATTAAATATAAGTCTTCACCTTCTATTTTGTACATCATTGCATCCATTTCTTCAAAACTCATTACACCTGTTACAACATCACTTCTAATCATATATGGTGGTATGCAATAAGTAAATCCTTTGTTTATCATAAAGTCTCTTGCATATGTTAAAACTGCTGAATGAAGTCTTGCTACATCTCCTAATAAATAGTAAAAACCTTGTCCAGCAACTCTTCTTGCACTATCTAAATCAAGTCCACCTAAATTTTCTAATATTTCTCCGTGAAATGGAATTTCATAATCTGGTACTACTGGCTCTCCAAATTTTTGAATTTCTACATTTTCACTATCATCTTTACCAATAGGAACTGATTCATGCATTATATTTGGAATCTTCATCATTTTAATTTTTATTTCTTCTGCATATTCATTTTCTAATTTTTCATTTTCTTCTAATTTTTCATTTATTTCTTGTACTTTTGCTTTTATTGTTTCTGCTTCTTCTTTTTTTCCAGCTTTCATTAATTCACCTATTTGTGAACTTAAACTTTTTCTTTCTGCTCTTAAATTATCTCCGTTTAATTTTGCTTCTCTGTTTTTAACATCTAATTCTAAAACTTCATCAACCATAGGAAGTTTGTTATCTTGAAATTTCTTTTTAATATTTTCTTTAACCAATTCAGGGTTTTCTCTTAATAATTTTATATCTATCATAATTTATTCAACTCCTCTTTATTAACACTTATTATTAATTTTTATATATAATTTTTCTTAATATCTTCAACTAATTCAAATCTTACCTTTTGACCTGTAATATTATCAGCTCTTTCTTGCGATATCTCTTCTAAAAACATTTTCTCAGGTCTAACCCAAATTCCTCGACCATCTTCTCTTTGATATAAAGGTTTGTATACTACCATTCTTTCCATAGTTTCCGAATCATATGCAATATTTTCCACAAAATAATAATTTCCTTTAAAATGACGGTATACACGTCCAATTTCTACATGTTCCATACGCGTTCTCCCCTTTACATATTTTTAATAATACTGTCATTATATAATATTTTCTAATAAATGGCAACAAATTGGAGAAAATAACTAAAAATATGTATTTTATTTGTTCTACTTTTAAAATAAAATATGCAAAATGTTAATATTTAAAAAATTTGTGAAGGAGAATTTTGTTCATGTTAATAGAAATATTGGAGTTTATATTTTATTCAAGTTTAATTGTAATAATTTCAAAATACTTTTTAGTAACCTTACTTAGAAAACTTGCAGAAAATTTAAATCTAAAAGCACATTCCATTGGGAAAATAGCAGGAATTGCAACATCTATCCCAGAATTCCTAACCGTTGGAATTTCAAGTTTAAAAAAACTTTCTGGAACAAGTATTTACAATATATTTAGTTCAAATATAATAAATTTGTTACAATATATATTTGCAATAATCATTAATAAAAATTATAAAGAAATAAAAAACAAAGGTATTAAAATAAGCTTATTCCTTGTACTTCTAACAATAATAATTCCATCAATATTTATTTTGTTTAATATAGAAATAAATATTTGTATTATACCAATTTTTCTAATATTATATTTTATATTTACTTTTTTCACACATATAATTAATGATAAATATTTTAAAAATCAAGATAAGATGTTATTAGAAAATGAAGAAATTACAGAAAATAAGGAAAAATCAAAAAATAAGAAAACTTATATTTATATTATTTATCTAATAATTTCTGGAATTTTAATATATCTAGTAAGTGACAAATTGGGAAATAACTTAGAAAATTTAGCAGAAATCTTCAAAATACCAGAAAGTATATTAGGTATTTTATTGGGATTTATAACAAGTATCCCAGAATTAATTACATTCTTCGAATCTCAAAAATATTATAAAAATAATGAAGAAGAAAAAATGCTTGGCGTTGTAGAAGCAACTCATAATTTACTAACTTCAAATATGCTAAATCTGTTTATAATACAATCATTAGGAATACTACTACTTTTTGTGTAGCAATAGGTGTCCATTCTACAAATTTGACACAGCCCCAATTTTTCTGTTAAAATATAAAATATAAAAATTGAAAGGAGAAAATGTTTTTTCAAAAGCATTAATTAATACTATGATAGTAAAAAATCCAAAATTTGAAATATCAGCAGTCGGTCCAAAACAATACCCAAAAAACAACCTACCAGAAATAGTTTTAGTCGGCAAATCTAATGTAGGTAAATCTAGTTTTATAAATACTATGATTAATAGAAAAAAACTAGCAAGAACAAGTAGCACTCCTGGCAAAACTCGTCAAATTAATTTTTATAATATTGATGATTTCTTCTATTTTGTTGATTTACCAGGATATGGTTATAGTAAAATGTCTAAAAAAGAACAAGAACAAGTTGGAAAGTTTATTGAAAACTATTTATTAAAAAGAGAACAAATTTCTTTAATTATATTTTTAATAGATATTAGACATTCTCCAACTGCTAATGATAGACTTATGTATAATTATATTATTTCATCTGGATTGCCTTGTATGATTTTAGCTAATAAGGCTGATAAAATAGCAGTTACAAAAGTAACAGATGTAGTGAATAGTTTACAAAAAGAATTAAACCCTATTGGTGATATTCCAACATTCCCATTTTCTTCTGAACGAAAAATTTATAAAGATGATGTTTGGAATTTTATTGATGAACATTTAGAAATAAAACATCCTAAAAATTAATTTAGGATGTTTTATTGTCTTTTTCATTTTCATTATATTTTTTTTCTAATTTTGTTATCGCTTTTAATGCTTTTGGTCTTTCCATTGTTACTACATGTCCACACCCTAAGCATTTTAATTTAAAATCTACACCAACTCTTGTAATTTCCCACAATTTACTTCCACATGGATGTACTTTTTTAGTTCTTACAATATCTCCAACTTCATATAACATAAAAGCCTCCTAGTTATAATTTTAATTACAATAACAAAATCTTATTATATTAATTATTATTTTTTGCTTTTTCAAATCTTTTTTCTATACTGTCTTTTCCTAATACTTGCATTATTTCATACATGTCTGGTGTATTTGTTCTTCCTGTAAGAGCTACTCTTAATACAGTGCTTACATCTCCAACATGTGCTTTATACATTTCTGGGTTTGCCTTAAATTCTTTTACCTCTTTTGCATATCCCATTTCTCCTGCTAATTCTTTTATTTTGTCAAACCATGTTTGTTTATCATCATTTTCGTCATAATATTTTTCTAAATATAATGTTAATATTTTGTCTATATCTTCTTTTTCATTTATTACTTGATATGGATATTCTTGCTCTTTTGATAAGAATTTATCATCATACATATATTCTATATTTTCTTTTACTTCTGCCCATTTTGAAATATCTTTTCTTGGCTTTTTGTTTCCTCTTTCTATTCCAAATACTTTTAATGCATATTCTTTATCTTGTAGCATTTCTTCTAATTCTTTATCATATTTTTTTGCCCATACTAATGCTCTATCATATACTTCTTGTGCTGTAAACATTGATATTACTGTTTTACCAACATCTAATAATTTTACCATGTCAAATAATGCGCCACTTACACTCATTTTATTTAATTGTAATTCAAATTCATCTATTGATTTTTCTTTATTTGCTCTTCTCCAATTTTCGAAATTAGAATTTGCAATATTTAATAAATATTCTTTTACTGCCTCTTCTGGTATACCTTCTTCATCATAATAACTTACTGCTGCTTCTGAGTCTTTTCTTTTACTTAGCTTTCTCTTGTTTCCATTGTCATTTTTCATTATTGGAGCAATATGTGCATATTTAGGAGCTTTAAATCCTAATTCGTGGAATAATTGTAAATGTAGTGGAATAGAAGATAACCACTCATCACCACGAATTACATGTGTAGTTCTCATTAAATGATCATCAATAGCATGTGCAAAATGATATGTTGGAAGACCATCTGCTTTTATTATTACTATATCTTGGTCATTTTCTGGAAAATCTACATTTCCTTTTATAACATCATGATGTTTTATTTTTCTATCTTCTCTACCTGGTGATTTAAATCTTATAATATAACTTTCACCATTTTTTATTTTTTCTATTGCTTCTTCTACTGTTATATTTCTACATTTTGCCCATACACCATAATATCCTGGTCTAATTTTAGCTGCTTCTTGTTTTGCTCTTATTTCTTCTCCCTCTTCTGGTGTACAGAAACATGGATAAGCTTTACCTTGGCTTATTAAATATTTTGCATAACTTTGATATATTTCTTTTCTTTGTGATTGTCTATATGGTCCATAATTTCCTTTTCCCTCTGTTTCTGAAATCATACCTTCATCTGGTATTATACCAAAGTCATTTAATGCTTGTACTATTCCACTAATCCCGTTTTCTACTTCTCTTTTTTGGTCTGTATCTTCAACTCTTAAAAAGAAAACTCCATCTGTTTGTGTGGCTAATTTTCTTGCAATTAAAGATTGATATAACCCACCAATATGTACAAAACCTGTTGGGCTTGGAGCAAATCTTGTTACAATAGCACCTTCTTTTAAGTCTCTTTCTGGGTATTTTTCTTCATAATATGAAATATCCTTTGCATTTGGAAATATTAATTCTGCTAAATCTTTATAATCCATTGTTCTCTCTCCTCTATATTATTTATTGTGCTATTATATCAAAATTTGATTATGTTTACAAGTGGGATTCCGATTTTTTTACTACAAAAATACCTAATAATACACATAAAATCATTAAAACACATTCCATAAAGTTATTTATTTCTGGAAAAAGCACAAAAAGAGAACCTATTGTAAATCCAATTATACTGTAAAATATTTTGCCATAATATTTTTCCATTAGATATTTCATCAATTTCATAACTATTATACTTCCTAATATTAACCCTAAGCCCATTGGAATTAATACTAGTAAATACATATTTGCAATAGATTGTAAATATGTAGAATAAACACCTAGTAACATCAAGATTATGGTACTACTTACTCCTGGAATTATTATGCCAAGAGACATTACAAAACCTGATATAAATAAATATATATAATTTATATCAATATTATTTTGTACATTAAAATTATTTTCTAAAATTACTGTACCTATTCCTATTATTAGAGCAATAACTAAAAATATTAAATTTTTCTTCTCAAATTTTTCTTTTTTATTCACATCTTTTAACAATGCCGGTATTGTTCCTATTATTAAACCTATAAATATAGAATTAATTTGTATTGGAAATCTATAAAATAAAAATTCTAATATATTACTAAATATTATTACACCTATTCCAATACCTACTATAAATTGAAATAAATATTTAAAATTACCTTTTACATCACTAAAAAAATTCAAAACTGAATTCAAAATTTTTTCATATATTCCCAATATAACACATAAAACTCCACTGCTTATTCCTGGAAGTATTGCACCTGCTCCTATTAAAATACCTTTAAAAACTTTTCCTAAACTTTTCATATTAAATTATATTTTCTTGAATTCATTTAATTACAAAATATTAAAATTAATTGGTCCATGCACTTTTATTTTTTTTATTCATATAATTGTTATGTGTGAATTTATATACAGATTTTAAATTTTTTATAGTATGGAGGTGCTATATGTTTTCTGCACTTTGTTTGTCAGGTATTTTAGGATTTATAGAATTTCTGAAATCAGCTGTTTTTGTTGTTGGATATATTTCAGGTAGTAATTTATTTCCTGAACCTTTAACACAAGAAGAAGAAAAAATGTATTTAGAACAAATGAAAAATGGTAATGAAGAAGCTAGAAATATTTTAATTGAAAGAAATTTAAGATTAGTTGCCCATATTTCTAAAAAATATAGTACTTCAAATGTTAATCAAGATGATTTAATTTCAATTGGAACTATTGGTCTTATAAAAGGTATAAATAGTTTTAATGTTGATAAAGGTTCTCGACTTTCTACATATGTTTCTAGATGTATTGATAATGAAATATTAATGCATTTGAGGTCTACTAAAAAACTTGGTGCAGAAGTATATTTAAATGAGCCAATAGGAAAAGATAAAGATGATAATGTTGTAACATTACAAGAAGTTTTAGAAAATAATGAAAGACCTATTGAAGAAGAAGTTGATATCAAAATGAAAATTAAATTTTTATATGAGAAAATGAAATCTATTTTAAAAACTCGTGAAAAGACTATTTTAGAATTACGATTTGGCCTAGGTGGGCATAAACCTAAAACACAGCATGAAATTGCAGAAATGCTCGGAATTTCTCGTAGCTATGTGTCTAGGATTGAAACAAAAGCTATTGATAAATTATCAAAAGAATTCAAAAATTGAATTCTTTTTTGCCAAATAAAATAGAGCTCTTAGATTTTAGTGTAGTTTAATTTGCCTGGTGGTGGAGCTTATAGTAAAAAAAATTTATTTAATCTTAACGGCTCAGCTACATAATTAAGAATCTCTATGCGAAAAACTGGAACCTTTTTCTGTGCTGAAATTTATTAGAAATAAATTTCACACGAACATTATTCCAGTTATTTCGCAAAGAGCTTCTAAATTATTCCGCTTCGCACATTAAGATTAAATAAATTTTTTTTACTATAAGCTCCACCACCAGGCAAATTAAACTACACTAAAATCTAAGAGCTCTATTTTATTTGACAAAAAGTCCTTATTTTCATCTATCTCTTTGCTCAAATCTGTTGACAAATATTTTTTATTATCATCTGCAAATATTGTTACTATTGGCTTTTCTATTTCATTTTGCTTTATAGCACTTCCTATAAAATTTGCTCCTGATGAAATTCCCACACCTAAACCTAGTTCTCTTGCCAATTTTCTAGACATATTAATTGCATCATCATCATTTACTAAAACAAAATCATCAACCAATTTTTTATTAAATAAATCTGGTATGAAGTCATCTCCGATTCCTTCTATTTTATGATGACCATATACCTCCCCTTTTGATATCATCGGCATTTTATCTGGTTCTAATGCTATTATTTTTACATCTTTATAATTTTCTTTTAATCTTTTTGCAATCCCAATTAATGTCCCACCTGTTCCAACTCCTGAAATAAAAGCTCCTGGTGTTTCAGTTAACTGTTCTACTATTTCCTTTCCTGTTGTTTCATAATGTGCAACAATATTATCCTCATTTGCAAATTGATTTGATAGAAATCCATTTTTCTCTTTTGCAAGTTTTTTTGCTTCTTCTACACATCTTATAAATCCTCCCTCTTCTTTTGAAATAAGAATTATATTTGCACCATATTGTTTCATAAGTTTTATTCTTTCTTGACTTGCCCAATCTGGCATAAATATATATATAGGATGTTTATAATATGCTCCGAGAGCAGATAATGCGATTCCAGTATTACCGCTTGTTGCTTCTATTATTGGCATTTTATCTTTTAGTATTCCTTTTTGTTTTGCATTTTTTATTATTTGGTATGCTACTCTATCTTTTATACTTCCTGTAAGATTATACATTTCCATTTTTGCATACATATATCTACTTTTTCCTTCATATGTATAATCAATTTTAATCATAGGAGTATTTCCTACTAATCCTTTTTTATTTTCCATATTGAACTCTTCCCTTCATAGATATTACATTTTTACTCTTATAGTATTTTTTATTTAATTAATTTTTCTATAAGGTAAAATATAAACGAATAATCTTTAATATTATTCGTTTATTTGTCATATAATATACTATGCAAAATAGGAAATAAAAGCTCCTATTTTTTTCTTCTTAATATCCAGTCTTTTTCACATTTTACAGGTATTTTCATTAATACTTTTTGTCCTTTTACTCCTGGGCTTATTGCGTCAATTTCTTCATCTGTTTCAATATCCCATAATTTTTCAATTTCAAAAGAAACTGGTTCTAATTTTCCTGGAACTAATAATTCTAATGTATCTCCTACATTTAATTTATTTTTTATTTCTATTACAGTTTTATCTTCTTTATATTCTACAACTTTTCCACCAAATTCATATTCTTCGTTATATTGTCTTCCGCCATATTCTTGTATATCTTTATTATTTCTATCATTAAAATAGAATGTTGTAAGTCCTCTTGTTTTTACTTTTTCTAGTTCTTTTAAATATTTTGTATAATCATAATTTTCAGGTTCTTTTTCATAGTCATCTATTGCATTTCTATATGTATTAATTACACTTGCTAAATAATATTCTGTTTTTAATCTTCCTTCTATTTTTAAACTATCTACTCCCATTTCGATAATTTCTGGAATTTCTTTTATTAAGCACAAATCTTTTGAAGAAAAAATACTTGTACCATATTCACTTGTTTCTATTGGCATTAATTCTCCTGGATTATTTTTTTCTTCTGCATATAAGTTATATGACCATCTACAACTTTGTGCACAATCTCCTAAATTGGCACTTCTACATGCTAAAAAGTCACTTAAAAAGCATCTTCCTGAAAATGCAAAACAGATTGCTCCATGGACAAATATTTCTATTTCCATACCTTCTGGTTTGTTTTCCATTATATATTTTAATTGCTCTTTATTCATTTCTCTTGCCATTATCATTCTTTTGGCACCATTTTTATACCAGAAATTTGCTGAATGTAAACTAACAATATTTGCTTGTGTACTTACATTTATTTTTACACTTGGTGCATATTGTTTTAATACATCTATAACTCCACCATCTGCTGCTATTATTCCATCTGGTTTTAATATTTCTAATTTTTTTGCCATTTCTATTATTTCATCATATTTTTCATCCCAGGCAAATATATTTAATGTTACATATACTTTTTTACCTATTTCATGTGCATATTTTATTGTGTTTTCTAAGTCATCATCTTTCATGTCTGCTCTTGTTCTTAATGATAGTGATGATGTTCCACAATATACTGCATCTGCTCCATATAAAAATGCTATTTTTGCTTTTTCAAATGAACCTGCTGGTGCTAATAGTTCTACTTTTTTCATAATTATTCCTTCATTTATTTTATTTAGATTTTGTGGATATATCTATAAACCTTTAATATTATATATTGATTTTATAATTATGTCAATAATGGTATCTACTCTAATTTTCCTATAAATCAATAAATTTGCTTTATTAAGATTATTTTTAAATTCACACTTATTGACAAAATAAGGTTTAAGATATATATTTTGTGTATGTAAAATATTTTAATAATTTATGAAATAGGAGGTTTTTATGTTTAAGAAAAAATTTAGTATTGCAGTAATAACTTTGTTATTTTTAATTTCAATGATTATGCCTATTGCAAAGGCAGATAATGAAACAACTACTAACACTACAAATTCTACAGCTGAAACTACTAATACAAATACCCAAGTTGACACAACTAGCACATCAGAAAATGAAAGTGTAACAAATACTAGTCAAGATATATCTATGAAAGAAGGAGATGTTTTTATCTTCCAAAATGATGTTACAATAGATTATCTTGTTGATGGTAATGTTTTTATTTTTGGTAAAAATGTTACAATTGATTCTCAAATTGGTGGAGATGTATTTGTATATAGTAATGATTTAACTGTAACAGAAAATGGTTATATTTTAGGTAATGTATTTGCTATATCTACAAATATTACTATAAAAGGAATTGCTTATGATTTATATGCTTCTTCTGACAATGTTACTATTGATGGATATGTTGGTAGAGATATTAAGGTTATATCAAACAGTTTATCTATTAATGGTGTTGTAGGTAGAAATGCATTTGTAAGAACAGATAATATAAAATTCCCAGATTCTAATGCAAATGAAGGAGAAAATGCTACAACTGGATATATTGCTGGTTCTCTAAATTATTCTGCACCAAATGAATTATCTATACCAAATAAATCAGTTGTTGGTGATGTTTCATATTCGCCAATTTCAACAGGTTCTTCTAGCTCTGCAAGTATTGAAACATATTTAATATCTCTTGGTTCAACACTTGTTTTAGTAATTGTAATTTGGCTTATTGGTTTAAAACTTACACCTAAGTTCTTAAATAATACTACAAATTACATTTCTAGCAAAAAAATATTACCTGTTATTTTAGCTGGTATTTTAACACCAATTGTATTATTTATAGTTTCTATTTTACTATTATTTATTAGTATAACAGTTCCTATCGGACTTTTAATGTTACTTGCTTTATTTATGATTGCTTGTATCGGAACTTCAATTACTATTATTAGTATAAATAATTTAGTTTGTGATAAATTAAAAGTTAACAAAACTGTTGGAAGATTTGGTATTTTAATTTTAACAACTATTATCTTATGGGCTATTTGTTTAATTCCATATGTTGGTGGAATTATAAGCTTAGCATTTATAATTGTTGGTATGGGCTTAATTACTTATAATTTATTAACTTTAAATAGAGCTGACAAAATAGCTGAAAGTAAAGATGATAAAGATAGTAAGAAAGCAAAAAACAATAATTCTGATACCAAAAAAGATAATAAAGATACTAAAAAAGCTGAAAACAATACTAATACAGATAATGATAAAAAAGATAAATAATAGCCAAAAGCTTATACAAAAAAGGTTGATATTTCCACAATATCAACCTTTTAGTTTATTCAATTTCCTCTTTTAATTCTTTTATAATCTCTCCATAATTATTTGCCATTAAAATTGCTGTACCTGCAACTAATACATTTGCTCCTGCTTTTTTTACTTCTGGTGCTGTTCTTAGATTTATTCCACCATCTACTTCTATATCATTTTCTAAATTATTTTCATCTATATATTTTTTTAATTTATTTATTTTTTCTGTCATATCTTTTAAATATGTTTGTCCACCTTTTCCTGGCTCTACTGTCATTACTAAACACATATGAATATATGGTAAATATTCATATACTTCTTCTATATTTGTTTCTGGTTTTATAGCAATTCCTACTTTACAATTATTTTGTTTTATATAATCTATAATTTCTTTAACTTCTTCTTTACTTTTACATGCTTCTAAATGAAATGTTATTATATTTGGTTCTACTGCTATAAAATCTTCTATTGCACTTTTTATATCTTCCACCATTAAGTGAACATCTAATGGTAAATTTGATATTCTTTTTATATATGATGCATATTCAAGCATCTTTTCATAAGTATCTTTTTCTACAAATTTTCCATCCATTACATCTATATGAAAATAATCTGTTTTACCTGCCTCTAATTCAAAAAAAGTTTTTGATTCTTCCCCTTTTTCTACTGTTAAAATTGATGTTGAAACCTCTACCATCTTCTTTCCTCCTTTTCTTTTAGTTCACTATATATCCTGCAAAATCTTTCATATCTAGATTGAGCAATATTTCCTTCTTCTATTGCTTGTTTTATACCACAATTTTCTTCTTTTATATGTGTACAACCTACAAATTCACAATTTGGTATATATTTATTAAATTCTATAAAATATTGAGCTAAATCTTTACTTTCTATTTCAGAGATATCAAATGTAGAAAATCCTGGTGTATCTGCTATATATGTATTTTTATCTATCTCATATAATTTTGTTGATGTCGTTGTATTTTTACCTCTTTTATTCTTTTTACTAATTTCCCCTTCTTGTGTTATTTCATTATTAAAAATGCCATTTATTAATGTTGATTTTCCTACTCCTGAATTTCCTGAAAATGCATTTATATTGTTTTTTAGAATCTCTCTTAATTCTTTTATTCCCTCTCTATTTTTAGCATTTGTTTCTATTATTTTATATCCTATTTTTTCATATACTTGTTTTATGTTTTGAAATTCTTTCTTTTTATCTAAATCTGTTTTGTTTAATACGATAACAGCTTTTATTTCCAAGAATTCTGCAAAAGCTAATTGCTTATCTAGCATTAATAAATCTGGCTTTGGGTCTTTGCTTGATACAACAAATATTATTTGCGTTATATTTGCAAGTTTTGGTCTTTTTATATATACTTTTCTTTCTTCAATATTTTCTATTACTGCTTTGCTATTTTCTTCGTCTATTACTTGTATTTCTACTATATCTCCAACAACTGGTGTGATTTCATCTTTTTTAAATTTTCCTCGTGCTGTTGCTTCATATATTTTTTCTTTTGTTTCTATTTTGTATAAATTTGTTCTGTTTTCTATTATTAAACCTTGCATATTTCCTCCATGTATCAGACATTTTTTATATGCTTATATTATATAATAAAAATTTAGTATTATCAAATGATTATTTAAACTTTATTGTGTATCGTCTGACTCATAAAAATAGACCTTCTGATTAGAAAGTCTATTCTATATTTTTATTCAGCTGTATATGATGTCATATCAGAATATTTTATTGTACCATTATTAACTAAGACGTCATCTATATATACCTTTATTTCTTTGCTTCCAGTTCCTTTTGTAGAAGTAGTTATATTTGTTCTAGAAGCTTCTACTGTTTGATTATAAATTGTATCAGTTCCTACAACTACCCTCAATTTTACATTTTTTACTTTTTGTTCTGTTGTATTTCCATCTTCTTTTTCATATATGTCTCCTTTTAATAAGGATTTAACATTTATATTTACTGAAACTTCTTTCATTTCTTCTATTTTATTTACTGTAATTGTTATTGTAGTACCTTCTTCAACAGTTTTTCCTCCATCTATGCTTTGTCTTAATACTACTCCGTCATCTTTTGATGTATCTTCTTCATATGCTACATTTACTTTTAGTCCTAAACCTGTTAATGTACTTTTTGCATTTGCTTCACTTTGTCCTACAACACTTTGTACTGTTACTTCTTTTATTCCTGTTCCTGTACTTACATGTATTTTTATTGTATCCCCTGCAAATGCTTCTTCTTCTGCTTCTACTTCTTGTGATATTACATATCCTGCTTCTACTGTTTTACTTGTTTCTTCTACTACTTCTGCTTTTAAGTTTGCTTCTTCTAATGCTTTTTGTGCCTCTTCTAATGTCATTCCTACTACTTTTGGCACTGTTGTTTTTTCTTGTCCTTTACTTATTACTACTCTTATTGTTTCTCCTTCTTTTACACTATAATTGTCTATATATTTAGGATCTTGTGATATTACATATCCTTCTGGTACATCTTTATTATATTCTTCACTTGCTACTTCAAATTTTAATTTTGCATTTTCTGTTTCTTGTTGTGCTTCTTCTTTTGATAGTCCAACTAAGTTAGGTACTTGTACTTCTGCTGGGTTTGTTATGTTTAGTACTGCCATTGTTCCGCCTAAGCTTAGTGCAAATAATAATATTAAACCTATTATTATACTTAATGCTTTATGATTTTTAATAAATCTCTTTAATTTTCCTTCTTTTTTTCCTTTTCTATTTTGCTCGCTTCCGTCATCAATGTTTCCATATAAGTCTGTATTTATTTTTTGTGTTTTTGCTGTATTATCATAATCTTTTTCTTCTACAAAATCACCATTTGGATTTTTTAATGCTCTTCTTAAATCTCCTAACATATCACTTGCTGTTTGATAACGTAATGTAACATCTTTTTTTAATGCTTTCATTATTATTTTATTTACTGCAACTGGTAAATTTGGATTTAATTCTATCGGTTCTTCTGGCTCTTCTTGCATATGTTTTAATGCAACAGACACAGGAGTATCTGCATCAAATGGTACTCTACCTGTTACCATTTCATACATTACAACTCCTAATGAATATAAATCTGATTTTGCATCTGTATATCCACCTCTTGCGTGTTCTGGTGAAAAATAATGTACTGAACCTATTGTTGTTCCAAATGCTGTTATTGTTGAGTTTGAAACTGCTTTTGCAATTCCAAAGTCTGTTACTTTTGCAATTCCATCTTCTGTTATTATAATATTATGTGGCTTTATATCTCTATGTATTATATTATTTTTATGTGCCATCTCTAATGCAGAAGCTATTTGTATTGCAACATTTACAGACCACTTCCAAGGTAATGGACCTTTTTCTTCTACAATAATTTCTTTAAGAGTTTTTCCTTGTATAAGTTCCATTACAATATAGTATAAATTATCTTCTACTCCAACATCATATATAGAAACAATATTTGGATGTGTTAATCTAGCTGCTGATTGTGCTTCTACTTCAAATCTTTTGATAAATTCTTCATCTGTTGTGAATTCATCTCTTAAAATTTTAACTGCAACATATCTTTTAAGTACTTTATCTTCTGCTTTATATACAGTTGCCATTCCTCCATTGCCTACTTTTTCGATAATTTCATACCTATTACCTAACAATTTTCCTTCTAAAATCATATTTTCTCTCTCTCCTTAATATGTGGTTATATGTAGATTGTCTATCTTATATATTTTTTATAACAATTACAGTAATATTGTCATATCCTCCATTATCATTAGCCATCTTTACTAATTCTTTTGGTGCTTGTTCAATATCTTTTTTTGCCCATTTGAAGATTTCTTCTTGTGGTACTAAATTTGTTAAACCATCTGATGTCATTATAATAATATCATCTTTTAAAAATCCTTTTATCATAACATCTGGTTCTGCAAATGCATTACAGCCTAATGCTTTCATCAACATGTTTTTTTGTGGATGATGTGCAGCTTGTTCTTGTGTTATTGTTCCATCTTTTACTAATTTTTGTACATAACTATGGTCTTGTGTTAATTTCCTCATAAAATCTTTTCTTATTCTGTAAATTCTACTATCTCCAATATGTCCTATAAATGCTCTATTATTATATATTAAACATATTTCCAAAGTAGTACCCATTCCTTCTAATTCTGGATTTTCTTTTGATTTTTCATATACTATCATATTTGCATATTCCATACTACTTCCAACTAGCTGAATTATACTTTCTTTATCTTTTTCTATATCTTTAAAATTATTTTCTATATAACTTTTGGCTGATTGTATAGCTAATTTGCTTGCTATTTCTCCACCATTATATCCACCCATACCGTCTGCTAACATATATAATTGGACTTCATCTAAGGATGTTGATATATAGTAATAATCTTGATTTATATCTCTTACTTTTCCTATATCTGATTTAGCATAAGCTTTTATCATCATTTCACCTCGCTGTTATTTTCTCTATAACTATTATCTTCTTTTATATCACAAGTTTATATATTTTGCAATTATTTTTGGAAATAAATTATACCTCATAAGTTTGAAATAGTTAAATTTATTCTATTTTTCAAACTTACGAGGTATAATGCTTTATTTTTTCAATTCTTCTAAAAATATTTCATTCAACATCTTAGGGTTGGCTTTTCCCTTTGTTTGTTTCATTGCTTGTCCTACTAAAAATCCTAATGCTCTATCTTTTCCAGCTTTGTAGTCTGCAATTGATTGTGGGTTTGCTTCTAATATTTTTAGTGCGATTTCTTTTATTTCGTTTTCATCTGATATTTGTATCCAACCTTTTTCTTTTATTATTTCTTCTGGGTCTTTTGGGTTTTCAAATAGTTCTTCTAATACTTTTTTACCTATGCTTGAACTTATTGTTCCTTTGTCTATTAGAATTACTAAATTTCCTAATTGTTCTGCATTAAATGGTATTTCTGATGCTTCCATTTCTTTTTCATTTAAAATTCTTGATATATCAGAAATTATCCAATTGTTTACAGCTTTTGGGTTGTTACATACTTTTATAGCATTTTCAAATAAATCTGATAGATATTTAGATGATGTTATAATATTTGCATCTTTTTCTGATAAATTATATTGTGTTAAATATCTTTCTTTTCTACTTTCTGGTAATTCTGGTAATGTTTTTCTTACATTTTCTATATATTCATCTGATAATTTTATAGCCACTAAATCTGGTTCTGGGAAATATCTATAATCATCTGCATTTTCTTTATCTCTCATTGGGAATGTTTTTCCTGATACATCATCCCATCTTAATGTTTCTTGTTCTACCTTTTCTCCTCTTTCTATTACTTCTATTTGTCTATCTATTTCATATTCGATTTCTCTTACGATACTTCTAAATGAATTCATATTCTTAGTTTCTGTACGTGTTCCTAATTTTGAATCACCTTTTTTTCTTACAGAAACATTTACATCTGCTCTAAATGAACCTTCTTGCATTTTACAGTCTGAAACTTCTATATATTCTAATATTGATTTTAATTTTTTCAAATATATTTCTGCTTCTTCACTGCTTCTTAAATCTGGTTCTGAAACTATTTCTATTAATGGTACTCCTGCTCTATTTAAATCTACTAAGCTTCCACCTGAAAAATCATCATGATTTAATTTTCCTGCATCTTCTTCTATATGAATTCTTGTTATTCCTATTTTCTTTTTAGTATTATTTACATTTATTTCTACATATCCATTTTTACATAAAGGTTTATCAAATTGAGATATTTGATATGATTTTGGTAAATCTGGATAAAAATAATTTTTTCTATCATTTTTACTATTTTTTTCTATTTCACAATTTGTTGCAAGACCAGCTTTTACTGCATATTCAACAACTTTTTCATTTAAAACTGGTAATGTTCCTGGCATTGCCATACATATTGGACATACTTGTGTATTAGGGCTAGCACCAAATTTTGTTGGACATGAACAAAATATTTTTGTTTTTGTTGAAAGCTCTGCATGTACTTCTAGTCCTATAATTACTTCATAGTTATCTCTTGACATTTTCATTTCTCCTTTATAATTTTCTGGTTATTTCTTAATTCTAGTAACTTTTATGAACTTTTATTTATTTTTTACTTTTTATGAATTAATTTAAAATCTTTATTATTCTGATTTATAATTTTCTCTAAATTTTAAATCTTGTTCAAATTTATAAGCTACATTTAAAATTGTTTCTTCACAGAATCTATTTCCTATTAGTTGCATTCCTATTGGCATATTTTCTTTATCTTGACCACAAGGAATTGATATTGCTGGTAACCCTGCTATATTTACTGAAACTGTACAAATATCTGATAAATACATTTCTAGTGGGTCGCTTGTTTTTGAGCCTATGTCAAATGCAACTGTTGGTGATGTTGGAGTTAATATTACATCATATTTTTTAAATGCATTATTAAATTCATTCATCACTAATGTTCTTACTTTTTGAGCTTTTTTGTAATATGCATCATAATATCCTGATGATAATACATATGTTCCTAAAATAATTCTTCTTTTGACTTCTGGTCCAAAACCTTCACTTCTTGATTTTCTATATAATTCTTTTAAATTCTTAAATTCTTTTGTTCTATATGTATATCTTATTCCATCAAATCTACCTAAATTTGAACTTGCTTCTGCACATGCTATTATGTAATATGCTGCTAATGAATATTTTGCAATATCTAATGAAAATTCTTCTACTTCTGCTCCCATTTCTTTGTATTTTTCAATTGCTTTATATAATGTATTTTTTACTTCTTCATTAATTCCTTCTCCAAAGAATTCTTTTGGAACTCCTATTTTTATACCTTTTATATCTTTTTTTAGACATTTTGTATAATCTTTTTTCTCTATATCTGCTGATGTTGTATCTTTTTTATCATGACCAGCTATTAGATTTAATAATATTGCTGCATCTTCTACATCTTTTGTTATAGGTCCAATTTGATCAAGTGATGATGCAAAAGCAACTAGTCCATATCTTGATACTAAACCATATGTTGGTTTTAGACCTACAACACCACAAAAACTAGCAGGTTGTCTTATTGAACCACCTGTATCACTTCCCAAAGCCCATGGTACCATATTAGCAGCTACTGCTGCTGCACTTCCTCCTGATGAACCTCCTGGTACTTTATTTAGATTTCTTGGATTTTTTGTTATTTTAAAATATGAATGTTCTGTTGAACCTCCCATTGCAAATTCATCCATATTTAATTTTCCTAAATCTATTAGATTTTCTTTATTTAATTTTTCCATTACTGTTGCATCATAAGGAGAAACAAAATTTTCTAACATTTTTGAACTACATGTTGTTTTTACACCTTTTGTACATATATTGTCTTTTATTCCTATTGGAATACCTGCATAATCTCCTAAATTTTCTCCATTATCTATTTTAGTTTGGATTTCTTCTGCTTCCTTTAAAGCTTCATCTGTTAATAAAGTTACAAATGCTTGTACATCTTTTTCTTTTTCATTTATTTTATCTATATATGCTTTTGTTATGTCTGTTACTTTAATCTCTTTATTTTTTAACTTTTCTTGCAATTCATGTACTGTTAATTCAGTAATTTCCATAAACTAATATCCTCCTTCTTATTATGTCATTTTTTTATAAGCTTTACATATTTCCTTAATGATAAATTGTTATTATTTTTATTACTCATTAATTTAATACTTTTGGTATTTTAAACATATGTTGTTCTTCACTTGGTGCATTTCTTAATAATGCCTCATTATCTTCAAATATTTCTACTTCATCTTTTCTAAATACATTTTTTGCTTCATTAGTTCCTATTGTTATATCTAAATTTTCTGTATTTGCATTATTTACTATATCTGCAAAATTTAATATTTCTTGTAAATTTTCTCTATATTTTTCTATTTCATTTTCTTCTAATGTTAAATCTGCTAAATTTGCAATATGTAATATTTCTTCTTTGCTTACTTGCATCATATATCATCTCCTATCTTTATCTGGTATATTATATACTGAATAGTAGAAAAAAACAAGTATAATATACATAAAAATAATTAACACTTGCATATATTACAACTATTTTTATAAACTTCTTAATATTTTTTGATAAAATAAAAAACTGAAAAGTTAATCTATTTATTTACTAACTTTTCAGTTTTTATTCTATACTTCTCTTGCTTTTACTATAACTCTTAGTTTACTATCATCTGTACATGTTATTAATGTAATTTCTGTTTTTCCTCCTGTTTCTTGTGATGTACAACTTACATCTTCTGGTACAACAGTGTATTTATCATAAACTGCATATTCAACTGTTTTTCCAGTCATATCTGTTATTTTTATTATATCTCCATTTACTAATGTTGGTACTTTACTAAAAAATTTAGTATTTCTATAATTATGACCAACTATACAATAATTTCCTACTTCATTTGGTTCTGGTCCATGGAATTTAACTGGTGACATTTTTAATAATTCTTCTGTTTCTTGTACTGATTTAGTCTCTCCTGATACTATTCCATATTCTACATTTATCTTTGGTATTTGTATTTTAGCATCTACAACATATGTATATCCAGATGATGATTTTTGTTTTGTTTTATTTACAGTCGGCTTTAAATTTGCAACTGGTGCTTCTTCTATATTATCTTGTTCAGTATCATTTAGAACTGCTACTAATACATCACTATCTGCTACTGTTGTATCTTCTGGTATATCTACACTTGCTAAGATTTCTTCTGATTGTTCTGCTGTTTTATTTCTATCATATGCTGCATAAATATATAATGATACTAATACTAGTAAAAAAAATAGTGATATTATGAAGTTAAATTTATATATTTTCTTTTTTCTTTTTAATTCTGGCGTTATGTATAACTTTTTAGTTACTAATATTTGATTCATACATTTCTCCCTATTTTAAATTCTTCTTTTTAATTATAACATGAATTTTAGTAAAATCAAATATTTTTATTGAAATTTTTTATATTTAATTGTATAATATGTATATGTATGTGCGGGTATAATTTAGTGGTAGAATGTCATGCTTCCGACCTGATAGCGTGGGTTCGATTCCCACTACCCGCTCCAACAGGTAATATTCATAAAAAGAAACCACACTAGACAAAGTGAGGTTTCTTTTTTTATTACTATAGTTCTAAATAATCTAAAAGCTTTTTATAAGTATATAAAAATATTTATTTTAAATATTTTATATCAGTATCATTCAAAATTTGCATCTGAGATATAGCAATTTTGTTTAATTTTTTAAGCCTTTCAGATTGTTTTAAACCTTCTTTTATAAAAACTGAATTTAAATTTTCTAAATTTGCTAAACATATTAATTCATTCATTGTAGCATAATCTCTTATATTTCCACCTAAATTAGGATTATTAGTACGCCATTCTTTTGCAGTTATACCGAATAGTGCCATATTTAAAACATCAGCTTCTTCTGCATAAACAAAGTTTATTTGACTTTTAGTTAATTCTTTAGGCACTAAATTATTCTTTATGGCATCAGTATGTATTCTATAATTAATTTTTGAAAGTTCTCTTTTAGCATTCCAGCCTATTTGCTTTTGTTCTTCTGCTTTTAGCCTTTCAAATTCTTTTATCAATAATAATTTGAATTTGGGGCTAATCCACATTCCGAATTCAAAAGCAATATCTTTGTGAGCATAAGTTCCACCATATCTTCCAGCTTTTGATATTATTCCAATTGCATTTGTTTTTTCTGTCCATTCTTTTACACTTATTTTATAACTATTTAAACCTGCTTGACTTTTAATTATGGCGAATTCGCCATAATTAAAATTAGGATTATGAATTTCTTCCCAAATGCCTAAAAATTCAATAGTATTTCTATTTCTTAACCAATCTGAAACAAAAAAATCCCCATCTTTTGATTTTAACATATCAGTAATTGATATATAATCTTCATCATCAATTTTTATATAAGTTATCTTTTGATTTAAAACTTTTAACTCTGGCATATTTTAACCTCCTTTTAGAAATAGTAATTATTTTACACCATTATACCAAACGAAAGTTCTAAAATCAATATTATTTGAAAAAATTGTAAAAATAATCTTGAACTTTAATAGTAATTCTTATATAATATCACTAGAAAGAGAACAAAATTCGTAACTTGTATGTGATTCGCTCCAACGACGTTTCTGCTCGAACTAATAGAACAGATATATATGAAAATCAACAAATAAAATGCTTGATTTTTTCTATAACAAAAATAATAGCTTAACACTTGTCATCAAGTATTAAGCTATTTTACTTTTCATCATAGGTCTAAAACCTATGGCATCGGCATACCGCCTCAAATATCTATATTTAGTGTAGCATTTTTGATACGATAAGTCAATCAAAATATAAAATTTCTTTTATATTTCTATACTTATTATATGCAAAAATAAGATTATTATTGATTATTTTCTAGTTTCTGCATTTTATAATGTATTGGTTCGAAGATTTGTTCAAATAGTTTATTATAAATTTTATCAAAAAATTGATTTGAGATTTTTCCTAATCTTGAAATAACTCTATTTTTATCAATGTATTTTGCTTCATATAGCATAACTACTGTATTTTTTTGAAATCCATCGTTAATTGTTCCAACTTCAAATTCAGGATATATATTTCCATTTTTATCTTTTCTAGGAGTACCACTTGAGCAAGGAACTATAAATATTTTTGTAGAAGTTACTTTTATAACAACAGCAGGATGTATATAGGCAAATTCTCTATCATAATTATTCCAACCTAAATCAACTAAAAGTATTTCACCTAAACTATAATTAGTAAAATTGCTTTGCTGAGATGCAGATAAATGCTTTTCATTGGATTCTATCCATAATGCTATTTTATAAGCTGATTGTTCAGTCAGTTTAAATTCGTAATTTTTCAATGATGTAAAAAATTCTTTTTTTAATTGTTCATCTTGCATAAATTTCATATTCTTAAATTTAGTATCATTTCTTTTTATAATGTTAATTATATTTTTATTTATATTCATATAAATTTCGCACTTCCTTTTTTTCCAAATTATACAATATTCTAGCATAAAAGCCAATATATTTTAGAACAAAGGTTTGTAAAATTTTAAATAAATTACTTGCAAAACATAAATTTTATGTTAAGGCAAAGACAATGAGATTGATTTTTATATCAATTGTTAATAAGAGAAAAAATTGTAGATAACTACGACATCCGCTCCATAAATTACTCCCACAAAATTCTAGAATTATTAAAAATAAGTAGTTTTAGAACTTTGTGGGAGTATTATAATAATAATTTGTATGATTATAAAAAAGGTTGGAAAATTTTTAAGCTCTAAGTCATTAAAACAATAGCCTAGGATTTAATTCTAGGCTATTGTAGTATCTATTAAAATTTACTTTTCTTTGTATAAATTTTCAAATTCTTCCAAATTAGAATAATATTGTACTGTTAATTCAAACATATCGTATAGTTTTTTCCATTCATTTAAAGAATTATCAAAAGAATTAGCATTTCCTTTTAAATCATCTGGATTATATTTCTCTAATAACTCTATTCCAGGAATATCAAACCTATCTGACATTTCATCATAAAATTCTTGACAAGCACTCATGGTTACGAAAGATAGATAAACACTATTAATATCAATAGCATGATACATCTTATTTTTCCAATTTGAATAAATTTCTTCATAAGTTCCTAGTAAATCAGTTACATTTATCACTTTTTTAGTAAAATCTTTTTTATTATCTTCTATCAACTCATAGCTGATACTCATATTATCTAATAGTTCTTTTATTGAACTTGTAATTAATAATGATTTACTCTTAATTTCTTCCAATGTCTTACAATTAACCATATCATTATAAATAGGCAAAAAATCTTTAGGTAATATTTTTAAACTTGCTATTTCTTCTGGAATTCTTTTCGTTCCCCTTTTAACATAAGTTCTATTAATCATAAAAAGGATAAATTCAATCTCTTTAATAATACGTGATAATTTTCTATATGCAACACCCATATTAGAAACATTTTGTAAAGAACTAACACTTCCTAAAACCTTCGTAAAATGTGAGCCTATATGAGCGTTAACAAGTTCCGTATTGTTCATATTAGATTGAAGTAAAGCTTGGTAAAATTTATATTTTTTTACAACATCTTTATTACGTGAATATACAATATTTAAATCAAACAATTTAGTAACATAAGGATGTTTATATTTAGCCATAGTTTCAAATCTTTGCCATCCCTGTGTATAAATATCAAAAGC
Organism: uncultured Clostridia bacterium; assembly: GCA_944387495.1. Taxonomy (GTDB): domain Bacteria; phylum Bacillota; class Clostridia; order TANB77; family CAG-508; genus CAG-269. The sequence goes on along the minus strand of CALXFD010000003.1, from coordinate 44,797 downwards.
TACATCATCAATGATAAAGCATTTATCTAAACATTTTGCACTGTCATTATTAGAAATAATTACTAAATCTAAATCTGACTTTTTGTAAATATCACCATTGCAAAATGAGCCAGCAATTCCAATTAAATCTATCGCATCAGGACATTTATCTTTCATTTCTTTCATTATTACTTCAATAATCCTATTATTTCTTACATATAAGCTTTCTTTTTCAATGCTTGTCATGTTTTCTTTATTTGCACTTTTTAGTATTATTTCTTTTTGTGCTAAATAATTTAGAATGCCACTTTCTGTTTTAAAATTAAATTTCATTTTATAACTACATAACTCTTGGTATTTTTTATGAAATTTCTTATTTATCTCATTCTTGCCATATTTTCCATCACCTATTATTGGATAACCAATATATGATAGGTGAGCTCTTATTTGATGAGTTTTGCCTGTTTGAATTTCTACATCTAATATTGATGTATTATCTTTTCTTTCTTCTACAACATTATAAATAGTGATAATTTTTTGTGCTCCTTTTTTAAAATTATCACTAATATATACTTGTGCTTTTTTATTATCTTTGAATAAATATGCTTCTAGTCTTTGCTTTTTTATTTTTGGTATTCCATACACATGTGCTAAATAATGTTTTTCTATTTCGCGCTTTTTAAATTTTTCTAACAGTATGTTTAAACTTTCTTCATTTTTAGCAAATAATACTAGACCTATTGTGTTTCTATCTATTCTGTGGCATGGCATTGGCTTAAATTCACAATTTGCATACTTTTTGTGTATAAGTTCTGTTAAACTTGCATTTCCTGTTACTTCTATATTAGCTGGTTTATTTACCATTATTATATTGTCATCTTCATATACTATATCTATTTTTATTTCTTTATTTTCTATATTTTCTGGTAAATATATTGTTATTACATCATTTTCATAAATTACTATATCTTTATTGGTTCTTTTACCATTTACTTTTATATCTTTTTTTCTTAGCAATTTACAAAAATTATTGTAATTACATTCAGGAATTTGTTCTAATATTATCTTATTTAATTTTTTTTCATTATATTTTTTATTTACTTTTATCTCTTTCATCATGCCTTTAATTATACAGTATTTTTAGTATTGTAACAAGTCTGCTTTTAATATTTTTTCGTATTTTTCAAAATTTGTTTCATATTTTTCGAGCATTCTATAAAAATATTTTGAATGTGTTTTATATTTTAAATGACAATATTCATGTAAAACTATAAAATCTATAATATTTCTATGGTACATTACTATTTTAGGATTTATTGTTATTTTGTTATCTATACATCTTGCTATTTCTTTTTTCATATTTTTTATTTCATAATCATCTGGTGCAAATCCTAACATTATTCTAGTTTTTTCCATTGCTCTTTCTATTTCTACTTTTGCTATTTGTTCATACATTTTTTCTATTGCTAAGTCTAAGATTTCTTGATTATCACTTTTTTTGTATCTATTAGGAAGTGATATTTTTATTACTTTATCTTGAACATCTAGTTCTGGTACTCTTACATTTTTGTATACTATTTTTACTTTATAGTCTGTTCCCAACACTGGCACTGGATGTCTTTCTATTCCGCTTTCTACATATGTTCTAACATTTATTTTTCTTCTAACTATGTTCATAATATCACTCCTTCTTTGAATTTTTGTTTTACGAATTGTTGTTTGTTTTTATGAACATATTTTATACTCTATTTTATTCTTTGTCAATACTTTTTTTGAAAAAAGTTAAAAAATTTGTTCGTGTTTTTATATTATCTCTCGAACACTTGCTATATCAGCATTTCATAGTTTTATTTACAAACAAAATAAAGTATAAAATCTATAAAATTTTATTTTCCTAAAATATATTTTTATAGGCTTAAAAATATATATAAATTTAAAAGTAAATTCTAAATTTTATTTAAAACTAGAATTTACTTTTATATTAATATTTTTAATAATTTCAGCTTATTTATCTGTTTTTATTAAAATCTCCTCAAATTCCAACTTTGTCAATGGTTTAAAATAATAATAACCTTGTATTAAATCACATCCTAATTCTTTCAAATATTCTACCTCTTCTTTTTTCTCTACTCCTTCTGCAACAGTTTTTAAGTTTAATTTTTTTGCCATTAAAATTATATATTCTACTATATTTTTACTTTTATCTTTAAAATTAATTTGTTTTATAAATTCTCTATCTATTTTTATTATATCTATTGTTAAATCCTGCAATAAACTCAAACTTGAATATCCTGTGCCAAAATCATCTATTGATACTATAAAACCTGCTTTTTTAATTTTATTTATTATGTTTATATTTTCTTTTACAGCTCCTCTTTCTGTTATTTCTAATTCAATTTCTTCTGGTCTTATATTATATTTTTTTGCTATTTTTATATATTCTTCTATAAACTCTGGATTTATAAAATTTTCTTTTGAAACATTTACTGATATTAATGGTACTTCTTTATATTCTTTTTTCCATTTTGCTATATCTTTACAAGTTTCTTCAAATACATATTTATCTAATTCTATTATAAAATAATTTTTTTCAAAAATTGGAATAAACTCATTTGGTGGTATTATTTTACCCTCTTTTTCCCATCTAACTAAACTTTCTGCACCAAGTATTTTTTCATTTTTTATTGATATTTTGGGTTGATAATATATTTTAAATTCTTGATTTTCTAATGCTTTTTCCATTGTTCTTTCTATCTCATGTTCTTTTAATTCTTTTTCTTCTTCTTTTTGCTCAAATACATTATATCTTATACTATAATTTCCTTTTACCATCTTATGAGCTACTAATGCTTTGTCTACTAATTCTATTATATTATCATTATTTTCCTTTACTTCATAAATACCTATTGAAATATATATTTTATATTCTATATTATCTATTTGTATATTTGTTAAACTTTCGTCAATTAAATTTGCTATTTTTTCAGCTCTTTTGTCTGTAATTACAACAAGTGCAAATAAATCATTTGCAAGCCTACATATTAGTGTTTCTTCTGGCAATATTAATTTTAATATATTTCCTATTTTGCTTAATAATTTATCACCTATTTTATGCCCATATCTATTATTAAAAGCTTTGAATTTATCTATATCTACAACTATAACATATTTATTATCTTGTGTTTTTCTTTCTAAATACTCTTTTCCTTTTTCTACGAAATAGTTATAATTTCCTAATTTCGTAACAGGGTCCACATATGCTAATCTATACAAGCTTTCTTTTTTTGATATATTTGATAAAATTATATATGTTGTAACTACAAAAACTATTATTAATATAATAATTGAAATTACTAATATAATTTGTAACAAATGATTCAATTCCTCAGCTATTATATTACCTTGTGTTATTACAACTAATACCCAATTTTCTTCTTCCATATTTTCATATGCAATATATAAGTTCTGCCCTTGATATTTATATACAATTTGTCCATCTATTTTTTTTGATATAGAATCTTGCATTTCTCTAATATAATTTTTATTTTTTTCTTGTTCTTTATTTACTTTTTCTAATTCTGCATAAATATTTTCTCCATTTTTTTCTCCTTTTGAATTTGCTAAAATCTCTCCTGAACTTGTAATTAGATATTCTCTTGCATTTCCATTATATATTTTTTGTGAAAACATTTCTTCATACTTATCTGTTTCAATTACTAATAAAACCACTATTTCTTGATTTTCTATACTAAGTTTTTGAGAATATATATTAATCTCTTCTTGATTAATCTTACTTACCCTACTTTTTGAAATTTGGACTGTATCTGTTGAAAAAAAATATTCTACATCTTCTGATAAATCAACATTTATTCCATCATTTGTTACTGTATTACCATCTTTATGCAAAATTCCAATTCGCGAAAACTCTTCCTTTCCTGAATTATTATTAAATATTTTAAAAAGAACCTCTTCTTGTTTTATACCTTCTTGTTTCGCCTGATTTACAATAGTTTCTAAAATTCTCACATGTTCTTGTATTACATTTTCCAACCTACTTGCATCTTGTTTTGCTATTTCTCCTAAGTTTTTTGAAGTTGTTTCTTTAATTAAATTTTGTACATAATTTAAAAAAAGTAATGACAAAAAAACTGTAATTACTAAAATAAAGGAAATTATACACATTGGAATTATATATTTTCTTTTCATTTTTTCACCTATTCATAGATTTTTATATTATTATGTACTAATATTTTTTATATAATTCATAATTTAAAATTATAAAGTCAAAAAAAATGGGCTTCTGCCCATTTTTTTATTCTATTTCATTGCTTCTTCTACTGCAACTGCTACTGCAACTGATGCTCCAACCATTGGGTTATTACCCATACCGATTAATCCCATCATTTCTACGTGTGCTGGTACTGATGAAGAACCTGCAAATTGTGCATCTGAGTGCATTCTTCCCATAGTATCTGTCATACCATATGAAGCTGGTCCAGCTGCCATATTGTCTGGGTGTAATGTTCTACCTGTTCCTCCACCTGATGCAACTGAGAAGTATTTTTTACCTTGTTCTATACATTCTTTTTTATATGTACCTGCAACTGGATGTTGGAATCTTGTTGGGTTTGTAGAGTTACCTGTTATAGAAACATCTACACCTTCTAAGTGCATTATTGCTACACCTTCTCTAACATCATTTGCACCATAACATCTAACTTCTGCTCTTTCTCCTTTTGAATATGGTATTTCTTCTACTATATTTACTTTTCCTGTAAAGAAATCAAATTCTGTTTTTACATATGTAAATCCATTTATTCTTGAAATTACTTGTGCTGCATCTTTTCCAAGTCCATTTAAGATAACTCTTAATGGTTCTTTTCTTACTTTATTTGCAGATTTTGCAATTCCGATTGCTCCTTCTGCTGCTGCAAAACTTTCATGTCCTGCTAAGAATGCAAAACATTTTGTATCTTCTGATAATAGCATTGATGCTAAGTTTCCATGTCCTAATCCAACTTTTCTATCATCTGCAACTGAACCTGGAATACAGAATGCTTGTAATCCTTCTCCTATTGCTTTTGCTGCATCTGCTGCTTTTGTGCATCCTTTTTTGATTGCTATTGCAGCACCTAATGTGTATGCCCAACATGCATTTTCAAAACAAATTGGTTGTACTCCTTTTACTATATCATATGGATTAAATCCTTTATCTGTACATATTTTTAATGCATCTTCAAAATCTTTAATTCCGTATTTTTCCATTACTGGTTTAATTTGGTCTATTCTTCTTTCATAACTTTCAAATGTTACTGCCATTTTTATACCTCCTATTTTATTTTGTTTATTTTTATAATAGATGTGTCCCAGATTGGACAAAAATGTCCAAACAGAAACGTCCCCAATTGGACATTATTCTTTTCTTGGGTCTATTTTCTTAACAGCTTCGTTAAATCTTCCATATGTACCAGAAGCTTTTTCTATTGCTTCCATTGGGTCCATTCCTTTTTTGATGTTATCCATCATTTTTCCCATATGAACATATTTATATCCGATGATTTGGTCATCTTTATCTAATCCTAATTCTACTATGTATCCTTCTGTTAATTGTAAGTATCTTGGTCCTTTTAATGTGCTTGAATAAATTGTTCCTACTTGTGATGTATGACCTTTTCCTAAGTCTTCAAGTCCTGCTCCTACTGGAAGTCCTCCTTCTGAGAATGCTGTTTGTGTTCTTCCATATACTATTTGTAAGAATAATTCTCTCATTGCTGTGTTTATAGCATCACATACTAAGTCTGTATTTAGTGCTTCTAATATTGTTTTTCCTGTTAATATTTCTCCTGCCATGGCAGCTGAATGTGTCATTCCTGAACATCCTATTGTTTCTATTAATGCTTCTTGAATAACTCCATCTTTTACATTTAAAGTTAATTTACATGCTCCTTGTTGTGGTGCACACCATCCAATACCATGTGTTAATCCTGATATATCTTTTATTTCTTTTGCTTTAACCCATTTTCCTTCTTCTGGAATTGGTGCTGGTCCATGATTAACTCCTTTTGCAACTGTACACATTTCTTCTAATTCCTTTGAATAAATCATTTTAATTGCTCCTTTCAATATTAAGTTTATTGTATATTTAATTAGGTTTATAACCTAAAATTGATAACTATTATTATATTAATTATTATCTAATTCGTCTTCTGAAAATAATATTTGATTTCTTTTTTTAGATATATTTTTTCTTTCTTTTGAATCAACATTTTGATTTAAAATTTGATTAAAATTTTTTCTTTCGTGATTATCTTGAACAGTTTTTTCGAGGATATTTTCTATATCAATACTCTCAACTGCTTCTTTTACTCCCATTGCTTTTCTTGGTTCTTCTTTTTTTAATTGTTCTTTTAATGAATTTTGAAATTCACGTATATTTACTTGCAATGGTTTTTTGGTTTTTCTTTTTTTCCTGTTGTCCCATGCATTTTCTATTTTTGTGCTTGTAAATTGATTATATTTTTTTTCTTTTTTTACTGTTTCAATTATATATGGAGATTCATGCTTTTCTTCAAAATTATATTCATATTCGTCTTGATTTTCTTCTTCTGTATTGTATTCTATAATATTTTTTGTATCTTGTTCAATATATATTCCACTATTGTATTCTTCTTTTTCTTCTAAGGTTCTTGGCATTAAGAAATATTTTTGCAATATTTCTTTGTCTTGTTTGCTTACTTGTTCTATTCCAATTCCTAAATATTTATATCTCCAAATTACATGTCTTTCATAACTTGAAAATTCGTCATTTTTCAAGTCATCATATTTATATTCAACTTTGAATTGCATATTATATATAGAAATTGTAATATTACTCCATATTTTTTCTATATTCTGTTTTTTAAATTCTTCTCTTAGTTCTTTTATTTCATTATATAATATTTCAACTAATTGAAGATATTGTTCTTCATCTATATTAAATTTATTTGGAATTTCATAGACATTAACAGGATTTTTTCTAAATATCCCTTTTGGGATATAATAGAAAAATAATTCTCCTGTTTTTTCTTTTTCACTAATGTCTATTACTGAACTATAAAGATATAATGCATCCCATTTTTCTGGTATCATATAGAATAGTTTTCTTTGTATATCTTCATATATATCTTTTATCTTTTTCGTATGATTCAACATTTCCCCTTATTCCTTATCTAATAAACTTTCACCAGTCATTTCTTCTGGTTTTTCAAGATTCATTAAATCAAGCATTGTTGGTGCTAAATCTGCTAATTTTCCATTTGATTTTAATTTTAAATTTTTATTTGGTGTTACTAATACAATTGGAACAGGATTTGTTGTATGTGCAGTATGTGGTTCTCCTGTACTATAATCTATCATTTGCTCTGCATTTCCATGGTCTGCTGTTATTATTAAGTTTCCTTGTTTTTCTTCTACTAGTTTTACTACTTTTCCTACACATTCATCTACTGCTTCTACTGCTTTTATGGCTGCTTCTAAACTTCCTGTATGTCCTACCATATCTGTATTTGCATAGTTTAATATTATGCTATCATATTTATCTTGTTTTATTGCCTCTAATACTTTATCTGTTACTTCATATGCACTCATTTCTGGTTTCATGTCATATGTTTCTACTTTTGGTGAAGGTACTAATATTCTATCTTCTCCTGGATATTGTTTTTCTTCTCCACCATTGAAGAAAAATGTAACATGTGCATATTTTTCTGTTTCTGCTATTCTTAATTGTGTATATCCTAATTTGCTAATATATTCACCAAATGTATTGTGTAATGGTTCTTTTTTGAACGCTATATGAACATTTGGCATTGTTTCATCATAACTTGTAAAACATACATAATATAAATTTAAGTCTTTTTCTGTTTCAAATCCATCAAATTCTGTATCTACTAATGCTCTTGTTATTTCTCTTGCTCTATCTGGTCTGAAATTGAAAAATATAACTGAGTCATTTTTTTCTATTTTTGCAATTGGTTCTTCTCCATTACATATTACTGTTGGTTCTACAAATTCATCAAATACTTCTTTTTGGTAAGAATCTTCTATTGCTTTTACTGCACTTCCTGCTTTTATTCCTTCACCTTTTACTAATGCATCATAGCATTTTTTAACTCTTTCCCATCTTTTATCTCTATCCATTGCATAGAATCTACCTGAAAGACTTGCTATTTTTCCTACATTTTTTTCTTTCATTTTTTCTTCTAATTTCATTATATAGCTTTCTGCTGATGCTGGTGGTGTATCTCTACCATCTAAAAAGCAATGTACATATACATTATTAAAATCTCTTCTATTTGCCATTTCTAATAATCCATATAAATGTCTATTATGGCTGTGAACTCCACCATCTGATACTAGACCTAATATGTGTAATTTAGAATTATTTTTCTTACAATTTTCAATAGCAGATATAAATTCTGGGTTTGAGAAAAATTCTCCATCTTCTATTGATTTTGTAATTCTTGTTAATTCTTGGTATACAATTCTTCCTGCTCCAATATTTGTATGTCCAACTTCTGAATTTCCCATTTGTCCATCTGGTAATCCAACATATTTTCCACTTGTATATATATCTGTATTTGGATATGTTTTCATAAGTCTATCTATATTTGGAGTTTTTGCAAGTTTTATTGCATTTCCATCTTTATTTGGATTATCTCCAAAACCATCTAAAATCATAAGCATTGTTAATTTATCTTTCATTTTTACCATCCTTTTTTCATAAAATTATATAATATTATATCTATTATAACTTAATTAAAATTCATTATTCAAAATTTACTATTTTAGAAAATTCTTCTGGGTCTAAGCTTGCTCCACCAACTAATCCTCCGTCTATATCTGACATTGAAAATAGTTCTTTTGCATTTTTAGATTTTACGCTTCCACCATATTGTATTATTACTTTTTCTGCAACGTCTTTTCCATAAAGTTTTTCTATTTTATTTCTAATAGCTTTTATAGAATTATTTGCATCTTCACTTGTTGCTGTTTTTCCTGTTCCTATTGCCCATATTGGTTCATATGCAATAATTGTATTTTCTACTTGCTCATTTGTTAGTCCATCTAATGCAAGTTCTGTTTGTTTTGTTATTATACTTTCTGTTTTTCCGCTTTCTCTTTCTTCTAGTGTTTCTCCTACACACACTATTGGCTTTAAGCCATTTTCAAATGCTGATTTTATTTTTTTGTTTACAGTTTCATCTGTTTCGTTAAAATATTGTCTTCTTTCAGAATGACCTATTATAACATATTCAACATTTATAGATTTTAACATTTTAGCTGAAACTTCACCTGTATATGCACCTTTTTCTGCAAAATGCATATTTTGTGCACCTATTTTTATATTTGTATTTTGTGCTGTTAATAAGGCATAAAATAAATCTGTGTATGGAACACATAATATAACTTCATTTTTTGTGTCTTTTACTAATGGTGCTAATTTATCAATATATTCTATTGCCTCATTTGGTAACATATTCATTTTCCAGTTTCCCGCAATTACTTTTCTTCTCATAAAAAGACTCCTTTCAGTTTAGAACTTCTTTATTATATTATATCTAGTTTATTTAATTGCAATACTATTTTATATCAAATATAATCATATTTCAAGTATTTTGTTGGATTTTTGCTCTATGAATAAACTATTTTATTTTTGCTCTTTGCCTTTTTAATTCTGCTATAACATCATTTATATTTTCCCATTTTACAAAAGCATAATCTTGATTGTTTGTTTCTACTATTTTTTCCATTTCTTCTATCTTCATATATTTTACTTCACTTACTTCTTCTTTTTGTAATACATATTCTTCTATTTTATAATTTACTAATGCAAAATAATTATAACTCCAATATCTATGTAGCCCTGTTTCTTTATATGGCTTTTCAAATGCTCTTATATATAATAATCTTATATTTTCTTTTTTTAGTTCTATTCCTATTTCTTCTCTTACTTCTCTTATTACTCCATCTAACGGTGTTTCCCCTGCTTTAATATGTCCACCTATTCTTGTCCATTTTCCAGCATTGTTTTTCTTTTGTTTTGCTATTTTTTGTAATAATATTTCTCCTTTTTCATTCATTATCCAACATGTTGCTTTTCTATGCCATAATCCATTATTATGTATTTCTTCTCTTGATGCGGTTTTGCCTGTTAATTCATTTCTTTCATCTACTATATCTAATATTTCCATATACTATTTCTGTGATATATTTTTATAAATATTCACATTCTCCTTATATTATATTTAGGTTTTGGGGATTACCTATAAACCATTTGCTTTTAACATATTATCATATTTTTATTAATTTTACTAGGAATTTTGTAAGTTTGCTAAAACTTTCTTTTTTATTTTGATTTAAAATTTTAATTTCTATATTTTTGAGTTCTTTTCAATAAAAAAATTCCCCAATTAGCATATACCACAACTTTTTTGTTATAGTCTACTAATGGGGTTCATTTTATTTTTTCTATCTTTTTACTTTAAATTATTAATTTTTTCTTTTATTATTTTCATTAACTCTTCTCTTGCTTTTTCTGTATAATCATTATAGAAAACATAATCAAATTGTCCTCGTAACTCTTCATCTTCTTTAAATCTCTTTATATGTTCTTCTATTTCATCAAGTCGAGCTTTTTCTACATCTTTTGGTAAGTTTCTTTCTTTTAATTTTTGCTTAGCAATTTCCAAGTTTTTAGGAAGCATATATATAGAAAAAGTATTTTTTACCTCTTCTTTTAGTTGATATATAATAGAATAATGCAGTTCCACTACACTATTTAATTTGCTTTGCATATTTTTTTTAGGATAACCATATTTATTTCCTAAATATTCAAATGTTACTACTATTTCTCCTGCTTTTTTTAATTTTTCAAATTCTTCATCTGTTACAAATTTTTTATCTATTCCATCTTTTTCACCATCACGCATTTTTCTTGTTGTTACAATAACTTGTGCTTCAATACCTAAATCATCTTGAATAGCTTTTTTAAAATATGATTTTCCTACTCCTGTTACTCCTGATAAAGTTATAACCATCTTTTTTCTCCATTTTTATTTATTTAGAACTTTTTCCTCTTTTATTCCTTTATAATGTTCACTTACTTTTTCAAATATTTTTTCATATCTTTCATCATATGGAAATTTAGTTTTGCCTTGTCTAATTAAATCAAAAGCCTCATCTAAATTTACCCATTCTATACTATCTATTTCTTCTGGTTGTATTGTCACATTTTCTAATTTAGTTTTCATAGTATAAAATTGTATAAAAAACTTTCTTGTATTTCCTCTATTATGAAATATTAAATCTAATTCATCTAATTTACAAAGGTTTTGTATAGCTTCATTTCTTGCCTTTTCTTTTTCTTCTGATGAACCATTATGCAATTCTTCTACATATTCTCTAATCATAGCTTGTGTTGGTGTTTCTTCTCCATCAATATGACCTGAGCATAAATCTATTTCTCCTGAGTTTATTTTTGTATTTGCTCTTTTTTCTATCAACACTTTACCTTCATCATTTATTATAAAGCAAGAAACTCCCCCAAGATAATTATCTTGGGTTAATTCTTTCTTAGTTTCTATAATTCCTGTATATACTTTTTCTCCTCTAATATTTCTTTCATATGTTTTATAATAACTTATTTTTTTCTTTTCTTTAAATCCTTTTAAAGATTTTTTAAAATCATTCATATTCTACATCCTTTTGCTATTTATTTATCCATTAAACATTCAATTCCTGGTAATTTTTTACCTTCTAAGAATTCAAGTGAAGCTCCACCACCTGTTGAAATATGTGTCATTTTATCTTCTAATCCTGCTTTTTTAACTGCTGCTGCTGAATCTCCTCCACCTATTATTGTTGTTGCATCAATTTCTGATAATACTTTTGCAATTTCATTTGTTCCAATTGCAAATTGTTCAAATTCAAATAATCCTAGTGGTCCATTCCATACAACAGTTTTTGCTTTTCTTAATTCATCACTAAACATTTTTATTGTTTCTGCACCTATATCAAAACCTTCCCAATCTGCTGGAATTTCTGTCCATTTTACTGTTTTGCTTTCTGTATCTGGTTTAAATTCTTTTCCTACTTTTGTATCAACTGGAAGCATTAATTTAACACCTTTTTGTTTAGCTTTTTCCATAGCATTTTTAGCTAAATCTAATTTATCCATTTCACAAATTGAGTTTCCTACTTCATATCCTTGTGCTTTAAAGAATGTATATGCCATTCCTCCACCTATCATTAATGTATCTACTTTTTCTAATAAACTATCTATTACACCAATTTTATCTGAAACTTTTGCTCCTCCTAGTATTGCAACAAATGGTCTTTCTGGGTTATTTACTGCATTTCCTAAGAATTTTAATTCTTTTTCAATTAAAAATCCTGATACTGCTGGTAAATAATCTGCAATACCTGTCGTTGAAGCATGTGCTCTATGTGCTGTTCCAAATGCATCATTTACAAAAACTTCTGCCATTGATGCTAATTTTTTTGCAAATTCTGGGTCATTGTCTGTTTCTTCTTTATGAAATCTTACATTTTCAAGTAATAAAACTTCTCCTTCTTTTAAGTTTTCAGCTTTTGCCATAGCGTCTTCCCCTACAACATCTTTTGCCATTATTACTTCTTTATCTAATAATTTTGATAATTCTTTTGCAACAGGTGCCAATGAAAATTCTGGTTTAAATTCTCCCTTTGGTCTTCCTAAATGTGATGCAAGTACTATTTTGCAGTTTTGCTCTAATAAATATTTTATTGTTGGTAATGCTGCTACTATTCTTGTGTTATCTGTTATATTTTGGTTTTCATCCATTGGTACATTGAAGTCACATCTTACAAATACTTTCTTTCCTTTTAAATCAATGTCTTTTACTGTTTTTTTGTTCATTTTGAATTCCTCCCTTTTTGGATTACTTTTTATAAGTATTTCCAATTTTTTCTTGATGATACTATTTTATATCAATTATATGGATTTTTCAAGTTATTTTTTTACAATAATTTTTATTAAAATTTTTTTGATTTTTTATTGACTTTTATATTTTCGTTTTGTATAATGAGGTTGTGATACATTTTCAGTGTGTTTTTATTATTTGTAATGGTTTTGTGATTAAAGTGTAATATTTTATTTACTTTTGTAAAATATTAGATTTTAAGAACGGAAAAATAGCAAAATTAAACTTGTGTGTGTGGTTTTAATTTTGCTATTTTTTTATTAATATACTTCTATACTAACCTCTTTTCCCTTAAAAACATATATCATTTTAGTAATATTATTAAAGCCTCTTTCTTTTAAATTGCGTTCATATTCTTTTTCTTCTATCTGTCTTTTTGCATTATCTATTGTTTCTTTAATATTTTCTTCTTTACCTTCTCTATATACTTTAAATTCCATTATAAAAGCATTGCCATTTTGATTTTTTGGCTCTAACATAATATCATATCTTCCTATGCCAGACTCTCTATTTGAATTCACATAATAACTATCTTTTAATCCCACTAAAATTCCTAAGACAAATGCATGATAAAAATTCTCTGCTGTATTTTCTCCAACATCCATATAACTAAACATTTCTTTTACTAAAATTTCAAACTTTCTTTCATATTCATCTAAGTTTAATGTTATTAAATCTTTTAATATACTTTTTAAATCATTTCCTATCACTTTATCTCTAAACCAATCATCTACTATGTCTTCAAATAAATGCTTTACTTCATAGTTTGGCAATTTAACTTTATATATCTTACTTATGTTATCAATAACCTCTTCTACTTTCAAATATCCTGTGCCAAGCATTACCCCCCAGATATTATCTTCATTATTTTCTATTCCTGTTATTACTGTATCTAAATTTATTTTTACTTCTATTGATTTATCTTTTAATAATTCTTGCATTTTTTCTTTTACTGAACTTGAATTTTTTAATATTACTTTTATCAAATCATTTGAACTCGTATTTACCCAATATGGCATTAATTTTTTATCTGCTAGGTAATTTAATATACTCCATGGATTATATATTTCTTCAACTTCTCCTATTTTATATCCATCATACCATTTTTTTATTTCTTTCTTATTTTCTTGTATTTCAAAGTCTTCTATTATTTTATCCATCTCTTCTTCTGTAATTCCAAAATCATCTGCAAATTCATTATCTAATACAGTATATACCTTAAAATTGTTAGCACCACTAAATATACTTTCTTTGGCTACTCTACTTACCCCTGTTATTACTGTTTTTTCTAAATATGGATTATCTTTAAATGTTACTCCATAAAAATTTTTAAAAAATTTCATAGCTTCTTCATAGTAGCCTTCTACATATGCATTTTGTAATGGCACATCGTATTCATCTAATAATAAAATTGCTGGTTTATTGTAATATTGACTCATTAATTTTGATAGCATTTTTAATGAATTTAACAAATCTAAATCTGTTGCATTTGCAGATAAAATTTTGTTAAATATATTTCTTTCTCCTTCCGACATTTCACCTTCTAGCAGTTCTTTATGTTCATAAAATAATTCCATCATTATTGTTTTTAGTTGCATTATCATCATTTCATAAGTCATTAATCCTGCATCTTTAAGTGTTAAATATATTACTGGATATTTTCCTAGTTTTTCTTTATATTTCTCATCTTGTTTCATTATTTTTAACCCATTAAATAACTCTTTACTATCTTTTTGTCTACAATCAAAATAGTATTTTAACATACTCATATTTAATGTTTTCCCAAACCTTCTTGGTCTTGTTACCAATATTACACTTGACTGATTATCTATTATATCTTTTATATACATTGTTTTATCTATATAGTAGTTATTTCTTATTCTTAGCATTTTGAAGTCACTTACGCCTATTCCTATTCCTTTTGGAGTCATTTTTTCACTTCCTTTCTATGTTTTGTTTTCTCTTATTTGCATTTTTATTCTACTATATATTTTTTATAAAAGCAATGTTTTTTATCTTATTAGTAAACTTTGTTCTTTTTTATTTAAAAATAAAAAGTGATTTAATAATAAAATTTAAGAAATTTTTACCAAAATGACTGTTGCTTAAAAACAATAGATTTGGTAAAATAGAAAGGAGCAAAAAGTATATATGACAAAACAAGAGGTAATACAAAAAGTAAGAGAAACGAAAATATTACCACTAACAAATGATTTAATATTTAAGAAAATATTTTCCAAAGACGAATGTAATAGTGAATTAAAAGATTTATTAGAAGGAATATTAGAAACAAAAATACAAAAAGTAGAAGTAAAAAATCCAGAGCTACCAAAAAATATATTAGGAGAAAAATTAGCAAGATTAGATATAAAAGCAAAAATAAATGACAAAATAACACTAGATATAGAAATGCAAACAAGAGATGAATATAACTTAGGAAATAGAAGTCTAGTATATTTATCAAAATTAATAAGTCCACAGTTAATGCCAGGAGACGAATATAAGTACTTAAAGAAAACTATATCAATATGGATATTAAACTTTAATTTTTTCAAAACAAATACATACCATAATATAGCACATATGAGGTTTGATAAAATAAAAAAAGAAGAATATGTAGACATGGGATATAAAGAAGAAAATGGATTAGTCACGGAAAATGCAGAAATCCATTTTATAGAATTACCAAAGTTTATAGAAAAGAAGCCAGGCATAAAGAGAAAGTTAGACCAGTGGCTATGGCTATTAACGAGGAAGGAGGAGAAAATTAAAATGGCAGAAAAAGTAAATGAAGAAGTAAAAAAAGCTAAAACAGAGTTAGAAGTAATGAGTATGAACCCAAAAGAGAGAGAAGAATACGAAGAAAGAGAGTTAGCAAGATGGAGTTACTATTCAGAGATGGAGGCTGCCAAAAGAGTTGGAAAGGAAGAAGGAAAAAATGAAAATAAAAAAGAAATTGCTAAAAAAATGAAGGAAGAAGGTTTTGAAATATCTACAATTGAAAAAATAACAGGTTTGACAAGAGAAGATATAAAAGTGCTATGATAAAACCTTCTGAAAGCAAAAATAAAGTATGCCAGATTTTATTCTTGACATACTTTATTTTTATACACTTATTATTCTTTTACTGATGCTATATAACATGCTAAATCTACTAATTTGTTTGAATATCCCCATTCATTATCATACCATGCAACTAATTTTACAAATGTGTCTGTTAGCATTATTCCTGCTGTTGCATCAAATATTGATGTATGTGGGTCTGTGATGAAGTCTGATGAAACTACTGGTTCATCTGTGTATTCGATTATTCCTTTCATTTCATTTTCAGATGCTTCTTTCATTGCTTTACAGATTTCTTCATATGTTGTTGGTTGTGCTAAGTTACATGTTAAGTCAACAACTGATACATCTACTGTTGGTACTCTGAATGACATACCTGTTAATTTTCCATTTAATGATGGTATAACTTTTCCAACTGCTTTTGCTGCTCCTGTTGATGATGGTATGATGTTAGCTGATGCTGCTCTTCCACCTCTCCAATCTTTTTTAGAAGCTCCATCAACAGTTTTTTGTGTTGCTGTTGTTGAGTGAACAGTTGTCATTAATCCTTCTTTTATTCCAAATTTATCATTTATAACTTTTGCAAGTGGTGCTAAACAGTTTGTTGTACATGATGCATTTGATACTATTGCCATTTCTGGTTTGTATTCTGTATTGTTAACTCCCATTACGAACATTGGAGCATCTTTTGATGGAGCACTTATTATAACTTGTTTTGCTCCTGCATCAAGATGTGCTTGTGCTTTTTCCATTGTTGTGAATACTCCTGAACATTCTAATACATATTCTACTCCTAATTCTCCCCATGGGATATTGTGTGGGTCCATTTCGTTGTATACTTTTATTTCTTTTCCATTTACTACTAGATGTCCATCTTTTTCTTCTACTGTTCCATTGAATCTTCCATGAACTGTATCATATTTAATCATATAAGCCATATAATCTGCTGATATAAATGGATCATTTATCGCTACTACTTCTACTCCTTCCTTAGCTAATGCTGCTTGGAAAGAAAGGTTTCCTATTCTTCCAAATCCGTTGATTCCTAATTTAATTGACATAAAAAATTCCTCCTTTTTATTTAAAAGTTCTATTAAACTTTTATATTACCAATTTTAGGCATTTTTATTCTATACCAAATAAATTAATTTTTCAAGTCCCGTATAAAATATTTTACTCGCTTTTACAATTTTTTTATTTTCTTTTCTTATTTTTTGTGTTATTACATTTACATTTTAATTTATTAATAATATTTTCTTCCCCTCATATACTTTTTCTAAGTAATTTTAAAATTATTTTAATTATAAAAATTTAATTTTCTGAATCTTTTATAAGTAAATCTGATAATTGTGCAAATTGTTCTAATGTTAATTTTTCTGCTCTTATATTTTCACTAATTCCTAGTTCTTTTAAAACCTTTATGCCCTCTTCTTTATTTTTAAATACTTTTGCATTTGTAAGTCCATTTAATAAAGTTTTTCTTCTTTGCATAAAAGCACTTTTTATTATTTTAAAGAACAGTTCTTTATCATCAACTTTTACAGGTTCTTCTTTTCTTATATTTAATTTTATAACCTCAGATGTAACTTCTGGTTCAGGTATAAATGAATTATTTGGTACTTCTAATATTTTTTCAGTTTCTGCATAAAAATATACAGTATAAGTTATTGCACCAGTATTTTTTCCACCTGGTATTTCTGCTAATCTATCTGCCACTTCTTTTTGTATCATTACTGTTATACTTTCTAAGTCCAATTTTTCTTCTAATAATTTCATTATAATTGGTGTAGTTATGTAATATGGTAAGTTTGCTACAACTTTTGCTTTTTTTAAGTTATTTTCTTTCTTTTCTTTTTTTATTATTTTACCTAAATCAACTTTTAATACATCATTATTTATTAGTTCAAAATTATCATATAAAGCAAATCTATCATTTAATATTTGTAACATTTTATCATCTAATTCTATTGCTATTACTTTTCCTGCTTTTTCTAGTAACTCTTTTGTAAGTGTTCCTAATCCTGGACCTATTTCTATTACTAAATCCTCTTTTGATATATTACTACTTTCTACTATTTTATCTACAACTTCTTGACTTATTAAAAAGTTTTGTCCTAATGCTTTATTTGCTTTTATTTTATACTTTTTTAATATAAAATTTGTTTCTTCTAATATATTACTCATATTATAATTTCTCCTCTAATTTAGTTTTTAGAATGTATATTTTAGCTTTTCTAGTATTTATTTTTTCTATATATCAGCTATTATACCTTTATTATTAATTTTTATTTATAAAGATTTTATAAATTTTAAATAGCCTATATTTTTGCCATTTGAATTATATATTAAATATAGATTTTTTTCAACTTTTTATTGATTTTTCCACTCTTTTAATATAAAATATACTTGCAAATTTTAACAAAAGAGGCGTGTTATATATGAATAATAAAAATAAGAAAAAAGAACAAAATATAAAGAAAAGAACAAATAATAAAAAAACTTCTAAAAAGACAAATATAAAAGAGAAAAAAAATTTAAAATCTAATAATGCTCGTTCTAAAACATATAATATTACACAAAAAAATTCTTCTCAAAATATTCAACAAAATAATGAAAATAATGTAATCAAACTAAAAAAAGATTTTAATTCTAAAAACTTAATATGTACTAAAAAAGTTAGAAATACATTTATCGTTATATTACTTATATTAATCTTATTATTGGGAAGAATTGCTTATTTACAATTTATTGATGGAAGTAGATTAAAAGAACTTGCTTATCAACAACAAACAATTAATCAAATTTTAAGTCCAAAACGTGGTAATATATATGATTCAACTGGTAAAGCACTAGCTATAAGTGCACAGGTTGATACTATTACTATTAATCCTACTAAGATTAAAGGTAAAGATGATGATAAAACAAAAGAATTAAAAGAAAAAGTTGCAAAAGGTTTATCTGATATCTTTGAGTTAGATTATAACGAAACATTGGAAAAAGTATCAAGTAACTCACAAGTTGAAACTATTGCAAAGAAAGTTGAAAAAGATAAAGTTGACCAATTAAAATCTTGGATGGAAGATAATGATATAGCAGTTGGCATTAATATTGATGAAGACACAAAACGTTATTACCCTTATGGTAGCCTTGCTTCTAATGTTATCGGATTTTGTGGTTCTGATAACCAAGGTTTAAGTGGTATTGAGTCACAATGGGATTCTACTTTAACTGGTACTCCTGGTAAGATTGTAAGTTCAAAAGATAGTAGTCAACAAGAGATTCCTAATGCAGAAGAAACTTATATCTCTGCTGAAAACGGAAGTGATATAACTCTTACTATTGACTTAAATATTCAATCAATTGTTGAAAAATATCTAAAACAAGCAGTTGAAAAAAATGAATGTGAACGTGGTGGAAATGTTATTGTTATGAATCCACAAAATGGTGATATTTTAGCTATGGCATGTTACCCTGATTATGACTTAAACTCACCTTATACACCTAATAGTACTCTTGCTCAAACTTATGATTCTTTAAGTAGTGAAGAAAAAAATGAAGCTTTGTATAAAATGTGGTCAAACAAATCTGTTGCAGAAAGCTATGAACCTGGTTCTACTTTTAAAATTATAACTGCAAGTGCTGCATTAGAAGAAAATATTACAACAACTGATAAGCTAAACGATTTTTACTGCAAAGGATATGAGGTTGTAGAAGATAGAACAATTGAATGTTGGAGACATGGTAACCCTCATGGTTCTCAAACTTTAAGACAAGCTCTTTGTAATTCTTGTAACCCTGCATTTATGCAATTAGCATCTAGAATTACTGCTCCTACATTGTTTAAATATTATCAAGCATTTGGATTATTTGATAAAACTAATTCTGGATTATATGGAGAACAAAATAGTATCTTCCATGATTTAGATGAAATGGGACCTGTTGAGCTTGCCACATATGCATTTGGACAGAGATTCCAAATAACTCCATTACAATTAATTACAGCTATTTCCGCTGTTGCAAATGATGGTAAACTTATGAAACCAAATATAGTAAAATCTATTACAAATACTGATACTGGTGCTGTTACAACTACTGAACCAACAGAGGTTAGACAAGTAATTTCTAAATCAACTGCTGATAAAGTAAAATCTATGATGGAATCTGTTGTCTTAGAAGGAACTGGTAAAAATGCTTCTGTTTCTGGTTATTCAGTAGGTGGAAAATCAGGAACATCTGAACCAGTAGAAAGTAATAAAGATAATGGATATGTAGCATCTTTTGTTGCTATTTCTCCAATTGAAGATACACAGGTTGCTATTTTACTTACATTATATGACCCACAAAGTGAAAATGGATACCAAGGTGGTCAAGTTGCAGGTCCAGTTGTTTCTCAAATGTTAACAGAAATATTACCATACTTAGGTGTACCTTCTAATAATACAGATAGTGAAAATTCTAATTCAGATAATTTAATTACAGTACCTGATATAAGAAATAAAACTGTAACAGAAGCTAAAAAAGTTCTTACTAATGCAGGATTTACTTGTAAATCTGTTTGCTCAGGTGATGAAAACTCAACATTAGTATCTGACCAAACACCAAAGCCAGGTGTAAAACTTTCTAAAAATTCAATTATAATAATTTATGGCGAAGGTGATACTGTTTCTACATCTGTTGAAGTTCCAGATTTGTCTGGTATGAATGCATCACAAGCTCAAAGTGCTTTAAAAGCTAAAAACTTAAATATAAGTATGAATGGTACTGGAATTGTAACTATTCAAGATTATACAGCAGGAGAATTAGTACCAGAAGGAACTGTTATTAATGTAACATTTAAACCTGTTTTAACTGATGCACACTAATGTGCATCAGTTTTTGTTTTAGCTACTCCATTACTTCATTATTCCAATACTCCATTAATTTTTCATCTAGTTTCTTTATTATAGGATAATTTGCACAAATCTCTTCTACTTTTTTCCCTCTAAAATATGATACCCATGCTTTTTCTTTATTAATAAAAACATCTAATGTTTCTTTAAATTTGCCTAATTCTATTACATGCATTTCTATATTATTAACCAATGCTTCTGGATTCTCTTTTCCTGCCATACTTATTTTTTGATGATAATTAGGCTGTTTTAAAAAATCAAAATCAACAAAATTAATAGTCACAGTTTTAGCAACTTTTCTATCTTTGTCATATTCTAATTGATTTGCATGTATTTGTGCATAATATATTAGCATTTTTGTAATTACATGATATCCATCTACAAATTGAATTCCTACATTTAATTCTTCTTCATCTGCTTTTTCAAGTCTAACATCTGCAATTCCAAAGTTCTCTTCTGCGGGTAAATTTTGTTTTTTCTTTTCTAAATATGGATTTAATTCTATTTTTTTAATTTTTATTTGTAAAATACTTTCTATCATATCTTTTAATATATCTAGATTTTCTTCCTTATTTAATACTTTCCTTAATACATAATTACTTTTTGACACAAACTTTCTATTCATAATAATATATTTTTAGTGCACTAAATATAAACCTCCTTATTTTATTTTTTGAAAATTATGGGAATATAACTTTAAAAAATTTTTAAGTTATAATGACTAGAAATTTCTATGAAATAAATTATATAATTTTATTTAGTATATTACCCTATCTTCTTATTGTCAACAATTTAGGCTTATTTTTTTGGTTTTTTCATCGCAATTTTCGACATTTTTCGTCATATTAACAGTATTAGTTTTTATTTTTTATACTATTATTTGTTCTTGTTAGCTTATATTCATTTTTTTATAAATATATATGATAAATCTTATTATTTTATTTATATAATACTTTCACTTGTACAAAATTTTAAATTTTCTATAAGGCAAAATAAAAAAGCTATAAATAATTTTGAATTTATTTATAACTTTTTATAAAATTCTAATTTTCTATTTTGAAGCTATATAATACCCTACTCCTCTTTTAGTTATCAATATTTTTGGTGCAGAAGTATCTTTTTCTATTTTCTCTCTAATTCTTCTAACTGTTACATCAACAGTTCTTATATCTCCATAATATTCATAGCCCCAAACTTTTTCTAATAAAGTTTCTCTTGTAACAACTTGACCTGGTTGTGATGCTAAAAATTTTATAACTTCAAATTCTCTAACAGTTAAATCTATGATTTCTCCTCTAACTTTTACTTCAAATTTATCTAAATCTAATTCTAAGTCATTTACTACAATTTTATTATCTTGTTTTTTAGCTACATTATTCTCATTTCTTGGTATTGAATTAACTTCTACTTTTCTTAAATTTGCTTTTACTCTTGCTATTAATTCTCTAATACTAAATGGTTTTGTTATATAATCATCTGCTCCTAATTCTAAACCTAAGATTTTATCAATTTCTCCATCTTTTGCTGTAAGCATTAAAATAGGTACATTCAGAGAATTTTTTATTCTCTTACATACAGATAAACCATCAAGTCTTGGAAGCATAATATCAAGCAACACTAAATCTGGATGTTCAGATAATGCCATATCAACAGCAGTCATCCCATCCCCTGCTTCAATTATTCTATATCCTTCTTTTGATAAATTATGAGATAAAATATCTCTTATAGGTTCTTCATCATCTACTACTAAAATAGTTTTTTGAGTTCTATCAAATTCTTCGTCCACAAAAACTCCGCCTTTCTTCTTAGCTTTATTTTTCATATATATTTATATCACAATTATTTTAATTATACAAGTATTTAATAATTTTTTCTTCTGACTGCACGTAAAAATGGATTTTTTGAGACGATTTGACACGTCCCCAATGTTTCAACCACCTATTCTAATTAGCAAATTTTCCTTGACACATTTGCATTTTAGGCATATACTTATCTCATAATAAATTTGATAAAAAGGAGGCATTTTTAATGGATAACATGATAGAAATTAGATGGCATGGTAGAGGTGGTCAAGGTGCTAAAACTGCATCTTTATTACTAGCTGATGCCGCATTTAACACAGGTAAATATATTCAAGGATTTCCTGAATATGGTCCTGAAAGAATGGGTGCACCTATTACTGCTTATAACAGAATAAGCAAAACACCTATAACAATTCATAGTAATATCTATGAACCAGATTATGTTGTAGTTGTTGATGACACATTACTTGAATCTGTTGATGTAACAGCTGGTTTAAAATCAAGTGGTGCTATTGTTATTAATACAACAAAATCTGCTGAAAAATTAAAAGAAGAATTAAAAGGTTATTCTGGCTCAATCTATACAATAGATGCAAGAAAGATTTCAGAAGAAGCTTTGGGAAGATATTTTCCAAATACTCCTATGCTTGCAGCTATTGTTAAAGTTAGTGGAATTATGAGTGATGAAGACTTATTAAATGACATGGAAGGTTCTTTTAAACATAAATTTGCTAAAAAGCCAGAAGTAATTGATGGAAATATGAAAGCTCTTGAACTTGCATTGGAGCAAGTTAAGAAAATTCAATAATAAAAGGAGGTTATAATAATGACAGATATAAATTCTAATACTCCAATGGAGAAATTAACTCCTGGTGGAGATATTTATACTGCTGGAAATGCTGTTGAATTTAAAACTGGTGATTGGAGAAGCTCTTATCCTGTTTTTCTTTCAGAAAAGTGTAAACAATGTGGATTATGTTTCCCTGTTTGCCCTGATAATGCAATTCCTGTTGATGAAACTCAAAAAAGAAAAGATTTCAATTATGATTATTGTAAAGGATGTGGAGTTTGTGCAAAAACTTGTCCTTTCGGAGCTATTGAAATGAGAGAGGAAGGTGTTGAATAATGTCTATTAGAGAAAGATTAAGTGGTAATGAAGCAACAGCAACTGCTATGAAACAAATTAATCCAGATGTTGTAGCTGCTTTCCCTATTACACCATCTACTGAAATACCACAATATTTTTCAACTTTTGTTGATAATGGTTTAGTAGATACTGAATTTGTTGCAGTTGAAAGTGAACATAGTGCTATGAGTGCTTGTATTGGTGCAGAAGCAGCAGGTGCAAGAGCTATGACAGCAACTTCTGCAAATGGTTTATCTTTAATGTGGGAAATGATTTATATTGCTTCAAGTTTAAGACTTCCTATTGTTCTTTCATTAGTAAATAGAGCAGTATCCGGTCCTTTAAATATACACAATGACCATTCAGATGCTATGGGTGTTAGAGATGCTGGTTGGATTATGCTATTTTCAGAAAATAACCAAGAAGCATATGATAATACTTTAATGGCTCATAGAATAGCTGAAAATAAAGATGTAATGTTACCTTTAATGGTATGTCAAGATGGATTTATTACTTCACATTCTATTGAAAATATAGAATTAGTTGAAGATGATAAAGTTAAAGAATTTGTTGGTGAGTATCACCCAGAACATTATTTATTAAATAAAAAAGAACCAATTGCAGTTGGTCCACTTGATTTACAAAGCTATTTATTTGAACATAAAGCTGCACAAGCAGAAGCTATGAAAAATGCAAAACAAGTTATTTTAGATGTTGCAAAAGATTTTGAAAAAATGACTGGTAGAAAATATGGTCTTTTCGAAGAATATAAATTAGATGATGCTGAAATAGCAATAGTTTGTATGAACTCAACTGCTGGTACTACTAAATTTGTTGTTGACAAATTAAGAAATCAAGGTATAAAAGCAGGATTATTAAAAGTTCGTGTATTTAGACCATTCCCAGTTGATGAAATTGCAAATAGTTTATCACACTTAAAAGCTATCGCCATTTTAGATAAAGCAGATTCTCTAAATGCTGCTGGTGGTGCATTATTTGCAGATGTTACATCTGCTATGTATGTAAATAACAAAAATGTACCTGCTGTAAATTATGTTTATGGTATTGGTGGTAGAGATACTAAGTCTGATGATATTGAAAAAGTTTATAATGATTTATTAGAAATCGTAAAAACAGGAAAAGTTGAAAATCCTTATAGATATTTAGGTTTAAGAAGGGAAGGTGACAAATAATGGCATATAATTTAAAAGAAGTAGTTTCAACAAAACCAGCAAGATTTACTTCTGGTCATAGAATGTGTGCAGGTTGTGGAGCTCCACCAGTTGTAAGACATATTATGAGAGCTTTAAAACCAGAAGACCATGCAGTTGTAGGTGTAGCAACAGGATGTTTAGAAGTATCTTCATTTATTTATCCTTATACATCTTGGACTGATTCTTACATCCATACTGCATTTGAATGTACAGGAGCTACAATTTCAGGTGTAGAAGCTGCATATGTTTCTATGAAAAAACAAGGTAAATTACCAAAAGATGGAGAAACTAAATTCATCGCATTTGGTGGAGATGGTGGAACATATGATATCGGACTTCAATCATTATCTGGTGCTATGGAAAGACATCATGATATGGTTTATGTATGTTATGACAATGGTGCATATATGAATACTGGTATTCAACGTTCTTCTGCTACACCAAAATTTGCAGATACAACAACTTCACCAGCTGGAACTGTAATCCCTGGTAAAGCACAAGAAAGAAAAGATTTAACAAAAGTTATGGTAGGACATCATTTACCATATGTTGCTCAAACATTAGCAATGAACAATTTTGCAGACTTATATCAAAAAGCTGAAAAAGCTATTTATACAGAAGGTCCATGTTTCTTAAATGTAATGGCACCATGCCCAAGAGGTTGGGGTTATCCAACAGAAGATTTAATGAAAATAAATAAATTAGCAGCAGATACATGCTATTGGCCTTTATATGAAGTTGTAAATGGAGTTTACCATATTACTTATAAACCAGCTAAAAAATTACCTATCGAAGAATTTTTAAGACCTCAAAAGAGATTTAAACACATGTTTAAACCTGGTAATGAGTGGATGATTCAAGAATTCCAAAGAATTGTTGATGAAAGATGGGATGAATTATTAAAATTAGAGGAAGTTACAAATAGGGATTAATTATAGTCCCTATTTTTTTTTTAGCATATATCTTGTCAATTCATTAATTTTGTGCTATAATTTTATTGTGAAGTTAAATTTTTAAAAAAGAGGTGAAAACTTAGCTAAGGCTAAGAATTTATGAAAACAAGTAAAGTATTAGAAAATAATATAAATAATGTAGGTTTTTGGTCTGGAATTTTCAATGCATTCAAAGACTTTTTTAATAATGGAGAAAATAAAGAAGATTCTTATATTGCATCAGAACTTAAAGAAGTTGAGAAAAATTTAAGTGATAGAGCTAACTCATTATTAAAAATGCTTGAACCAACACCAACAAAAAAAGTTTCTAAAAAAACTTCTAGAACTAAAAATACAAGACAAATTGATGTTCCTCAATATGTTCCAAGCCAAAATAGAACTGTTAATAAAGCTCATAAAGAAATTAATATTGATGATTCAGAAAAAGTACAAGAAAAATAAAATTTCTTGTACTTTTTACTTGACAAAATCTTTTTAAGCAGTTATAATATTATTTGTCAATCACAAATGGCGAAGTAGCTCAGTTGGCTAGAGCATTCGGTTCATACCCGAAGGGTCATGTGTTCGAATCACATCTTCGCTACCATAAACTTAAAAGTAGCATATTTGAACTAATTTTCAAATATGCTATTTCCCTTTTTATCCCATTACTATCACATTATTATATTATGTACAAATTTACTATACATCATATAATTTTATACTATAAATATCCCTATTATATTTTTTTGTAAATCCAAAATATAATAGGGATATTTTTTATTTATATATATCTATGCTATTTTTGCTCCTAGGCTTTTCCCTGCTAGTATATGCATATGTAAATGCATTACTTCTTGTCCGCCATCTTCTCCACAATTAATTATTAATCTATATCCTTTTTCTTTAAATCCTTTTTCTTCTGCTATTTTATTTGCTACTGAATGCATTTTTCCGATTAAAGCTTCATCTTCTTTTGCTATATCATTATGGCAAGATATATGTTTTTTAGGTATTACTAATATATGAATTGGTGTTGCTGGATTTATATCATAAAATGCTAAAATTTCATCATCTTCATATACCTTGTTTGATGGTATATCTCCTTTTACTATTTTACAAAATAAACAATCATCCATATTATTCCCTCCTCATTTTTTATAAACAATTATTTTATATCAAAGCCTTTTTATTAAGTTCATAAAATTATATTAACTATTTTATTAAAACAGCTTTTATTCTTCTTACACCTGATGAGCTTGATTCTTCTTTTTTGATTTTAAATGTTCCCATATCTCCTGTGTGTGTTACATGTGGTCCTCCACATATTTCTTTACTAAAATCTCCTATTGTATATACTTTTACTTTATCTCCATATTTATCTGTAAATAAACCAATTGCTCCTGATTTTTTTGCATCTTCATAGCTCATTTCTTCACATGTTACTGGTAAATCTCTTTTTATTTGTTCATTTACTAAATCTTCTACTTCTTGTATTTCTTCTTTTGTCATTTTTTGTGGATGTGTAAAGTCAAATCTTAATCTTTCTTCTGTTATATTTGAACCACTTTGTTTTACATGGTCACCTAATACAGTTTTTAATGCTTGGTGTAATAAATGTGTTGCTGTATGATATGCTATTGTTTTTTCATTTTGGTCTGCTAATCCACCTTTGAATTTTTGTGTGCTTCCCATTCTTGATTTTTCTTGATGTGCTTTAAATAGTTCATCAAATTTTTTCATATCTATTGTCATATTGTTTTCTTGTGCTAAGTCTTTTGTTACTTCTGGTGGGAATCCATATGTGTCATATAATTTGAATACTACTTGTCCATCAATTTCTGTTTTACCTTGTTCTTGCACTTTTTTCATTTCTTTTTGGAATTCTCTTTCTCCATGTGCAAGTGTTTTTACAAATTTGTCTTTTTCTTCATTTATTACTGATTTTATTGTTTCTTTATTTTTTTCTAAATCTGGATACATTTCTTTTAATGTTTCTACATTTAGTTCTATTAGATTTGATAGTTCATTTAAGTCTATTTGTAATTTATTCATATGTCTTATCATTCTACGAATTAATCTTCTTAAAACATATCCTCTATCTATATTACTTGGTCTTCCTCCATCTGATATTATCATCATACTTGAACGTAAATGTTCTGATATTATTCTTCTACTTTCTATAATATCTTCTTTTTGTAGCTCTTCTAGCTTGTTCATAATTGGTGCAAATAATTCTGTATCAAATGGCGTTTTTTTGCCTTGTAAAAGCATTGTCATTCTTTCTAGACCTAATCCTGTATCAACATTCTTTTGTTTTAATTTTGAATAACCATTTTTATCTTTAAAATATTCCATAAAAACATTGTTCCAAATTTCAACATATTTACCACAATCACAGCTAGGTTGACAATCTGGACCACATGCTGGTTTCCCTGTATCATAAAACATTTCTGTATCTGGTCCACAAGGTCCTTCTTCTCCTGCTATCCACCAGTTATCATCTTTTCCATAAAAATATATATGTCCATCTAAAATTCCAGCTTTTTTCCAGCACTCTGCTGAAAGAACATCTCTTGGGCAATCTTCATCTCCTGCAAAACATGTTACAGATAATTTTTCTACTGGAATTCCTAATTCTTTTGTTAGGAATTCAAAGCTCATTTGTATTGATTCTTCTTTGAAATAATCTCCTAATGACCAATTTCCTAACATTTCGAAAAAAGTTAAATGTCTATTGTCTCCTACTTCATCAATATCATTTGTTCTTACACATTTTTGATAATCTGTAAGTCTTTTTCCATCTGGATGTTTTTCTCCTAATAAGTATGGAACTAGTGGTTGCATTCCTGCTGTTGTAAATAATACTGATGGATCGTTTTCTGGTATTAATGATGCTGATGGTATAACTGTATGTCCATGTTCTTTAAAAAAGTTTAAATATTTATTTCTTATTTCTATTGCTTTCATTAAAATTCTTCCCTTCTTTTTTCTCTTTTTCGTTATTAAATTATACTTTAAAATTACCAAAAAATCAAGAATTATATAATGAAAAAATCCCTAATAGGGATTTTTTCTAAATTAACATGCAAGTTTTTTTAGCTCTTCTTCTAACTTTTTCCACAATTTTTTATCTACTGTCCGAAGTTGAATTATTATTCGCATATCCATTTCATCCAAAGGAAGTATTTCTCCATTATCACTAACTTCTACATTCAAATGTATTTTTTCCATTCCCTGAAGCTCAACATCAAAATATTTTTTCTCTTTAATAGATAAAATTTTGTTTTTCATGCTTTGTCCTCCTATTTATTAGAACTTTATATCTACATGTTTCTAACATATTATATATTAATTTATGTATACTTGTCAATTATAGCTCTACTAAAATTAAATCTTCTCCTATACATTTTATATTTTTCCAAGGAATAGTAATTCCATTATTTGTTTTAAAAATATTGAATATTTTACTCTTTTCGCCAGGAACTATTATATATGTAATTGCTCCTGTTTCTAAATCTGCACAAACATCTTGAACAAAACCTAGTCTTTTTCCATCATTTATATTTACTACTTCTTTATGTCTAAAATCTAAGCCTTTTTCTTGCATTACATATTCCCCTTTCAGTTTAATAGATTTTATTATATTATATTCGTTAAAAAAAATAAAAGAATATAATTTAAAAATATTATAAAATATTTTAATTATACTCTTTTGATTTAATCTCATTCTAATTTTTTATAAATTCCAATTTACAGCTATATTATTTATACCATCTCTTTATATGCTGTATTGCACTTTTTTCAAGCCTTGATACTTGTGCTTGTGATATTCCTATTTCTTCTGCTACTTCCATTTGTGTTCTTCCATCAAAAAATCTTTTGGTTACTATCATTTTTTCTTTATCATTTAGTTTTTCTAATGCTCCTTTTATTGTCATGTTTTCTGCCCACATTTCATCTGTATTTTTACTATCTTTTACTTGATCCATTATAAAGATACTTTCTGTACCATCATTATATACTGGGTCTTGTAGTGATACCGGGTCTTGAATTGCATCTAAACTAAATGCTATTTCTTCTTTTGTTACACCTAATTCTTTGGCTATTTCTTCTACCTTAGGTTCTCTACCATTTTCTTTACCATATTTTTCTTTATATTGTATTACTTTATATGCCAAATCACGTATAGACCTACTTACTCTTATACTATTATTATCTCTTAAATATCTTTTTACTTCTCCTATTATCATTGGAACTGCATATGTGCTAAATTGTACATTTTGGTTTAGGTCAAAATTATCTATTGCTTTTATTAAGCCAACACATCCTACTTGAAATAAATCATCTGCATTTTCACCTCTACCATAAAATCTTTGTATTACACTTAAAACTAGTCTTAAATTTCCATTTATAAATTTATTTCTTGCTTCATTATCTCCTTGTTTTATTTTTACAAATAATTCTTCTTTTTCTTCTTTGCTTAATAATGGTAGTTTAGAAGTATTTACACCACATATTTCTACTTTGTTTAGCAAAAAGAAAACCTCCTTTTATAATACTTAATATAAGTATTTACAAAAAAAAGTTTTCTATTCGTCTAATTTGGCATCTTCTCATAATATTGCTTTTTAGTTTGTTATTATAATATAAAACATGAACTTAATTTTGCTCTCATTTTTATCCTATTTTGCTAGCTATGTCTTTTTTCATTTTACTAATTATTTTCTTTTCTAATCTAGATATGTAACTTTGTGATATTCCAAGTTCATCTGCCACTTCTTTTTGCGTTTTTTCTTTTCCGCCATTTCTAAAACCAAATCTCATTTCCATTATTTCTTTTTCTCTATCATTTAATTTTAGAATTGCTGCTCTTAATAATGTTTTATCTACTTCATCTTCTATATTTCTTGATGTTACATCAGGTTCAGTTCCTAATATGTCTGATAATAGTAATTCATTTCCATCTCCATCTTTATTTAATGGTTCATCTATTGAAATTTCTCCTTTTATTTTATTATTTTTCCTTAAAAACATTAATATTTCATTTTCTATACATCTTGATGCATATGTGGCAAGTTTTATATTTTTTCCTGTATTAAATGTATTTACTCCTTTCATTAGTCCTATTGTACCTATTGAAATTAAATCTTCTATTCCTATTCCTGTATTTTCAAATTTTTTTGCTATATATACAACTAATCTTAAATTTCTTTCTACTAATATTTGTCTTGCTTCAAAATTATCTTCATTTGATAATTGTTTTATATATTCTTCTTCCTCTTCTGGGGATAATGGTGGTGGCAATGTTTGGCTTCCTGCTATATAAAATATTGGTAAATACTCTATTTCCTCTTTATCATTTAAGTATTTTGCACAAATTGAAGATATACTATTTTTTACAAAATCTATTATTTTCATTTAACCCTCTCCTTATATAATGTATTTTTATAAAGAGCTTTATATTTTATATTGCAGATTATATTTTTATTAATTCTATTTTTTATACTAGTTCAATTCCTATTAAAGCTCTATATTCTCCCCTTTTCGTTAATGATTTATTATATATTCCAACTATAACATTTTCATTTATATTTTCATTTTCTTCACTTTTTATTTTTATATATTTTGCATTTATTCCAATCAACATACCATTTTGTTTTCCGAGTGAACTGAAAGGAATAAATTTTAGTTTAGAAATATATTCTTCTCTTATTTCTTCTGGTACATTTGAAAAATCACCTCCCAATATTTGTTCTATATTATTCAATATTTGTTTTGGTATACAATCATATAATAATGTATGTTCTATTACTACTACTGGCTTATTTGTAATTGGCTCTTTTAAAAAATTACCAGTATCAATCATTGCTTTTGTTT
The DNA here is from genome assembly GCA_944387495.1 of uncultured Clostridia bacterium. GTDB lineage: Bacteria > Bacillota > Clostridia > TANB77 > CAG-508 > CAG-269. Next base: position 12,914 of record CALXFD010000003.1, on the reverse strand, counting down.
TTATTATTTCTTCATTTATTTTTACTTCTATATCACAAAACATATCTTTCTTGGATATTTTGTTTTTTACTATTTTAAATGCTAATATTATAACTATAAATGCAAGTATAGCTGAAAATAATATTACTTTCATTGATGTTGTTCCAAATATTAATTGATTATTTCTTAATATTTCTTGTGGTCTTACTACATATATAATTGCAAAAGCTGCTCCTCCAAAAACAAGTGAAGTTAAATAAAATATTAAAAGAGATTTCCATAATTGTTTTTGTGTTTGTGGATTAAAAGATATATATACTATTATTATTGATAGTATAAATTTTAATATAAAATTTGAATAAATCCTTAAATTTGAAACATATGCTATTATTGTATATATTGCACCTATAAGACTTCCTAATATCATTCTAATTTGCTTCATCTTTATTTTTAAAATTATACCTGTTGCAAATATTATTATGTAATTCATGATTAAGTTTTCTATTAAAACTACATCTATGTATACTGTCATCTTATCACCTGATATTTAACTTTGTTTTAATATCTTTTGTTAAATACATGTATTATTGTACTACCTTTCATTTGAAAATACTGTCTTTTCTTATTGTAGAAATTAAGAAATAATCGATAATTTAGAACATTTTGTTCATTAAAAATAGTAAAAATTGCTCAGTTTTTGGGGACAGGTTAAATTGGGGACGTTTCTTTTTGGACATTTTTGACCATTTGGGGACGTTTCCTTTTGGACATTTTTGTCCAAAAGGAAACGTCCCCAAATGGTCAAAAATGTCCAAAAAGAAACGTCCCCAATTTAACTTTTATAAGCTTTTATTTTTGTTTTTTCTTAAAAAAGATGGTATGTCTAAATCATTTTGTGACGAGCTTACTTCTGAGCTTGATGGAATTGAGCTTATTTTCTTTTCCCATGTTTTTGATACCATATTATCTACACCAATACTTGATATTGATTCTGGTTTTTCAAATCCTGTTGCTATAACTGTAATTTGGATTTCATCTTCCATTGATGGATCTGTTACTGTACCAAATATGATATTTGCTTCTGGGTCTACACTGCGTTGTACTAATTCTGCTGCTGTATTTACTTCATGTAATCCTAAATCTTCTCCACCTGTAATGTTTATTATTACTCCTCTTGCTCCTTCGATTGATGTTTCTAGTAATGGACTTTGAATAGCTTGTTTTGCTGCATCTTCTGCTCTATTTTCTCCTGCTGCTCTACCAACACCCATATGTGCCATTCCTTGATTTAGCATTATTGTTTTAACATCTGCAAAGTCTAAGTTTACAAGTCCTGGAATTGCAATTAAGTCTGATATTCCTTGTACACCTTGTCTTAAAACATCATCTGCCATTTTAAATGCTTCTATTATTGATGTTTTTCTATCTATAATTTGTAGTAATTTATCATTTGGTATTACTACTAATGTATCTACTTTACCTTTTAAACTTTCTATTCCTCTTTCTGCTTGTGAAAGTCTTTTTTTACCTTCAAATGTGAATGGTTTTGTAACAACACCTATTGTTAATATTCCCATTTCTTTTGCAGATTGTGCAACAACTGGTGCAGCTCCTGTACCTGTTCCTCCACCCATTCCGGCTGTAACAAATACCATATCTGCTCCTCTTAATACTTCTGATAATTCTGCTTTGCTTTCTTCTGCTGATTGTGCTCCTATATCTGGATTTGCACCTGCTCCTAATCCTCTTGTTATTTTTTCTCCTATTTGAATTTTTGTATTTGCTTTTGATGTTTGTAGAGCTTGTCTATCTGTATTTACAGCAATAAAGTCAACACCTTTTATTCCAGCATCAATCATTCTATTTACAGCGTTATTTCCTGCTCCTCCTACACCTATAACTTTTATTGTTGCTGTTCCATCCATCATTGAAACATTGTTATCCTCATTGTAATCCATCATTTAGTTTTCCTCCCTTATTTATATCTTAAATATTTTTTACTTATATAATAACTAACTATGAATAGAAAAATTCTTTTATTCTATCTATTATATTTCTTAAAAAGCTTTCATTATTTTGAGTATCTATACTACTTGACACTGTTTTTGCAAATGGTCTTGCTGCTATATATCTTACTAGTGCATAACTCGTTCTATATGCTGGTTTTACAGTACTTACTGCTCTACCTGTTGATATTTTTACTGGTATATTTAAACTAATTTTTCCAGCTACATCACTTTTATTTATATTAACAATTCCTTGTCCTGTTAATACAACATTATTTATTTTTTGTTTTACTCCACTATTTGTTATGTCTTTATTTATAATTGAAAACATTTCTTCTATTCTTGCTTCTATTATTTCTATTAATTCTGAGCTTTTTATTATTCTATTTTTGTTATCATCTTTTGAAGTATTTAAAATAATGTCATTATCATTATCTATATATGATTTTAATGCTAAACCATATTGCTTTTTCAATTTATCTGCTTCTTCTTCTGAAATGTTTAATACTAATGCTATATCATGTGTTATATTATCTCCTCCTAATGGAATTGAATTTGTATAAATAAAACTTGAACCTTCAAATACTCCTATATCTGTATTTCCAGCTCCTATGTCTAATAGCATTATATTATCATGCATTTCATTATTATCTAAGATTAAATTTCTTTCTGCTAATGTTATTGGTACTATTCCATCTATTTCAAGTCCTGCTTTTTTGAATATATTATGAAGTTGTCTTACATAATCTTTTTCTGCTAATATTATTTGAGCACTTATTGTAAAACTTGAACTTAAATTTCCTACTGGATCTGTAACTACTGTACCATTTTCCAATGTTATTTTATCTGGAACTATATCTATTAATGTTTTACCATCTGGAATTTCTATATCTTTTACTTGCATTATAGCATTTTGTACATCTCTTACTGATATTCCAGAATATTTATCTTTTACTTCTTTTGTTATCGTATTTTGAACTATTGTAGCATATTTTCCTGGAATTGTAACATATGCTGAATTTATTTTCAAATTTGTCTCTTCTTCGGCATCTTTGATTGTTTTTGCTACACTTAAACTTATTTCATCTTCGTTTATAATTTTACATTTCTTTAAACCACTACATTTATATGAGGTATTACATATGATTTCTATTTGTCCAAAATTATTGACTTCTCCTACAACGGTGCTAACCTTACTCGTACCTATGTCAATACCTACTATGATATCACCGATAGCCAAGTTAATTCCTCCATTTTTTAGTATAATTTTTCTAAGTGTATATATATTACATTTTAAGAAAAAAGTCAAGAGTAATTGTAATATTTTTGTAATATTTTTGAAACAATGTTGTAACACTTTTAGTTTTTATTCTTTTTTATCAGCAACTTCTTTACTATGAGCTTTTTCCTTGATTTTATCTGTCCATTTTTCAACATAATATCTTCTTATTGTACCTAAATTCATGAACATTCTCCATACAAATACAACTATTGCTGCCAAATATATATCTACATTAAGTTTTTGACCTAATATTGTTAATAATATAGCAAGTATTGCATTTCCAAAAAATCCTGATATAAATATTTTTAAATCAAAATTCTTTTTAATAACTGAGGCAATTCCCCCAAAAACTGAATCAAGTGCTGCAATTATTGCTATTGCTAAATAACTTGAATATGTATATGAAATCATAGGTGCATTCATACCTAATATAGCTCCTAAAATACATCCTATTAATATTGCTACAAATATCATAAAAAACCTCCTTAATTAAAAATTATTGTATATATTTTGTCTCTATTTCTCCATTATATTTATTTATTGTCAATTTATCATCTTTTTCAATTGTCACTGTATGACCTATTGCTTGCAATTCTTCTGCCCATCCGCCATTTCCTTTTAATGCACTTTCTAAGTATGATTGATTTCCTATCGCTTTTATAACATATGGTTCTAATATTCTTTGTCCATTTACTTTAACAAATTGATTATTTATATATGTTATATCTGTTGTACTCACTATCCTTTGGTCATTTATTGATATTGCCTCTGCTCCTGCAAATTTTAAAGAATTTACTATTGTTAATAAATCATCTGCATTTATAGGTGTAAGGTCTTTTCCACTTTGTAATGTTAGTACTATTCCTTCACCTTGTACATCTGTTAGCCCTAATATTTTATTAGTTTGATTTAATTCATCATCAAGTAGTTTACTTGATTCATTACTAGATTGTTCATCATTTTTATATTCTTCTATTTTACTTTTTGTATCTTCATATTTTGCATTAATATCATCATATTTAGATTTCCAATTTGCAAGTTCAGTTTTTAGTTCTGCCTCTTGCATATTTTCTATTGATGTTATATCTGTTTCATTTACTATTTTAAATTGCATCATCATTACAGTTACAAGTGCAAAACAAGCAATTCCAATAGTAATTGTCATTGTTATTTTTCCTTTTTTTATACCTTTCTTCATAGATTTCCTCCTAATTTACATCTTGAATATATTCAAAATCAATTACACCTGTATATTTAGGTATTGTAATACTATTAGATTTTTCCAATTTTACCCCTACATTATTTTCTCTTAATATATACAAATATCCTCCTGGTCTTTCTAGACCTGATAGATATTCTGGTAAACCAATTGCCTTTATTACAAATGGTGCTCCAATTCTTTCTCCATTTATATCAATTGTATTTCCTCTACATGATATTGCTGTTGTAGCAACCCATCTTTGGTCATTTATTGATATTGCTTCTGCTCCTGCATTTATTAATTCATTTACTACACTTAAAACATCTATATCATGTACTAATAATGTACTTGGGTTTAATGTTGATGATGTTATACCTTTTCCATCTGAAAGTGTTATTGTAACACCTGGTCCAGTAACATCTGTCATTCCTGTTAATTTATTTCCTTCTTTTATCTTTGCTTCTTTTTCTTCTAGTTCTGAATTATTTTTAGTTGCTTCTTCTCTTTCTTTTTCTAGTTCTTTTTCTGCCTCTTCTAATTCTTTAAATTTATTATCATATCTTTCTTTATACTTTAAGACCTCTGCTCTTAAATTATTTTCTTCATAGTTTTGGCTAACTGTTGAATTTGTACTTTTTACAGTTCTTACTTGCACAAATATTCCAAAAGTTAATGCTAAACACATTATTCCCAATACTGCACAAATAACCTTTTTATTTGTCATATTTTGCTCATCTTGATTTATCTTTTTCCAAAATTTATTTTTTTCCAAATTCTTCACCTCTACTTTATACTTCTTCTCTAAAATATACTTTAAACTTATCGTTTAAATCTCCATTTGCAAAAATTTCTCCCTTTTTATCTTTTTCTTCTTCTATTATTGCTATAACATATAACATTTTATTGCTTAAATTTGAGCCATCTCCTAAGTGTATTTTTTTGTTTTCACTTTGCATATATATAATATAATCATTTTTATCACTTATGTCAATTGTAGTGACTTTACTGTCTAAATTAGATTCTTTCATTGAATTCATTATTTTTAATATTGTTTCTAGGCTATTCAAATCTTCTTCATTTATTCTATTACCAGGTGAGATGCTCTCTTCTGGTGTTTTTAAACCATTTATAATTGGAAGATTTAATTCATTTGCTTTAATTTCTAGTACATATCCTTGACTACTCATATATGCATACTGTCCTAATACTGGTATACTAAATTTAGGTTCTCTTTCTTGCACTTCTATTTCAATTTTATTAGGAAATTTTCTTTTAACCTTTACACTCTCAATATATGCATTTGTTTTTATATTTTTTTGTACATCACTTGTCCAAAATTGAAAAATATTTTGCCCTGTTTTTAAGCCTGATAAACTTATTATAGTTTCACTACTTATTTGATTTGAGTTTAATGCTTGTATTTCTTTAATGTCAAAAAAAGGTGAACATGTAGCAAATACTATCGCACCTGCTACAAGCCCTAGTAAAACTATAATTTTTAATACTAGTTTTATTTTCTTTATTCTTCTTTCTTTTCTTCTTTGATTTTTTGAGAATTGTTTTCTTTTTTCATCTTCTATTTTTTTATTATTTTTATTTGTCATTCCTATTACTGTTTCTGTATCAAAATCAAACTCTTCATTAAATTCTTCTTGGTTTTGCCTATTTTTTTCTTTTATTCTTCTTTCTCTTTCTTTCTTTTTCTTCATTAACTCTTCTAATGTTTCCTCTTCTTGATGTTCAAAATGGTATAAATCCACATTATATTCTTTTGAATTATCTTTTCGCAATTTGAACCTCCCTTAATTACTTATTATATTAACTCCTATATTTTTTAATTTAGTATCTAGATTTTCATATCCTCTTAATATATATTCTATATTTTCTATTTCTGTTTTTCCTTTTGCTACAACACCTGCTAATACTAATGCTGCTCCTCCTCTTAAATCTGTTGCTTTAACTTTGGCACCATATAATTTTCTAACACCTTTAATCACAGCTGTTTTACCTTCTATTGTAATTTTTGCTCCCATTCTTACTAATTCTCCGTGTATATTTATATCTATTTTCAAAAATATTTTCAACTATCACAGATGTACCTTTTGCAATAGTTAATGTTGTTGCAAATATTGATTGCATATCTGTTGGGAAACCTGGGTATGGCATTGTTTTTATATCAACTGCTTTTAATCTTTTTGGTGCTTCTATTTCTATTTCATTTTTCTTAATATCTAAATTGCATCCTGCTTCTTCTAGTTTTGTTAGTATAGGAACTATATGTGATGGATTAACATCTTCTAATAACAAATGACCACCTGAAATAGCTGACAAACATAAAAATGTTCCTGCCTCTATTCTATCTGGCATTATATTATAACTAACATCTTTTAATTTTTTTACACCTTCTATTTCTATTTTATTTGAACCAGCACCTTTTACTTTTGCTCCCATTCTATTTAAGAAATTCTGTAAATCTATTATTTCTGGCTCTCTTGCAACATTTGTTATAACTGTTGTTCCTTCTGCTAAACATGCTGCTAATATTGCATTTTCTGTTGCTCCTACACTTGGAAAATCTAGGTCTATTTTTTCCCCTACTATTCTATCACAAAAGCACCTTATTTTTCCATAGTTTTTGTCAATATTTATGCCTAATTTTTCAAAAGATTTTAAATGTAGGTCTATTGGTCTTGTTCCAATGTCACATCCTCCCGGATATGTAAATGTTGCTTCATGGTATTTTCCTAGCATTGCTCCTGCAAGTATTACTGATGACCTCATCTTATGCATTAAGTCATCTGGTATTTCTAATTTTTCTATTTTGCTTGTGTCTATTACTACTTTGTTGTTTTTCTTTTCTACTTTTGCTCCTAATGTTTTTAGTATTTCATACATCATTTCTGTGTCTTTTATTTTTGGCACATTGTATAGTGTTGTTTTTCCTCCATTTAATATTGTTGCTGCTATTATTGGCAAACTTGAATTTTTGGAACCTGAAATTTTTACTTTTCCTTCTACCCTTTTTCCACCTTCTATTATGTAATTTGACATTTTTCTGCCTCCTTTTTCTCTTTTGCTATATTTTATGTTTTCTTTACATAAATTGTGATAATATGAAAAGTTCTAAAATTTCAAATTATTTCTTGAAATTTTAGAACTTTTTTGAAGTAGTAAGTATTTCTTTATTCTTCGCCAGTATTTAACTCTCTTATTTCCTTAGCATTTTTATCAGATATAACATTCTTACCAGTTTCCTTCTCTAACTGCTCTCTTGCAATTTTTGCAATATTTCCTCCCTTTTTAACTGAATCTTCTGCCTCTTTAAATCCTTTACGATTTTTACTTTTTGATATTTCAGTAGAAGATGTTTCTGCAAGCATATTTAAAACAAGTTCCATATTAGTCATATTGTCTCGTAAATTTTCTTTTTTTAAACCTTTTAAATTTTTATATTCTTTAACAGAATAACCACTCCACGCTTGTGTTAAAATATTTGTTAATATTGCAAAATCCTTACTTGCACTTATTCCTTTTTCTTTTAATTCATCTGTAAATTCTTTTCTTATATCAATAGTTTTTAATCTTTGATTTATCCACTCCTCTGAATATCCTTTTTTTCTATATGTATCTAATGCTCTATTTATTGCTATCTCTGGATCATATGCTTCATCTATTCTTTCTTTTCCAACTTGTGCTAACCATAATTTAAACGGCTCTGCTCTTTTAGATGGTATTGATTGGATTAAACGTAAAACTTGCTCTGTAGTCATTACATAAGTATTATAATATTTACCATCAACAGATTTCATCTTCAGTTGGTTAGTATCACTAACCAACTCACTTCCCTCTTGAATTAACTTATTTTTAAGCCATTTCCAATAGTTTCTTGATTTTTGGTAATCATTATCTGTTAATACTGCTATTACATCTACTACTGAAAAATACCATTTCTCTTGTTCATCATCCCATTTTGCTCTAATTTTTTTATCTTCAAATATTTTTAATTCATTATTTTGTTCCATTATTACCTCTTTTCTTTCAAATGTCCGCTTTTTTCGGACATTTGAATTTTTTTATTTTATATATTTATATCATATTCCTTACCATTTTTCAATATTTTTGCGAAAATTTGTTCTTGTTTTTTGTTTGTATTTTTCTTGTATTCTATCAGATATAATATCGGTGAGCTCCTGTTTATAATCTTCTGATTTACCCACATTTGATTTTTAGAAAATTTTAAAATAGAATTGAAAAGATTGAGCAATTTATATTGGAAATATATAGAGAGGAGATTGGAAAGTTATATTTTCTAACATTCCAATCTCCTTAATTATTATTGTTAATGAAATAATATTTACTGTTTTTTGAATAATTTTTTTACAAAATTTAAAAGTTTAGTAAAAAAAGTTTCTTCTTTTATTTTAATAAGTGAATTTGTCTGATACTTATTACTTTTTTTATTTACACACTTTTGAACATTTTTATTTTTGAATAGATTATCTGGATTGTATTTTATTTGCTTTTCTCTTTCTTCATTATTTTTATTTTCTTTGTCTTTGGCATTAAGCTCGTCTTTTTTCTCTTGTGAAATAATAAATAACCTAAATATCATACCTAGTATATTTTTCGCAGCATCTGAAATATTTTGTTTTTCAAATGGTAATGCAATATTATATACAAATGAACTATTCTCATCACTATTTTCTTCCATGTATTTTATATATGTTTTAGGTATTTTTTTATAATCTTCCAATGGAATGTAATTTAATACTTCAATAACCTCAGCATATGCCTTATCATAATTTTCTGTAGTTTTCATCAATAATCCTCCAATCCATATTGTTCTGCAATTTTCATTTGTTCATCAATTATGTCTGCTTTTTTGATTATTTTTTGTTCTAATTCGTGCTCTTTTAATACTTTCATAACATTTACTCCACTCAATTTTCCTTCCGTTTCAAGTGTTTCAAGCATTTCATGAATATCAATTTTTCCTCTAAATCCCCCAATAGCTGTTTCATCAATATCGCCAATCATATCATTAATTTTTGTTAATCCTTTTCGATATTGCTTTGGCAGAGATTTGACATATTTTCTAAATTGTAATAAATCATAAAAATTACCTGTTGACGTTACATACCAATTTATAATTGTATCAGGTTCAAGTCCAGATAATATATCTAAAAATAATTTACAATTCTTTTCAGGAGAGTATTCTTCAAAGTATGTATTTGGAAGCTCTTTATAAAACTTCTCTTTTAAAGATAATAATTCTTCTCTTTTTGCACATACTTCTTCGTCATCTGCATTAAAAATATGATATATTTCTTCTCTGTCATAATAAGAATCATACTCCTCTTCGTCATAACCAAATTCTTCATCTAACATTTCTTCTACTATTTTCTCAAAGGCATTTTCCCCAACTATTTTATTCATTTGATTATTTATATCATTCATTGTTTCATCCAATTCTTTTTGAGGAAAAGAGAATCTAGACATAAATTCGGCTTCTTCCTCAATAGTTGAGCTTCCTTGTAAAATTTGCTTTATATGTGGAGCTAACTCTATTGAAATATCTTCATTTTGTCCCAACATAAAACGAGCAAATAAATCTTCTGTATTGTAATTTTTAGCTTCTAATGGATATCCTCTACTATTTGTAAAGTCATCACAAAAATAAATATTACCTTTTTCAAAAAATCCTTTTCTACCTGCTCTTCCTGCTATTTGGTCAAATAGGTTTTTACTAATTGGTCCATCATAATATTTTGCCAATTGAGTAAAAATTACATTTTCAACAGGGAAATTCACTCCCATTGCCAAAGCATCTGTACCCACAACAGTATCTATTAATCCTTTTTCAAAACATTCCTCAATAATGAGTTTTTCTTTTGGGAGTAATCTTCCATAATATCCAGCTAGTCCATAATGTAAATTTTTTATTAAGTCCTCGTTTTCAACTTTGTATTTTTCAACAATTTGGTTTATTTCTTTTATTTTTGATTCATCTATATAATCTCTTTGACTTATTAATTCTTCTAAAATATTTTCAATATTTTTTTGTGTAAAAGTAATTACAAGTGCATTTTTTATATCATTTGGAGATATTTTTCCTTTATATTCTAACTCTGTTAATCTACTCTTTCCGTCATATGTACCGAACTTTCTTTCAGATACTTTTTCAATGTATTCAGCTAATTTTTCAATATTTCCCATCGTTGCAGAACACAGCAATATATTTTTAGCCTTTGAAGTATGTAAAGCATCAATATAAGTTCTAGCTCTATCTGGATTTTCAAAAATATAATGAAACTCATCCATTATCAATGTAGCATCCTTTTGTTTGGCATATTTATTTGTATATATTTCTTGTGTACAACAAATAAAATCGCAATCTTCTGGAACATTTTTTATATCCCCCGTTTCTAATCCAACAGTAAATCCTTGTTCTGCTAATTCTCTATACCTTTGATTTGATAAAGCTTTTATTGGTGCTGTTATATAAATAGGCTTTTCTTCTTTTTGCAAAGCCCATTGTAAAAAAACTTTAGTTTTTCCACTTCCTGTTGGAGAAGACAATATGACATTATTGATATCTTTAATTTGTTCCAAACATTCTTTCTGCCATTCAAAACCAATTTTTTCATCTTTATGTTTTATTAACTCATTACGAATTTCAGGATTACAATGTAAAATAATTTTTTTATCTTCAATCAATGCCTTTTTTACAAATTCAATATTATCTAATAATTCCTTTGGTATAATATCATATATTTGATAATCTTCTTCTATTTCTTTATCTCCGCAAGAAAAGTTACTCAAATTATAATCCCAATGTTCAATTGCCTCAATACAGATTTCGGGATGATTAATTAATATTTTAGGTGAAATTGAACAAAAATTTTCAACATAATCCCCATAATCATCTCCTTGTGAATCTCTCAAAATCTTTAAACACTCCTCTGGATATTTTTCTTGAATTTCAATGGGTATGCTTTCTAATTTTACCTGTTCTGCACTCAATTTTTTTAATATCATTTCGTAGATTTCTGGATGTCTTAATAAAATTTCTTTGGGTACTTCTTTATATATACAATAATTGTCATATCTAGGATTTTCAATATCTGATTTAACCATTTCTATAATTTTTTCCTCATTATCATACATAATTTGTTTAGGAATATCCCTAAATGAATCAATATCTACTTTTTCTAAATCTATATATGCATTACGATTATCTTTTGATATTATTTCCTCTTTTGACATTTTTATATCTCCTATATAATCTAAAATTTCTTGTTTCTTCTATTATAGCTTTTAAGTTAAAAAATTGCAAACAATATTTTATGATTTCATTTTCATATTTTTCTTTTGCCCATAATCAATTTTGTAGCTTTTAAATTGATTTTGGCATATTTTATGTTTTCTTTACATAAATTGTGATAATATAAAAAGTTCTAAAATTTCAAGTTGTTGTTTGAAATTTTAGAACTTTTACATATCACTGGTAATTTTTGTTTTTCTATTTTTCAATTCAGCTCCTTTAGGCATTTTGAACATTTTGCCGACATCGGCAAAATGTTCAAATATATTGATATTACTATTCTTGTATTACTTTATCCAAATCATAAGACAAAATAAAACAGGAACTGCAATGCAGTTTTCCTGTTTTATTTTGTCTTAGAGTCCTAATGTTTAATAAAAAATTTCTTTATTCTATTTAATATTCTTCTAAATAGATTTTCCTTATATTCTATAATTTGTGTTTCATTATTATTTTGTTTAACTATATTTTCCTTTTGTCTATTTGCAAATATTTCAGTACTATATTTTTGTTGTTTTTTCAATTCATTTTTTTGTCGTTCTTCATTTTGCATTCTTATAATTTTTATCTTCTGTTCAGGAGTTGCAAGATAATCTCTAAATAAGTTAAATAATATTGCTTTTGTTTCTGGTAACATTGGTTGTTCTTTTAGTTCTAGTTCATCATCTAGTTCATACTCATATTCTTCATTTATGTTTAATTTTATTGCCTCTATGACTTCAAGGGGAATCTTATTATATTCTTCTTCATTTAATTCTTGTAAAATTGTATATACTTCTGTATAAGCATTTTTACGATTGTTCATCTAAGTTTATTCCTCCTTCTCTTGTTTTTTCTACTAGTTCTTTTAATGCCTTATCTTCTCTATCTGACATTTCTATGTCTGTTAATGAACTGATTGTTGCTTGTGCTATTTCTTTCGATACTAATTTTCGTTTTTTGTAATTATATTCTTCATCTAGTTTTCTTATTATTTCTACTAATTTTTTATCTTCTTTTTCTTCTATCTCTTCTATTGCTCTTCCTTCATATTTCTTTATTTTTTTTCTTATAGTTCCTAGCTTCGTGGCTAGTGAATTTTCATATTCATCTTCTGCACCGTGTTTTGGTAATTTTCTGTCC
>CALXFD010000002.1 GCA_944387495.1 uncultured Clostridia bacterium | reverse complement strand
AAAGTCAATTTTTTATAATATAGTCCCTACCACTAGCCAAATAAAATAAGTCTAAATCTATACACCTACAACAGAAATTGGAAGAAAGAAAGTTGCTTAAATGTCGAATTTTGCGACGAAAAGTTGGGGGAGTTTTGTGAAAGGGGTTGATATTTGATTTTAAATATATTATTATGTTAAGTATAGAAAAATATATTTTAAAGTTTTTGGGATTCTATTTTAATTTTTTATTTTGATTTTTTGTTCTTAAATTTATTCTGATTTTCGTATTGAATTATAGATATTATTTTGGTAAAATGTGTGAGAGATGAGAAAGCTCTTCTTGAATTTTTTAGGAAAATGATATATATTATACAGAGATTGAGGTGACTTATGAAATCAAATGTTTTTAAGTATTTGTTTATTATATTTGTAATTATTATTGTGATAGTTGCTTTTTTGATAATTAGGCATGATGAGCAAGAAAGCCAGAATAGTACACAAGAAAGTGATACACAGGTACAACAGGTAAAGGATATTAGGTTGGGGATTGCTCAGTTTGATACTTTGAATCCTTTGTTGACTCATAATAAAAATATACAGGATATTGCTAAGTTAATTTTTGAACCTCTTGTTGATATTTCAGCAGATTATAAAGCAACTCCTGCTCTTGCGACTGAGTGGGCTAAACAGGATGCTACTACTTATATTATAAAGTTGAGGGAAAATGTGAAATGGTCAAATGGTGAGAGGTTTACATCAGCAGATGTGCAATTTACATATGATAGATTAAAAGAAAATTCTTCAATATATTCTACTAATCTTTCACATGTAACTACTTTGGAAATAGTAGATGATTATACAGTTAAAATGTATTTAGACCAGGAAGTACCTTTTTTTGAATATAATTTGACATTTCCAATATTGTCAAAGACTTTTTATGATACTCAGGATTATAATAATACTTCGATAGTTCCAGTTGGTACTGGTATGTATAAGGTAAGTGATGTTCAAGAGACATATATAACATTAACTAAAAATACAAATTGGTGGAATAGAGATACAGAGTTATCACTTGAAAAGATAGTAGTTAATTTATATACATCAGTAGGTGAGTTATATAATAGTTTTAAGATAGGAAATGTTGATATGGTGGCAACATCAAATAATAATTTGTCAGATTATATTGGAACAATAGGATATACTCCAAAAGAAATAAAAGGTAGAGAACATGATTTTATAGCATTAAATACACAAAATACTTTGCTATCAAGAGAAGAAGTTAGAAAAGCGATTTCATATTCAATAGATAAAAATAATATAGTATCAAGTGTGTATAATAATAAATATTATACATCAAGTTTTCCACTAGATTTTGGTTCATGGACTTATCAAGAACAAGATGCAAGTAGTGGGTATAATGTAGAACAGGCAAAACAATTATTAGTAGATGCTGGTTGGTCATATAGAAATAAAAGATGGCAAAAAACAGAAAATTATAGAACACAAAGACTAGAATTAAATATGATTGTAAAAGCTTCAAACCAAAATCAAGTGGCTGTTGCAGAGAATATAAGTACACAGCTTGCAAATCAGGGAATAATTATTAATGTACAACAATATTCAGATGAACAATATAATATTGCATTGCAAAATAAGAGCTATGATATGATTTTGTGTAGTGTTAATTTATCACCAAATCCAGATATGAGCTTATTTTTTGGAGAAAATAATTTAGCAAATTATAATACAGATGAAATTACTAATATAATGAATGAAGTAAAAAATACGACAGATGAAGAAATAATAAAAAATGATTATAAAAGATTAGCTGAAATATATAAAAATAATATACCATATATAAGTTTATATAATAATAAATACACAATAGCATATTCATCAGAATTAGTTGGAAATATGAGCCCTAATTGGTTTAATCCATTTTATGGAATAGAGACATGGTATAGATAATAATTAATAAATTTAAAAAAATAAATAAAAAGTATTGACAAAACAAATATTTGATATATAATAACGATATCAAACAAAAGTTCAAAATATAGGAGGAAATAAAATGAGTGAAAATGCAGAAAAGAAAAAAGCATTAGAGGCAGCAATGAGCCAAATAGAAAAACAATTTGGAAAAGGTTCAGTAATGAAATTAGGGGAATTTAAAGCAATGGAAATAGAAGCTATTCCAACAGGAGCTTTAAGTCTAGATATAGCACTAGGAATTGGTGGAGTACCAAGAGGAAGAATTATAGAAGTGTTTGGCCCAGAATCTTCTGGTAAAACAACACTTGCATTACATATAGTTGCAGAAGCACAAAAAATGGGTGGAGAAGCAGCTTTTATAGATGCAGAACATGCATTAGATCCTGTATATGCTAAAAAATTAGGAGTTGATATAGATAATTTAATAGTATCTCAACCAGATACAGGTGAACAAGCACTAGAAATAACAGAAAGTTTAGTAAGAAGTGGTGCATTAGATGTAGTTGTAGTAGACTCTGTTGCAGCATTAGTTCCAAAAGCAGAAATAGATGGTGACATGGGAGATTCACATATGGGATTACAAGCAAGATTAATGTCACAAGCATTAAGAAAACTTGCAGGAGCTATTAATAAATCAAAAACAGTTTTAATATTTATAAATCAATTAAGAGAAAAAATAGGAGTAATGTTTGGAAATCCAGAAACTACAACAGGTGGTAGAGCATTAAAATTCTATGCATCTGTTAGAATGGATATAAGAAAAATAGAGAATATTAAACAAGATGGAGAAGTAAAAGGAAATAGAGTAAGAGTAAAAGTAATAAAAAATAAAGTAGCACCTCCATTTAGAGAAGCAGAATTTGATATAGTATATGGACAAGGTATATCAAAAGAAGGAAATATTTTAGATATGGCAGTAAATTTAGACATTGTAGAAAAAGCTGGTTCATGGTTTAGCTATAATGGAGAAAGAATAGGACAAGGTAGAGAAAATGTTAAAAAATATCTAAGAGAAAATCCTGAATTATTAGAAGAAATTGACGGAAAAGTT
Organism: uncultured Clostridia bacterium; assembly: GCA_944387495.1. Taxonomy (GTDB): domain Bacteria; phylum Bacillota; class Clostridia; order TANB77; family CAG-508; genus CAG-269. The sequence continues at coordinate 76,141 of CALXFD010000002.1, read as the reverse complement.
AGACAAAATTTTGAAAAAGTGTTTGAAGAAAGTTTAGGAGAAGAATTACCAGAAATAGAAGATGACGAAGAAGAATAAAAAAAATTACTAAAACACTTGCATTTTTAGCAAAAAATGGGTATAATATAAAAAGATACAACAAGAGCGAGAGAGTGGGAACAAATCCCACTCTTAAATTTTGAAAAAAAGGAGGATGTCTTTTGGCAAACATAGAAGAAAAAGTAGAGAATTTATTAAATAATAAAATAGAAGAATTAGGCTATGATTTATATGATGTAGAATATGCAAAAGAAGGAAAGAATTATTATTTAAGAATATTTATAGATAAACCAGAAGGAATAGATTTAACAGATTGCGAAAAAGTAAATGATGCAATAAATACTCTTTTAGATGATGCAAATTATATAAAAGAACAATATTTTTTAGAAGTATCATCACCAGGAATTGAAAGAGTATTAAGAAAAGACAAACATTTAGAGCAAAACAAAGGAAAAGAAATAAGAATTAATCTATTTAAAAAAGACGAAAATGGAAATAAAGAATACCAGGGAAAATTAAAAGATTTTAATGATGCTCAAATAATAATTGAGATAGAAGACGAAAAAATAGAAATAGACAGAAAAAATATATCATTAATTAAGACTGTATATGATTGGGGCTAAAAATTTGTATAAAAAATAACTGTAATAAAGGGAGGAATAAAAAATGAAAGAGCAAGCCATTGATAATAAAGAATTAATTTTGGCGTTAGAAGAATTAGAAAAAGATAAAGGAATAAAAAAGGAATATTTATTAGAATCAATAGAAACAGCATTACTTACAGCATATAAAAGAAATTTTGATGCACTTGATAATGTAAAAGTAGTAATGAACCCAGAAACTGGTGCAACACATATATATGCTACAAAAGAAGTAATGGAACATGCAAATGACCCAGCATTAGAAATTAGCTTAGAAGATGCTTTAAAAATAAATAAAGAAGCAAAAATAGGAGAAACAGTAGAAGAAGAGATTGTTCCAAGAAACTTTGGTAGAATAGCTGCTCAAACAGCAAAACAAGTTATAATCCAAAAATTAAGAGAAGCTGAAAGAGAAGTTATATATAAAGAATTTAATGATAGAAAAGGTGAAATTGTTTCAGGAATTATTCAAAAAGCAGATAAAAATATAGTAGTAATGGACTTAGGAAGATTAGAAGGTATTATGCCAACAAAAGAACAAATACCAACTGAAAAATATAGAGTAAATGACAAAATAAAAGGATATGTAATGGATGTAGAAAGAGGAGCAAAAGGAGCACCACAAGTTATAGTATCAAGAAGTCATCCAGATTTTGTAAGAAAACTATTAGAATTAGAAATTCCAGAAATATATGAAGGAGTTATAGAAATAAAAAGTGTATCAAGAGATGCAGGATATAGAAGCAAAGTTGCAGTATATTCACCAGATCCTAATATAGATCCAGTAGGTTCTTGTGTAGGACAAAGAGGAGTAAGAATTCAAAATGTTATAAATGAATTAAATGGTGAAAAAATAGATGTTATTGAATGGAATGAAGACCCATCAATATATATTTCATCAGCATTACTTCCAGCAAAGATTTTAGCAGTAGATATAAAAGAAGATGAAAAATTTGCACAAGTTATAGTTCCAGATGACCAATTATCATTAGCAATTGGAAAATCAGGACAAAATGCAAGATTAGCTGCAAAATTAACAAATTGGAAAATAGATATAAAATCAGAAACACAATTCAGAGAGATGTTAGAAAAAAGTCAAGAACAAAATGAAGAAGAATAATACTATATAAAAAATAATGAATAATAGAGATTTGAGGACATACAATAAAAGGGGGATAATATATGAAACATATACCACAAAGAACTTGTATGGGATGTAATCAAAAAAAAGACAAAAAAGATTTAATCAGAATTGTAAAAAACAAAGAAAATGAGATAAGCATAGATAAAACTGGAAAAATGCAAGGAAGAGGGGCATATATTTGTAATAATCCAGAATGTTTAACAAAATTACAAAAATCAAAAAGATTAAATAGAGTTTTTGAAATGCAAATATCTGATGAAATATATGAAAGTTTAAGAGGTGTAATTCTTGATAAGTAATAAAATATTAGGTTTATTAGGGTTATCTGCAAGAGCTAGAAAAATAGCATTTGGGGCAGATAGTGTAGAAGAACAAATAAAAAAAAGAAAAATATATTTAGCTATTATAGCAGAAGATTCTTCAAAAAGAACAAAAGAGAAATTTGAAAAATTATGTGAAATATATAATATTCCAATCATAATAAAAGGAAATATAGAAGAATTAAGTAAAGCAATAGGAAAAAATAATAAAGCTATAATAGGGGTAGAAGATATAAATATAGCAAAAGGAATAATAAAAATTAATGATGGGGGTGAAGTTATTGGGTAAGATAAAAATACATGAAATAGCAAAAAAATTAAACTTAACCAGTAAAGAAGTACTTGAAATAGCAAAGAAATTAAATATTGATGCTAAAAGTCATTTAAGTGGTGTAGAAGAAGAACAAGCTGAAAAAATTGAAAAAGAAGCATTAAAAGGTAATAAAGAAAAAGAAGAAACACCAAAAAAAGAAGCTAAGAAAGAAGTAAAAAAGGAAGAGAAAAAAGAAACACCAGTAATTATAAGAAGAGAAGTAATAATACAAGATGAAAAAGAAGAGGAAGAGAAGAAAGAAATAAAAAAAGACGAAAGAAGAAATAATATAGGATTTGTAGAGAGAAAAAATAATAAAGACTATAATATAGTATATAGAAATAAACCCAATAAACCTATGACTGTCAGTGAATTATTTGGTTTAAAGAAAGAAGAAAAAGAAAAGCCTAAACAAGAAGAACAAGTAAAAACTGAAAATACTAAAACAGAAGAAAATAAAGTAATAGTAAATGAAGAAAAAAATAAGCAAAAAATGGAGGATGTTCACATTAATACAGTGCAAAATATAGAAAAGACTAATAATAATGAAACAAAAAATAATATGAAAACTAATATTCAAAAAGAGAACAAAAATAATAATATGCAAAGAAACGAACAAAATAATAATAGAAATAATAATCAATTTAAAAATCAACAATATAAAAATGAACAAAATAACAGAAAAAATAATTTCAATAAAAATAATAAATTTAATAACAGAAATAATAATGACAGATATGGAAAAAGACCATTAGATGAAAAAGGAATAGAAAAAAATATAAAAAATATAATGTCATCAGAAATGCCAGAAAAAGAAGTTACTAGGGAATATAACAACAGAAATATTGACAAACAAAAAAATAATAGCAGATTTGAAGAATCAAAGACAAAAAGAACAAAATCAAGAAAAAATAATAATAATAACTTTGATGAAGGAAAATTAAAAACATTAAAACAAGCAAGCAAATTATCAAGTATGTTTGATGAACAAGATGGCGGAATGTTAGATTATTATGATTTAACAACTGAAAGAGGAAGACGTGGAAAGAAGAAAAAACAAGATAATGGACAAGAAAGAACAAAACAAAAAATATTCCAATTAACAAGTATAGAAATACCAGAAACTATAACAGTAAAAGATTTAGCAGCAGAAATGAAAAAGACAACAGCAGAAGTAATTAAAAAATTATTAGGTTATGGTGTTATGGCAACTATAAATAATGAAATTGATTTTGATACTGCATATCTAGTAGCACAAGAATTTGGAATAACAGCACATAAAAAAGAAACAGTAACAGAAGAAGACATATTATTTGATGACTCAGAAGATAGTGAAGAAGAATTACAACCAAGACCACCAGTAGTAGTAGTAATGGGACATGTTGACCATGGTAAAACATCATTACTAGATGCTATAAGAAAAACAAATGTAATAGAAGGTGAAGCTGGTGGAATTACACAAGCAATAGGTGCATATATGGTAAAAATAAATGATAGAGACATTACATTTTTAGACACACCAGGACATGAAGCATTTACTGCAATGCGTGCAAGAGGTGCACAAATAACAGATATAGCAATATTAGTAGTTGCTGCAAATGATGGTGTAATGCCACAAACAGTTGAAGCAATAAACCATGCAAAATCAGCAGGAATACCAATAATAGTTGCTATAAATAAAATAGATTTACCAGATGCAAATATAGAAAAAGTAAAACAAGAATTAATGGCATATGAACTAGTCCCAGAAGAATGGGGTGGAGATACAATATATGTTCCAATATCTGCTAAAAAGCATCAAAATATAGACCAACTATTAGAAATGATATTATTAGAAGCAGATATGCTAGAATTAAAAGCAAATCCTAATAAACAAGCAAAAGGTGTTGTAATAGAAGCAAGACTAGATAAAGCAAGAGGAGCAATAGCATCAATGTTAGTACAAAGAGGAACATTAGATGTAGGAGATACAGTAGTTGTAGGCTCATCAATAGGAAGAATAAGAGCAATGGTAAATGATAAAGGCAAAAAAGTAAAATCAGCAGGACCATCAACACCAGTAGAAATAATGGGATTAACAGAAGTACCAGAAGCAGGAGATACTTTCTATGAAGTAAAAAATGAAAAAATGGCAAAACACTTAATAGAAAAGAGAAAACGTCAAGCAAGAGAACAAGCAATGAATGCAACAACAAAAATAACATTAGACAATTTATTTAGCCAAATGGAAGAAGGAAAACTAAAAGTATTAAACTTAATTGTAAAAGCAGATGTACAAGGTTCAGCAGAAGCAGTAAAACAATCATTAGAAAAATTACAAAATGAAGAAGTAAGAGTAAAAGTAATACACAGTACAGTTGGAGCAGTAAATCAATCAGATGTTACACTTGCAAAAGTATCTAATGCTATAATAATTGCATTTAATGTAAGACCAGACAATATGGCAAAAGAGCTAGCAGAAAAAGAAGAAGTTGAAATAAAACAATATTCAATAATTTATCAAGCAATAGAAGATGTAGAATCAGCTATGAAGGGAATGCTAGAACCAAAATATGAAGAAAAAGTAATAGGAAATGTAGAAGTAAGACAAACATTTAAAATATCAAATGTTGGAACAATTGCAGGTTCATATGTATTAAATGGAAAAGTTGAAAGAAATGCAGGAGTTAGAGTAATCCGTGACAACATAGTAATCCATGAAGGACGTTTAGCAACATTAAAGAGATTTAAAGATGATGTTAAAGAAGTATCAAAAGGATTTGAATGTGGAATACAAATAGAAAACTATAATGACATCAAAGAAGGAGACATTATAGAAGTATATGTTATGGAAGAAATAAAAAGATAAGCAAAAGGAGGTTATTATGCCAACTAATAATAATAGACTAGGTAGAATTGACGAAGAGTATAGAAAAGAAATAAGCCACATTATAGGGTATGAATTAAAAAATCCAAATGCAACAGGTCTTATAAGTGTTACAAAAGTAAAAGTAACAAATGACCTAAAATTTGCAAAAGTTTATGTAAGCATATTAAATTCAAAAAATGTAAAAGAAACATTAGCAGCATTAAAAAAATCATCAGGTTATATAAGAAGTGAATTAGCAAAAAGAGTAAATTTAAGAAACACACCAGAATTAATCTTTGTATTAGATGATTCAATAGAATATGGAGCAAGAATTGATACAATATTAAAAGAAATATTACCTAAAAAAGAAGAAAACTAGCTAAAATAATGTGTTTAGCAAAGGGAGGTTCTATCATGACATTAGATAATATATTAGAAGAAATAAAAAAAGCTGAAAACATTGTAGTTTTAACACATGAAACACCAGATGGAGATGCAATAGGTAGCTCACTTGCAATGAATTTAATATTACAAAAGCTAGGAAAAAATGTAGATGTAGTTATAACACAATTCCCTAAAACATTTAGCTTTTTACCACAAGCAGAAGATGTAAAAAATGAAATAGAAATTAAAACATATGATTTAGCAATATCAGTAGATTGTGCAACATTAAATAGATTAGACGGAAAAGAATTATTTGAAAAAGCTAAACGAAAAATAGTAATAGACCATCATGGTAGCAATACCATGTATGGTGAAATCAACTATGTAAACCCAGTAGCACCAGCATGTTGTGAAATTTTAGCAGGAATGCTTGAATATTGGGATATAGACATAGATATAGATACAGGAAGCTGTATATTAACAGGAATAATAACAGACACAGGAGGATTTAAACATTCAAGTGTAACAGCAGAAACATTTGAATTTACAGCAGAATTACTAAGAAAAGGTGTAAATGTTTCAGATATTTATTATAGAGTATTAGAAACAAAAACAAAAGCAAATTTCGAGCTTTTAAGAATAGCGACGGATAGACTAGAATTCCTAGAAGATGGTAAAGTAGCATTTACATATATAACTGAAAAAGATATGAAAGATGTAAATGCACAATTTGGAGACCATGAAGGAATAGTAGAACTAGCAAGAGGAATAGAAGGAGTAGAAATTTCTGTATTTGTTAGAGAAAGAGAAGATGAAAAAGCATTTAAAGTATCAATGAGAGCTAGTAATAACAGTAAAGCAAATGTGTCTGATATATGTTATATATTTGGTGGCGGAGGTCATCCAAAAGCAGCAGGTGCATTAGTAAAAGGAAATCTTGAAGAAGTAAAGGAAAAAATAGTTCAAGCAATTAGGAAGGTTGCGAAAATTTAGAACTTAAATGTCATGAAAATATATGTAAAAGTGATTGACTAATTAGTCGAAAAATAGTAAACTAAAATTGTAATGAAGGGAGAGGTTTGTATGAAAATCAAAAGAACAATTTTAGTTTTACTATTTTTTTTATTATTTAGTATATCGCAATTAATGTTTATAACAAGAGTAAATGCAGATAACGAACAATTGCCAGAGGGACTTTATACAATTTATGTTGGAGTGGGAGAGAATAAGGTAATAGATATTGCTAATGGCTCAGAGAGTAGTTCTGCAAATGTTCAAATATATGAAAGCAACAATACAGCGGCACAAATATTTAGATTAATAAAAACATCAGATGGATATTATGAAATAATGAATAAAAATTCAGGAAAAGTTTTAGACATTCAAAATGGTGTAATACATAATGGTGCAAATGTATGGCAATATGAAAGAAATAATACTGATGCACAAAAATGGAAATTAGTAAAAGCAGGTGATAATTCATATTATTTGCTTTCAAAGTTAAACCTTAATTATTCTTTAGATATTAATGAGGGTAAGAGTAATAATGGTACAAATGTACAAGTTTATGAGTTTAATAAAACACCTGCTCAAAGATTTACATTTAAGTCTAGACCAGCTATGGAGAGTAAGAAAACAATAGAAGATGGAGAATATAAAATAATATCATATTTGGACCAAACAAAATCTTTGGATATAACAGGGGGCTCAACAGCTACAAATGCAAATGTGCAAATTTATGCAGATAATGGAACAAAAGCTCAAAATTTTATGATAACATATGGAAGTGATGGGTATTATACAATATTAAATCAAAATTCTAATAAACCTATATCAATAAAAGAAAATGATTATTCATCAGGTGGAAATGTGTTTCAAGGAAGTAGTGTAAATAGTGATGCACAAAAATGGATTATAAGAAAAAATACAGATGGAACAGTAACAATATTTTCAAAAGAAAGTGAAATGTGCTTAGATATTGCAGGAGGAAGTAAAAAAAGTGGAGCAAATGTGCAACAATATAAACCTAATGGAACTAATGCACAAAAATGGATATTAGTACCAAAAGAGGACTTTGTATCTGAACAAGTCTTACAAAATGGTACATATAATCTTTTTACAAGTTTGCATACTGAAATGTTATTAGATATTGATAATTCTTCCAAGTCATCAGGCGCATATGTAGAATTAGAAGGTCAAAATAATGCATTAGCACAAAGATTTAATCTTGAATTTACAAAAGATGGATATTATAAAATAGTTAATAAAAATTCAGGAAAAGTACTAGATGTAGAAAATGGTGTTGGAGAGGCAGGTACAAAAATTTGGCAATATGAGTACAATAATACAAATGCTCAAAAATGGATTATAAAAAAGAATGAAAAAGGAACATATAATATAGTCTCTAAATTAAACGGATTATATCTAACAGCAGAAAATTCTAATGCAGGAACAATATTAAAAGTTTATCATAAGAATGGTTTAAAAAATCAAGAATTCAATATAAAAGAATATAAAAATGTTGAACCACAAAAAGATGCAATAGCAGATGGAGTATACCAAATTGTTTTGAAAAATAATAAAGTTTTAGATATAGACGCTGGAAAACAAGATAATTTTGCCAATGTACAAATATGGGGAAATACAAAAGTACAGCAACAAAAATTTAGAATAGAGCAAATAGATGATACAGGTTTTTATACAATAACAAGTATAAATTCAGGAAAAGTACTTGATGTACAGGAAGGTAAACAAGAAGTAGGAACAAATGTTGCACAATATGAAAGTAATAAGACAGACTCACAAAAATGGTCAATAAAGAAAACAGATGGTGGGTATTATAATATAATTTCAAAATGTAATAATTTAGCATTAGATATTCAAGGAGGATTATCTAATAAAAATGGTACAAATGTGCAAGTATATTTTTTCAATAATACAGATGCTCAAAAATTCAAATTAGAGCCAATAGAAATTGTAAATGCAGGAACATATGAAATTGAAACTGCATTAGATAGTAATAAAATATTGGATGTATCAGGGGGAAATCTAGCAGATTATGCAAATGTCCAAATTTGGCAAGCAGATAATGTAAATCAACAAAGATTTACACTAGAATATGTAGATGGAGGATGTATATTTAGAGCTAAACATTCAAATAAAGTATTAACAGTTGATACAAATACAAATAATGTATATCAGTCAACATACAATAATAGTTTAAATCAAAAATGGGAAATTAGAGAAACTGGAAATGGATATTATAATATAATTTCAAAATATAATGGATTATATATAGACATCAATAATGCTAGTACTGCAAATGGAACTAATGTAAAAGTATACAATAAAAATAATAGTGCAAATGCACAAAAATTCAGATTTGTAACAGGATTTAGAAGATTTTATCAAGAAGGAACATATGGACAATCTGGATATAAAGTTGCAGGAGATTGGAGAGGTAGTGACCTTAAATATTATAAAATAGGAAAAGGGCCAAATGTATTATTTGCAACATTTTCAATACATGGATTTGAAGATTCATATAGTAATGATGGACAAGAATTAGTATATATAGCAGAACAATTCAAAAATTATATGCAAAATAGTTCAGAGGAGTCAATTATAAACAATTGGACAGTATATATATTCCCATGTTTAAACCCAGATGGTGCATATCATGGATGGACAAATAATGGACCAGGAAGAACTACATTATATAGCGCAGCACCAGGAAATAAAGGAATAGATATGAATAGAAACTGGTCAGTAAGTGGGGAAAGTTATCCAAGATATAATGATGACAGAAATTATAATGGAACATCAGGATTTGAAGCATATGAAAGTAGATATTTAAGAGACTTCATGCTAAGCCATAAATCATCATCAGGTCAAACATTATTAATAGATTTACATGGATGGTTAAATGAAACTATTGGAGATAATGGATTAGGTGGATTTTATAGAAGTCAATTTGGAATAAGTACACATATTGGAAGTTATGGAAGAGGATATCTAGTAAACTGGGCAAGAAAATCATTAGGAAATGGAAACAGAACTGCAAGGTCAGCATTAATAGAATTACCACAAGTATATAGTCATCAAGATACATTAAATAGAAATTATGCACAAAAATATATTAATGCCACAATAAATATGTTAAAGGGGGTATAATTAATGAAAAATAAAAAAATAATTATACCAGTAGTAATATTAGTGATTGTAGCAATTGCATTAATAATTGTAACAATATATAAAGTAACAAACAAAGAACAAAATGGTAATGCAATCAATAGTGATATAGAAAATACAATTCAAACGGAAGAAAAAGTTGAAGAAATAAAAAATGAAACAGGAGCGACAGCAGATACAAATATCTATCAAGTAGAAAAAGAATATGATGGTAGAGAAGTGCTAGAAATAAAACCAAGTGTACAAGTACAAACAGTATGGGCAGGTATTGTAAAACAAGCAATGCCTACCATAGAAGAAATAAATGAATCTTGGGAAAAAGCACCAAATAAATCAGGAGTATGGATTTCAGAAAATTCAAGAAGCGGATTTCAAGAAATATTAAACAATGTAGGAGTAACTGAATTTACAATAGATGAACAAGGATATTTAACTACAAAAACAAAAAATATAAATAAAGATTATGAAAAATTATATGAAAAACTATCAGACGGAAAAACATATATTATAGATATTTCTGGAACTTGTTATGTAAGAGATGATATGACAGGAGAAGTAGTAGAATATCCATTTGAACAAATGGATCCATACCAAATTTATGAACCATATAGTTCTGAAAATTATGTGATTATAGAAGTTACAACAAACAAGGCTAAAAAGCTAACTGATTCAGAAATATTGGAAAGTATAATGAATATTTAGAAAGATTAACGATTATGCTATAAACATGCATAATCGTTAATTTTGTATTAAGTAAAAGTTTGTTCTATTGAAAAAAATACAATAAAATGATAATATGTAACTGAAAAAGACAAAAAAGTGAGGATTATATTAAATGAAAATATCAATATTAACCCCAACATATAATAGAGGTAATTTATTAAAAAATTTATATGAAAGCTTAATAGAAAATTCAAAATATGAAATTGAGATAGAATGGCTTATTATGGATGATGGTTCGGCAGATGATACAGAAAATAAGGTGAAAGAATTTATACAAGAAAATAAATTATCTATAAAATATTATAAACAAACAAATCAAGGTAAAATGAACGCAATAAATAATTTAATTCCAAATGTAACAGGAGAATATATAATAGAATGTGATTCAGATGATTATTTTACGAATGATGCTTTTAAAATAATAAAAGAGGAGATAGAAAAAAATAAAAATGAAGAAGATATATATGCATTATGCTTTTTAAAACATAATCAGAATGGAAAAAATATTGGAAAAGAATTTAAAAATAGAAAAACAACCATGTTTGATTTATATTTTAAAGAAGGAGAAGATGGAGAAAAAGCAATAGTTTTTAAAACAGATATTAGAAAAAAATATAAATATGAATTAGAGAAAAATGAGAAATTTATAACAGAAGCAAGAATGTATCATAAAATGGATTTAAAATATAAAATGTTATGCATAAATAAGCCAATAATGGTATGTGAATATAAAGAAGATGGGTATACTAAAAATATCATTGAGCAATTTAAGAAATACCCTTATGGATATTATGAATATTTCAAGGAAATCTTTGAACATGATATGAAAGGTGTGTTATGGAATAAAAGATTATATGTAATAAAACATTATATATTATTTGCAACATTGACTAAAAATAGAAGATTATTAAAAAATGTAAAAGGAATAGAAAATAAATTATTAGTAATTTTATTATTATTTCCAGGTATGTTAAAAACAAAAATAAAATTTAAAAATAGAGGGTAAAATATATGTTTTAAATATAAATTTAAAATATATAAAATGTGTGTAAATGGCAAATATATACAGAAGAAATATTAATAAAATTCTTTACAATAAGGAGAATTATTGTTATAATGACATTAAAATTTGAGAAAGGAATGATTTCGACATAATGAGTGAAGAAAAAAAAGAAGAATATAAAATTATAGTAGATAATGTATATAAAGTATTTAATGTATATTTAGATAAAGCAAATACAATAAAAGAAAGATTATTGTTTTTATTTACAAGAAATAGAAAAGAAAAAAGAGAAGTACTAAAAGGTGTAAATCTAAAAATAAAACAAGGAGAAGTAGTAGCTCTTATAGGAACAAATGGTAGTGGAAAATCAACATTGCTTAAATTAATGACAAAAATTATTTATCCAAATAAGGGAAAAATAGAGACAAATGGAAAATTGACTTCTTTACTAGAGTTAGGAGCTGGATTTCATCCTGATTTTTCAGGTAGAGAAAATATATACTTTAATGCTTCCATATTTGGCTTAACTAGAAAGGAAATAGATAGTAGATTAGAGCAAATAATAGAATTTTCAGAATTAGGAACATATATAGATAATCCAGTTAGAACATATTCATCTGGAATGTATATGAGATTAGCCTTTTCAATTGCAATAAATGTAGATGCGGATATTTTATTATTTGACGAGGTATTATCAGTAGGAGATGAACATTTCCAAAATAAATGCCTAGAAAAAATGCGAGAATTAAAAAGAGAAGGTAAAACAATGGTTTTCGTATCACATAGTATGGAGTCTGTAAGAAAATTATGTGATAGAACAATATGGCTACGTGACGGAAAAATAGAAATGGATGGAAAAACAGATGAAGTTGTAGATGCATATGTAAAAGCTACTAGATAATAAAGAAAATATTAATCTATATACCTTTTTAGTAAAACGAGGAAGGATGAATTATAAAGTGAAAAATAAATTTATAATAGATAAAGTTTATGCAGTTAAAGATAAAATATATTATGAATACCGAGTTGAAGGAACAGAAGATTTTAAAAAAATATTTTGGATGGGAGAATTATTTTCTGTACAGTATAATGAAGATATAGAAAATGTACCACAAAGTATTTTAGTAATTCCGTTAATATGTAATATATTGCCTATTATATGGGTTAATAATGCAACAATATATTTAGATGAAATTGACAAAAAATTTTATAAATCTATTCCTAATATAAAAAAAGGTTATATAGAAATGCTACCTAATATAGAGTTTAAAGGTAAATTAAAGGCAAAAAAGAAAGTAAAAAATAATATAAAAGAACAAAATGCTGATATAGAAAAAACTGCAACATTTTTTAGTGGAGGAGTAGATTCATATTCTACACTAATTAGAAAAATGAATGAAAAACCAGATTTAATTACAATATGGGGAGCAGATATAGATTTTGAAAATACCGAAGGATGGGAACATGTAAAAAGTTATATACAAGAAATAGGAAAAAAGTATGACCTGAAAAATGTACTTATAAAAACAGCCATAAGAAGATTTGTTGACAATTCAGAATTAGAAAGACAATATCACGAAATACTAAATGACAATTGGTGGCATGCAATGCAACATGGAATAGGACTAATTGGAAATGTAGCGCCATATGCATATAAACATAAATTAAAAACAATATACATACCATCAACATATACAAAATATGATAAAGGAATTGTTTGTGCATCAATACCACAAATAGATGATGAAGTAAAATTTGGATGTACAAGTGTACTTTGCGAAGGTATTGATTTTAATAGACAAGAAAAAGTAAATCAAATAAGTGATTATATAAAGAAAAACAATGATAATATAAAATTAAGAGTTTGCTATAAAAGTAAAGATGGAGAAAATTGTTGCAACTGTGAAAAATGTTATAGAACAATAATGGCATTTATATCACAAAAAATAAATCCAAATGATATAGGATTTAAAGTCGATAAAGATAAAATGCAACAAATAAAAGAAGAAATGACAAATAAAGATATGATGGAAACAAAAGGTGCAAAAATTTTATGGAGAGATATACAAAAAGAGTTTAAAAAAGAAGAAAAATATTGGAAAACAAATGAAGATATTAATTGGATATTAGGAGATAGAAAAGAATTTATAAAACAATAAAAAGTAAAGGAAGATAATATTATGAAATATGGTATTATGTATTATAAAGAAACAGATAATATTGGAGATGACATACAAACATATACTGCTTTAAGATTTTTACCACATATTGATTATTATATTGATAGGGAAGATTTGAATTGTTTTATACCAAAAGAGAAAGAATATGTTTCTATGATAATGAACGGATGGTATATTCATAATAAAGCAGCATGGCCACCATCTCCATATATTAATCCATTATTAATGTCAATGCATTTTACTTGTTTAGAAAAAATAGATGTAGGAGAAAAATATTTACAAGGACTTGGAGGAGAATATTTAAAAAAATATGAACCAATAGGTTGTAGAGATGTAGAAACTCAAAAAAGACTTAGTAATAATGGGATAGAAAACTATTTTTCTGGGTGTATGACATTAACAATAGAAAAATTTGAAGATGTAAAAAAAGAAGATTATATTTGTTTAGTTGACTTAGATAAAAATTCAGCAGATTTAGTAAAACAAAATACAAACAGAGAAACAAAAGAAATAACTCACTGGTTAGACCCAAAAGAAACTGTAAAGAAAACTTTTGAAGAAAGAATGAATGAAGTAGAAAAAATATTAAAAACATATCAAGGAGCACATGTTGTTTTTACAAATAGACTCCATGTAGCTCTGCCATGCATTGCGCTTGGAACACCAGTGGTATTAATACACAAAGAAAAATATGAAGAAGACAGATTAGGAACATTTTTAAAATATATGACATCATATACAGATGTGGAATTTGCAAAGTTAAACATAAATGAAATAATAGAAAATCCAAAAGATAATAATGAAGAATATTTGCAAATAAGAAATGATTTAGAAAAAAGATGTAAAGAATTTATAAAGAAATCAGAAGAAAAAACAGACATAGAAAATTTGCCAGACATAGAAGAATATAAAAAATACGTAGAAAAAATAAGTTGGTATAAAGATTTATATGAGGATGTAAGAGTAAAAGCTAAAAATAATTTATATGAGAGTGACAAAAAATATCAAGAATATATAGCAGAAAATTCTAAAATTTGGGAAGAAAAACAAAAATGTCAAGAGGAATTAGAAGAATATAAGAAAAAATACAATGAACTAGATGATAAATACAAAATTTTAGAAAATCAAAAAGAACAAATAGAATATGAAAAAGAAAAATATAAACAAGAAATAGATAATATATATAATTCTAAATCATGGAAATATCTAAACAAAATGAGGAATATAAAAAATAAAATAAAACCTAATAATAAAGGAGAATAAAATGTATAACGAACTTAGACCAGGTAGAAAGTTAGAAAAAATAGAATTTAGTGAAAATGATATAAGTAAGCCTATAATTAGTATTATTACACCATATTATAACGGAGAAAAATATATAGAAGAAACAGCAAATTCTGTATTAAATCAAACTTTCCCATATTTTGAATGGATAATAGTTGATGATGATTCTCCAAATAAAGAGGCAAAAGAAAAGCTAGAAGAAATTGCAAAATTAGACCCAAGAATTAAAATTTTTCATAAAAATAATGAAGGACCAGCACGTGCAAGGGACTATGGTGTAAAACAAACAAATAAAAGTAGTAGATATTTATTATTTTTAGATTCAGATGATTTAATAAGTAATACTTTTATAGAATGTGCTTATATAACAATGAAAACAAATCCAGAAGCAAGTTGGTCATATTGTGATGTAATTAATTTTGATGGACAAGAATTTTTATGGAGAAAATGGTATTCAGTAAAAAAAGAACTTGAATATAATTTGTTAGTTATGACAGCACTTATAAAAAAAGAAGATTTTTTAGAAGTAAATGGTTTTGACTTAAAAGATAAACAAATTTATGAAGACTGGTGTTTATGGTTAAAATTAATTGAAAATAAAAAATTCCCAGTTAGAATGAGCTTCCTAGGATTTTGGTATAGAAAAAAAGCACCAGAAGAAAGTGAACTAACAAGAACTAATACTAAAAACATGGAAAATGCTTTAAGATATACAAAAGAAATATCTAGAAGAATAATAGAACCAAAAGAAGGAATACAATATCCAAAATCAGACTTTAATTGGGATATATTAGAAGAAAATTTGCCTAATAATATAGTAATACCAAAGCACAAAGAAAATAATAAGACAAAAATATTAATGATTTTACCATGGATGGTTGTAGGAGGAGCAGATAAATTCAACTTGGACTTAATAAAAGGATTAAGCAAAGATGAATATGAATTTACAATAGTTACAACAGAGCCATCAAACAATCCATGGAGATTGCAATTTGAAGAATATGCAAAAATATATGAATTACCATCATTTTTAGACCAAAAATATTGGCAAGCATTTATATTATATTTAATAAGAGCAAATAATATTGATATAATATTTAATACAAATAGCAAATTTGGATATTCTATATTACCATATGTAAGAGCAAAATATCCAGAAATGCCAATAATAGACTATGTACATATGGAAGAATGGTATAATAGAAATGGTGGATTTTCAAGAGATTCTAGTGCATATAGTTCAGTAATAGACAATACTTATGTATGTAATGCAAATTCAGAAAAAATATTAGTAGAACATTTTAAAAGAAAACTAGAAGAGGTACATACAGTATATATAGGTGTTGATGAGAAAAAATTTAACCCAGAATTATATAATAAAAGCGAGATTTTAAAAGAATTAAAAATAGAACCAAATGGAAAGAAAACCATAGGATTTATATGTAGAATAAGTGAACAAAAAAGACCATTTTTGTTATTAAAAGTTTTAGAAAAATTGAAACAAAAAAGAGAAGACTTTTTAGTAATAGTAGCAGGTGATGGTCCATGGCTTGCAGATGTAAAATTAGAAACTAAAAAGTTAAAGTTGACAGATAATGTAGTTTTCCTTGGAAATGTAAAAGAAACAGAAAAAATATATGCAATATGTGACATGACATTAAATTGTTCAATAAAAGAAGGACTAGCTCTTACTGCATATGAATCATTATCAATGGGAGTACCAGTTGTATCAGCAGATGTAGGAGGACAAAAAGAATTAATAACAGATGAAGTAGGAGTAATAGTTCCTTGCTTGCAGGAAGAAAAAGATATATTTGATTTTAATTACAAAGAAGAAGAAATAAATCCATATGTAGATGGAATTATTAAAATCTTTGATAATTTAGAGTATTACAAAAAAAATTGTAGAAATAAGATTTTAAATGGATTTACAATAGATAATATGATTAAAAATATGGATGAAATATTCAAAAAAACTAAAAATAATCCAAGACAATCAAAAGTAGAAAATGGAAAAGCATTAGCAAAATGTGAAAACTTAACACAAGAAATTATTACAAGAAATTTTGCAGCAGCAGAACCAGAATATAAATGGCTTTGCAAAGACTTTAATGAAAAAAATGTAGATATCTCATATGCAAAAGACTTTTATGAATATGTAGATGAAACAAAAACATTATCATATAAATTTAAACATGTAATAGTTGTAGTACTAAGAAAAATGCATGTTTATGATAAAATAAAAGAAATAATAGGAAAGCCATAATAAATAAAAAGTCTAAGAGGAAGGAGAAAGCGTATATAGAAATATATCGTAAAAAACTATGAAATTTTTTAAAGAATTATACAATTATAGAGAACTATTAAAAACAAATGTAAAAAAAGAAATAAGAGGAAAATACAAAAATTCATTTCTAGGAGTATTATGGTCATTTTTAAATCCATTATTACAAATTGCTGTATATGCAATAGTATTTCCACTTATATTAAAAAATACACAGCCAAATTATGTTGTATTCTTATGTGCTGGTTTAATACCATGGACATTTTTCTCAACAGCAATAAATAGAGCAGCATTTACATTAATAGAAAATGGAAATTTATTAAAGAAAGTATATTTTCCAAGAGCAATATTACCAATATCAGTAGTAACAAGTGAAGCAGTAAACTTTATTATATCAACAATAATTATAATAGCTTTTGTAATTGGAGGAGGAATTCCGCTTACAAAATATATATTAGTTTATCCATTAATATTTATAGTACAATATATATTAGTATTAGGATTATCATTTATAGTATCAAGTGTTACAGTTTATTTTAGAGATTTACAACACTTAATAGGAGTAGCATTACAATTACTATTTTATGCAACACCAATAGTATATGCATCAAACACAATACCACAAGAATTTGCATGGATTTTAAAATTAAATCCAATGACATATATAATTGATGGATATAGAAATATATTTTACAATTGCACAATGCCAGACATAAAAGGATTAATAATAGTATTAGGGGTATCACTTGCAATATGTATAATAGGATATTTAATATTTAGTAAATTACAAAAAAGATTTGCAGAAGAATTGTAATATTAATATATAAATATAAGGAGAAAAATAGTGGAAAAGTTCAAGGAATTGTATCTTAAATATAAAGAAATAATAAACTACCTAATTTTTGGAGTATTAACAACAGTAGTAAATATTGTAACATATGCTATATTTGCAAGACTATTTCACATAGACGAAGTAATAAGCAATATAATTGCACAAATTATTTCAATCTTATTTGCATATGTAACCAATAAAATATATGTATTTGAAAGTAAAACAACAAATATAAAAGATATATTACGAGAATTAGTATCATTTTTTGGATGTAGAATTTTTACAGCAGTATTAGATACATTATTATTTGCATTAATGGTAAAAGTAATGGGAATAAATGATTTAATAGCAAAATGTGTAACACAAGTAATAGTAATAGTTTTAAATTATGTATTTAGTAAAATATTGATATTTAGAAAAAAAGATGATGGCAAAACACAAAGTTAAAAATAGATAAAACAAAATTACTAAAAATAATGGTTAAATATAAAACAATTATTTTAATATTAAATAATGGAGGAATAGAAAATGAAAAAAATAAGTATTATCATCCCAGCATACAATGAAGAAGAATCATTACCATATTTATACGAAAGATTAACAAAATTAATGGATTCAGTTACTAATTATGAATTTGAAATATTATTCGTAAATGATGGAAGCAAAGATAATACACTAAAACTAATTAAAGAATATAGACAAAAAGACCCAAGAATAAGCTATGTGGATTTTTCAAGAAACTTTGGAAAAGAAATAGGAATGATAGCAGGACTAGATTATGCACAAGGTGACTGTGTAATATTTATGGATGCAGACTTACAAGACCCACCAGAATTGATTCCAGAAATGATTAAATACTGGGAAGAAGGATATGATGATGTATATGCACAAAGAAAATCAAGAAAAGGTGAAACATGGCTTAAAAAGTTTACATCAAAAATGTATTACAGAGTATTACAATCAACAACATCAATAGAAATACAAATAGATACAGGAGATTTCAGACTATTAGACAGAAGATGTGTAAATGCACTAAAAAAATTAAGAGAAACAGACAGAAACACAAAATCAATGTTTAGCTGGATAGGATATAAGAAAAAAGCAGTTTTATATGATAGAGATGAAAGAGTAGCAGGAAAAACAAAATGGAATTATAAAAAATTAATAGATTTAGCAATAGATGGAATAACATCATTTACAACATCACCTCTTAGAATATCTACATATATAAGTATACCAGTATTTATTGCTTTATTTGTATATTTTGTATATGTAATAGCAAAATGCATAATTTCAAGTGTGGCTATTCAAGCATATCAAGCAATTATTTTACTAGTTCTATTCTTTGGCGGAATACAAATATTATTATTCGGAATTATAGGAGAATATTTAGGTAGAATATTTAATGAGACAAAAAACAGACCATTGTATTTAGTAAATGAGTATAATGATAAAAAAGAAACAAATGAATAAAAGGAGATATAATAATGAAAAAAATAAATAAATATGAAATATTTGATGTAATAAAAAAATCATCTATATTTTTGCTAGCACTATTATTTTTTATAATGACTTTAACATCATTAGGCTTTTTTGTAAAAATATCGATAAGTAAGTTACATTTACCAATAATATATTTAATAACAATAATTGCTTTTTTAATATTTTATAAAAACGATAATATTAAGAAAAGAATAATATCAATAATACTTGCAACACTAGTATTTATTGTAGGAATAGTATTAATAGGACAACTATATGATTTAACATCAGATGGTAATACATATCATAAGTTGATTGTAGGGCAATTAAAAAATGGTTGGAATCCAGTATATCAAGACTCAAAGGATTTTGGAAAAGAAGAAGGCAATGCATTTGATGTCTTAGAAGACAACTATAATCAAAGATGGGCAGACCATTATGCAAAAGGAACAGAAATGATAGCTGCAAATATATATGCAGTTACAGGAAATATAGAAACAGGAAAAGCATATACAGTAATATTAATGTATATAGTATTTGGACTGGTTATATCATATTTAATTAATGAAAAAAAGAAAAATGTAATTTTAAGTATTATAATTGGATTATTATTAGTAGTAAATCCTATAACATTAGTACAATTCAATAATTTTTATGTTGATGCAGCTGTAATGCTTAGCATAGCGATAATTATATATGGATTAATAACAATAACAGATAAAAATAACAATATTAATAAGTTTGAAAAATATCTAACATTGATGTCTGGAATTGCTTTATGTATAAATGCTAAATTTACAGGAGTAGCATTTGCAGCAATGTTTTGTTTTGCATTCTATGTATATTGGTTAGTTATGGCACACAAAGAAGGTAAAGAAGAATTTATTTCCAAATTAAAGGAATATAGTATTTTCTATGTGATAGCAGTAGTAATATCAATTGGAGTAATAGGATATACATCATATATAGAGAACTTTGTAAGATTCGGACATCCTTTATACCCACTATACGGAGATTCAACAGTGCAAAATATACCAGAAAAAGAACAGCCTAAGTCATTAGCAGATAACAATAATATAGAAAAATTTATAATATCAATATTGTGCAAAGGAGAAAATGTATTACCATCTTATCCAGTAAATCAAAATCAACCACAACCAAAGATACCATTTTCAGTATCAAAAGATGAAATAAAAAATTACACAATCCCAGATATAAGAATAGGTGGATTTGGACCATGGTTTAGTGGAATAATGATTTTAGTAGGAATTGCAACAATCTATTTATTAATAAAATTAGCAAGAGCTAAAAGATGGGATATATTTGTACCATATTTATTAATATTAGGAGTAATGGCAGTATTACTATTTGCAGTAGATGGAACATACTGGGCTAGATATGTAGCATATTTTTACCTTGTTCCAATAATGGCATTAATAGGATTATTCTTTGATACAAATAATAAAAAACAAATTATAGCAGGTGCTGTAATAGCAATTGCGATGATAGTTAATATTTGTATGATAGGTTATGCAAATGCCAATAATATTATAGTAAATAATAAATATGTAAGTGATAGATTAAGTGAATTTAAAGAATATGCACGGAACACAAGAAAGTGTAAAAATAAAATTAAGTTCAGAAGGTTTTCAAGGTGTATGCTATAATATAGACGATATTGATATAGACAATTATGAAATAGACCAAAATATAGAAGCTACAAGAGATGGATTGTTCTTTCAATATTAATAAATATAATAAAAGGAGTGATAATATTGAAAAATAAGTTTCTGTTTACATCCGTAGTTTTATTAATAATTGTATTAATTGCTAATATAGTATTTGCAGCACAAGAGGGAGAAAACGATACAAAGAATAATACTAATACAAATATTGATAATACTATAACTAATAATGAAAATTTGAGTGAAGAACAGGAGAACATAGAAGAAGTAAAAAATTCAAAAAATGAAATAGAAAATAAAGAAAATAAGGCAAATGTAATTGAAAGTAATGAAATAGAAGAACAAGAAAAATTATTAAATGAGAAGAAAACTGTAAATCCTCAACCAATAGCAAACGGAAAATATAAGATAATTTCATCATTAGATTCTAATATGGGGTTAGATATATCAAATGCATCAAAAAATAGTGGAACAAATGTCCAAATATGGTATTACTGTGGAGAGGTACAACAAAAATTCCAGTTAGAATATGATGGAAATGGATATTATATTATTAGAAATACATACACTGGAAAAGTATTAGATGTAGAAAATGCGTCTAAGAATAGTGGAGCAAATGTATGGCAATATGATTATAATGGAACAGATGCTCAAAAATGGCAAATTGTAGAAACAGAGCAAAAAGGATATTATAATATAATTTCTAAATTAAGTGGAATGTGCTTAGATGTAGCAGGAGGAGTAGCAAATTATAAAGCAAATGTGCAAGTATATACACCTAATAATACACCTGCACAAAAATTTCAAATTATAGAAGTTAAGTCATTTAATCCACAAAAAAGTTTATCAAATGGAAAATATAAAATAACTTCATCAATAAACACAAATTATGGAGTTGAAGTAGCTAATGCGTCAACATCAAATACTGCTAATATTCAACTTGGAACATATGTAGGTGGAATACAACAGAAATTCCAATTAGAATATGATGGAAAAGGATATTACATAATAAGAAATGCATATTCAGGTAAAGTACTTGATGTAGAAGGCGGAGGACTAAAAAGCGAAACAAATGTACAACAGTATGAATATAATGGCACAGATTCACAAAAATGGATAATAGAAAAATCATCAGATGGATATTATTTTATAGTTTCAAAACAAAGTGAGTTATATCTAGATGTTCTAAATGGTATAGCAAAAGAAGGCGCAAATATTCAAGTATATACAGGTAATGAAAATCCTTCACAAAAGTTTAAAATAGAAGAAATAGTACCTATTACAGGTAAAAAGACAATTGAAAATGGAACATATAGAATAGCAACATCACTAAATAATAGTATGTCAGTAGAAATATCAGCTAGTTCAACATCTAACGGTGGAAATGCACAAGTATGGACATATGTTGGAGGGAATCAACAAAAGTTCAAAATTGAATATGATGGAAATGGATATTATGTGATAAGAAATGTAAACTCTGGCAAAGTTTTAGATGTTTCAAATGCTGGAATGTTAAGCGGAACAAATGTACAACAATATGAATACAATGGAACAGCAGCACAAAAATGGATTATAAAAGATGCAGGTAATGGATATTACAATATAATTTCAAAATTAAATGAATTATCACTAGATGTATCAGGTGGAGAAGCAAAAAATGGAGCAAATTTACAAGTATATAATTCAAATACAACACCTGCACAAAAATTCAAGTTTATATTAAAAGACTCACAAACAGGAACAAAAACTTTGGAAGATGGTACATATCGTATAGCAACATCTATTAATAGTAATATTGGATTAGATATTTCAACTGGTTCAAAAAATAATGGTGCTATTGTACAAGCATGGACATATACAGGAGTAGAACAACAACAATTTAATATTACATATGATGGAAAAGGATATTATACAATAATACCTATAAATTCAGCAAAAGTAATAGATATAAAAGATGGAGTAAATAAACCAGGAAATAATGTACAACAATATGATAATAATGGAACACCAGCACAAAAATGGATTATAAAAGATTTAGGAAATGGCGAATATAATATAATTTCTAAATTAGATAATTTGTATTTAGATTTATCACAAGAATCTGTAACTAATGGAACTAAAGTACAAGTTTCAGAAGAAGATGGAACAAAATCACAAAAATTTAAGTTTGTAAAAATCACAAACAAAAGTGAAAGAGCGATAGAGGAAGGAAATTATAGAATTGCAGTAGGAACAAAAAATAGTGTAGGATTAGATATTTCAGGTGGTTCAACAGAGAACGAAGCAAATGTCCAATTATGGCAATATGATGAATCTATACAACAAAAATTCATAGTTACATATGAAGATGATGGATATTATAAAATAACAAGTGCAAAATCTGGAAAAGTATTAGATGCAGCAGGGGGAGGACATACAAATGGTACAAATGTATGGCAATATCAAGATAATGGAACAGATTCTCAAAGATGGATAATTAGATATACATCTGATGGACATTATATTGTAATTTCTAAATTAGGAAATGTATGTTTAGATATGAAAGATGGAAAAACATCAAATGGAACAAATATACAATTATATGAAAACAATGGAACAACATCACAAAAATTTGATTTTATTAAGGTAAATATAGGCGTAAATATAGATAGCAATAAATATCCAGGAATACAAGAAAAAGTAGCCGAAATTGCAAGAAAACATCCAAATTGGAAATTTGAAATATTATATACAGGTTTAGACTTTAATACAGCTGTTGCAGGAGAATATAGTGATAAAAATAGAAACTTAGTTTCTCCATCTGTATATCAAGGAGAATGGATATCACCAGACCCAGTTGTTTCAGGAGGATGGTATTCAGCATCACAAAAAGGAATTGCATATTTTATGGATATTAGAAATTTCTTAAATGATGTAGATGTATTCCAATTCTTAGATGTAAATAAATATGATGAAGGCTCAGTTACATTACAAGGAATAGCAAATGAAACATCAGGAACATTTTTACAAGGATTTGAAAATGATATAAATAATGCTTGTAAAAGCCAAGGTGTAAACCCATATTTTGTACTAGCTAGATTATTCCAAGAACAAGGCTCACAAGGTTCAGAAATTGGGACAGGAATGAAAGGACCTGATGGAAAAACATATTATAATCCATATAATATAGGAGCAGTAACAGGAAATGAATATGAAACAGCACTAGCAACAGCTATGCAAAACGGATGGGATACAATGCAAAAAGCATTAGAAGCAGGAATAGTATTCTTAAAAGAAGATTGGCTTGAAAATTACCAAAATACTTTATATCAAAATAAATTTGATATAGATACAAGAAATGGCTCATCACTATATACACATCAATATATGCAAAATTTATCAGCAGCATATTCAGAAGGTAGAACTTTAAGAAATATATATGCAGATACTAATAAGCTAGAATCAGAATTTACATTTATAATACCAGTATATGAAAATATGCCACAAGAACCAAGTCCAAGACCATCAAATGAAGGCGGAGTACCAGGTGTAAGCTCAGATAGAGGACCTATTAATGTAAAAACAGTTAATATAAATGATGTACCTTTAAAACTAAGAAGTGAACCAGTTATTCGTGATGATAACATAATTGCAGAATTTCCAAACAATGGAACAATATTACTTTCAGTAGAAAGACTAGCAAATAATTGGCATAGAATAGTTACAACAGATGGAAAAGTAGGATATTCATCAGGAGCATATTTACAACAAGTAGCAGATGTAACTAATTGTAATGATAGGGTTAGAGTAACAGCAGATGATGTTAGACTAAGATATGGACCAGGAACTAGATTTGAACCACCATTAATAAATGAGATAAGTGAGAGTTTGACAGGAACAAGAATAAATAAAGGAACATACAATTTAGACGGATTTGTATGGGATGAAGTTATATTTGATGATGGAAGTAAAGGATTTGTGGCTACAAAGTATTTAAAAGAAGTATAAAATTTAAAAATTGAGATTTGCATAAAGAAAAAAAGAGTTAAATTGGGAGCTTAGCTCCCAATTTAATGAATAATCATATGAAATAGGAGAGGAAAAAATGAAAAAAGTAGTAGAGGTAATAACTGATACACTAAAAAATAAGAGTTTATATGTTTTTTTAGCTGTAACATTATTATTTTTTGGAATATATATTATACAAAATTTCACAGTTGATACATATGGATATTCAGTAGAAATTGCCCCAGCAATTCATTTAGTAAATCTTGGAAGATTAATTTCAGGAGCGTTTTTTGTTGTATTATCTGGAATAACCTTAGAAGCTAGGTATATGATATCATTTATATTAGCTATATTAGCAACTGTATTTAGTATGTACAAATTAAATGAAATTCTAAAAAGAGATATAAAAAATGAAAAGATGACTATATTAATTTCAATATTAACAATAATAAATTTCAGTATATTAGAATTATATATGTTTGTTGAAAAAGGAATAATGATGTTATCTGTTTTGTTTGTCATTATGGCTGTTGGAAACATAGAAAAAGCACTATCAGGAAATAAGAAAGCTATAATTTTAATACTTATAGAGATGTTTGCAGCTAATTGTTGTTACCAAGGAACAGTAGGATTATTTGTTGCAATAGGAAGCATATATATAGTTAAAAATTCTAAGAAAATAAGTGAATTTATAAAAAACAACATAATTGTAGGATTACTATATGCAATACCAGCATTTTTAAATTTATTGATAGTTAAATTTATTTTCCATAGTAACAGATTAGAAAATCCTTTAAGTTTAGGAGAAAAAATAAGCAAGATTATGGAAAACCTTGCAAATATTATGAAAGAAACATTTGGTATTTTACCAGACTATGTTTTTGTAGGTTTTGCAATAATAGTAATATTATTATTTATTATAAAAATAATACAAAGTAAAGAAAAAATAAGTAAAAAAGTTTTAAACTTTTTCTTTTTAATATATGTAATTGCAGCTGTTGTAGTAGCAGCAGTAGCACCACAAATAGTTTCAGCACAAGTATACATAGTTCCAAGAACTATATATTGTTTAGGAGCACTAGTTGCAATTATATTAATGTTAATGTATCAAAGAGTAAAAACAGAGAAAATCGTTGATATATCAATTATTTTATGTGGAATAATTTTCTTAGCTATTTTATATGCTAATTTTACAGATATTATATTAGACCATTATTATACAAATAAATTAGATATGGATAGAGCTGAAAAAATTGTAGCAATGATGGAAAATTATGAAAAAGAAACAGGAAAAACGATTACAAAAGTTGCATTTTATCCAAATAGTGATAAAGCACAGTATGAAGACACTCGTTTCCTTGGAGATGCCAATGCAAGAGCATTTTACACAGAGTGGGGAACAAGGGGAATATTAGAATTAATATTAAATAGACCATTAGGTTCAGTGGAGAAAAATGAAGAAATTGATACATTTTTCAAAAATCAAGATTGGCAGGATTATGAATTTAATGAGCAACAAGTTATAATAAAAGATGATACTTTACATCTATGTACTAAATAAAATATGAAAGAGGAAGGAATATGAGTAAAGTTAAAAAATTTTTTCTTATATTATTAATAATATCAATTATATTTATAGCAAATACTTCATTAGCAAGATTTGCGGACATGGAATATCCACCAAATAGTAGTGGGTATGCCGACTTTACAGATGAAGAAGCAGACAAACAAGCAGAAGAAAAAGCTGCAAACCAAGCAAATGAAGCAAAAACATCAGAAGACTATGTAGGAAAATCAAGTAATAATAATTTGAAAACATTAGAAATAGAAAATGCAAAATTAGAGCCTGAATTTAATAGTTTAACATTAGACTATATAGTAACACCAAATGAAGAAAATACAAAAACAATAAAAATAAATGCTGTGCCAGAAGACGAAAAAGCAACAGTAGAAGGTGCAGGAGAAGTACAATTAGAAGATGGTATTAACAAATTAATAGTAACAGTAAGAGCAGAAAATGGAAACGTAAAAATGTATAATTTAACAATAAACCTTCCATATGAACAATCAGATTTAAGATTAACTTCATTAGAAATAGAAGGAATAAATATTGAAGGTGGAGATAATAAAAAGGAAAGATTATCTCCTGATTTCTCAAAAGATACTTTCCAATATACTTTAACTGTACCATATGAAATAAATGGTTTAAATGTAAAAACACAAGCTAATGATGGAATATATGTATCTGTAAAAGGACAAGACCCACTAGAAGTAGGAAAAAATACAGTTATTGTAGAATTAACAGATACAAATGACGAAACTAAAAAGACAACATATGTTATTGATGTTACTAGGGAGGAAAAAAGCGAAATTAATTGGCTTATTATTAGTATTTCAATTGCAGTTATATTAATAGTTATTATTGTAATTGCAAGATATTTAAAAAATAGAAAAAAGAAATAATAGCTAAACTAAATAAAAAACAATTATAAAAAACAAAGCTAAATAAGTAAAAAAGGTTGGAATAATATGGATGGAATTTTAGTTGTAAATAAGCCATTAAACTACACATCACATGATATAGTATATAAAATAAAAAAAATAACCAATGAAAAGGTTGGACACACAGGAACTCTTGACCCAATGGCGTCAGGAGTCTTGCCTTTGTTAATTGGAAAAGGAACATTATGTTCTAAATACTTAATAAATCATGATAAAATATATGATGTGGAATTAACATTAGGAAAGAAAACAGATACAGCAGATAGTGAAGGTAAAGTTCTACAAGAAGAAAAAGTAGATACTAATATTTTAGAAAAAACTAATATAGAAAATGTTTTAAAAAGTTTTTTAGGTATTAGTAAACAAGTACCACCTATATATTCTGCAATTAAAATAAATGGCAAAAAATTATATGAATATGCACGAAAAGGACAAGAAGTTGAAATTGAACCAAGAGAAATACAAATATATGATATTAAATTAACTACTCTTGATGTAGAAAATATGAAAATTAAATATCAAGTGAAATGTTCAAAAGGTACATATATTAGAAGTCTATGTGAAGATATTGCAAAAAAATTAGGTACAATCGGATATATGAGTGCATTAAACAGAGTTCAAGTTGGAAACTTTAATATAAGAGATTCAGTAAATATGCAAGATATAGAAGAAAATAATGCTCTTATAAAAGAAAAGTTAATCACAATTGAAGATTTATTTAAAGATAAACCCAAAATTGTTTTATCTCAAAGAAAATTAAAACTTTTTTTAAATGGAGTTAAATTAACATTTAATAATGAAGCTCAAATTTATAGAATATATTGTGAAAATAACTTTATAGGAATAGGAGAAGTAAAAAACAATTTATTAAAAAGAGATATAATATTATAAAGTAATAAAAATAAAATCACCAACATATATTTAAGTAAAATGTATGAGGTGATTTTTTATGTATTATATAAAAGAAATTGACAAGCCTAATATTCTCTTAGAAAAATTAAATATTGTAAGATTAAAAAATGATGAAATTATATTACCAATAAATATAGAAAGTAATAATAAAAAAACTGTAAATAATTTAGAAAAATTAGCATATAAGACAAATAAAATACTTGCAAAAACAAATTCTAAAAAGCTTGTATTAAGTAAAAATATAAAAAAACAAAAGCAATACGTTAATTGTTTATATAAATATAATTATGATATTGTAGATGGAGTATGGTTATTTAAACTTTTATTACCTGATGTTTTAGAATATATTATAAAAAAGAAAGAACTAAATAGAGCAAACATACAAATATCTGTACTAACAAATAATATTTCAGAATTAGAAATTATTAATATAAAAAACTTAGTAAAAAACTATAAAAAGTTGAATATAATAACATTTCATATAGAAAAGCTAAAAAAATTAGAACAAGAAATTTTAAGAGAAGATGGAATAGTTATGAATATAGGAAATAATAAAAAGAAAGGTTTAAGCAAAACAAAAATAATATTAAATTTAGATTTTCCACAAGAAGTATTAAATAAATATAATATAAATGATGAGGCTATAATAGTTAATTTTGAAGGTGGTATTAATATAGAAAAAAAGAGGTTTAATGGAATAAATATAAATGATTATGAAATTAAAGTTTTAAACTCAAATGAAATAGATTTTTCTAAAACAACTGAATTTGCATTAAAAGATATATATGAAGCAGAACAATATAAAACACAACCTATAAAACAGGTTATAGAAAA
This sequence comes from uncultured Clostridia bacterium, assembly GCA_944387495.1. Lineage (GTDB taxonomy): Bacteria > Bacillota > Clostridia > TANB77 > CAG-508 > CAG-269. The sequence goes on along the minus strand of CALXFD010000002.1, from coordinate 46,553 downwards.
AATTAGAAAAGATGATGTACAAATAGATAAATTAATTGCAAGAAAAACTATAATATAAAATTTATTTTATCATTAAAACTAACTTTTAAACTTAAATTTTTATTACATAAAGTTAAGAAAATTTTAATTAATTAATTTTCATACAAAGACTTTTCTTTTTTTAAAAAATATAATATAATGTATTCGTCAAGAAAAAATTGGCAAGGAGGTAATAAAATGCCAAATAATCGTAGTAAAAGTAATAGAGATAACGGAAAAACAAGACCATATAAGGTAAAGAAATCTAAAAAAAGAAAGATAAGAAATATAAATAGTGATAATGAACAAACAAAAAGAGTTAATACAAAAAAGCCAAATGTGAAGAAAAAAGGAAAAAATGGTAAAAAAGAAAAATTTGGCGATAGACACCCAAAACTTGCAATGGCAATAAGAATAGGAATAGTAATTTTCTTATTATTATGTGTGATAGGAGCAGGAATAGTTGCAGGAATATTTTTTGGTCTATTTGGAGATGATTTTGAAATAACAAAAGATGAATTAAAAATAGGAGTTGCAAATACAGTAGTAGTAGACCAAAATGGAGCAGTTGTAGCCAATTTAAGTGGAGATGAAAAGAGAAAAGTAATATCAATTGACGACATGGCAGAATATTTACCAAAAGCATATGTTGCAATGGAAGATGAAAGATTTTATGAACATCATGGTGTTGATATAAAAAGAACATTAGGTGCAATTTTACATACTTTATTAGGTGATAGTTCATATGGTGGTAGTACAATAACACAACAATTAGTAAAAAATATTACCAAAGATGACGAAAGAGAAGGCTTAGCAGGTATAATGAGAAAAATTAAAGAATGGGCAAAAGCTTATCAAGTTGAAAGAATGATTTCAAAATCACAAATACTAGAATTATACCTAAATATCTTATATGTTGGAGGAGAAGGAAACCTACATGGTGTAGAACTAGGAGCTGAATATTATTTCAATAAAAGTGCAAAAGATTTAAGCTTAGCAGAATGTGCATATATGGCAGGAATTAATAGTTCACCAAGCTCATATAACCCATTTGATACATCAAAAGATAATACAGAATTAATTAAAAAACAAACAAAAGTAGCATTAAATAAAATGAACGAATTAGGATATATAAATAGCCAAGATGAATATAATGCAGCAATAGCAGAAGTTGATGCAGGATTGAAATTCCAAAAAGGAGATATAAGTACAAGTTCTTCATATTCATATCATACAGAAGCAGCTATTGACCAAGTAATAAATCAAGTAATGGAAGAAAAGGGCATATCAAAACAATTAGCAGAAAACTATGTATATAGTAGTGGATTGACAATATATTCTACTGTTGACACAAATATACAAACACAAATGGAAGAAGAATTTAAAAAAGATAAATATATAGTAACAGGAAGAGATAAAGATAAAGATGGAAACAAGATAAATGAACATACACAAGCAGCAATGGTAGTAATAGATTATAAAACAGGAAATGTTGTAGGTACTGTTGGTGGATTAGGAGAAAAAACAGAATCAAGAGGTTTAAATAGAGCAACACAAAGTGTTAGACAAACAGGTTCATCAATAAAACCAGTAGCAATAATAGCACCAGCATTACAAGAAAAAGTTATAACAGCAGCAACTACATATATGGATGAAGAAACAAATTTTGGTGGAAATTATATTCCTAAAAACGAAAATGGTAAATTTAGCAATCAACCAGTAAATATAAGATATTTCATCTCAAAATCACTTAATATACCAGCATTAAAAATAATGAGAGAATTATCACCAGAAAAATCAATTGAATATCTAAATAAAATGGGAATAACATCAATAAAAGCAGATGAAGATAATGAATTATCATTAGCACTTGGTGGAACTAAAAATGGTGCAACACCATTAGAAATGGCATCAGCATATGCAACAATTGCAAATGATGGGGTATATATAACACCAACATTTTATACAAAGGTTGTAGATTCTAGTGGAAATACAGTATTAACACCAAAACAAGAACAAACAAGAGTAATTTCAGAACAAAATGCATATATTACAAAACAAATATTAGAAGAGCCAGTTAAATCAGGAGGAACAGCAACATATTGTGCAATTCAAGGTATGGATGTAGCAGCAAAAACAGGAACAACTGATGAAAATTATGATAGATGGCTATGTGGATTTACACCATATTATGCAGCAGCAACATGGTTTGGATATGATAGAAATGAAGAAGTACGTGCAAGAGATTTCCCAACAAACCCAGCAGGACAAATTTGGGATGGAGTTATGACTGAAATTCATAAAAATTTAGAAAAAGCAACATTTACAAAACCATCTGGAATAGTAGAACAAACAGTATGTAAAACAACAGGATGTTTAGCAACAACAGGCTGTACAAACACATATAAAGAAATATTCTCACAAGATAATTTACCAGAAAAATGTGCAGGACATGGTAGTCAAACTATTTGTTCAGAATCAGGAAAAGTTGCAACACAATACTGTTCACAATATTGTGCAGTAAGAACAAATTATTATGGGGCAGTAATTCCAAAAGAAAAATTAGGATTATGGAAGCCAACAAAAACAAGTTCAACAACAGGAAATAAGATAAATGAAGTATGTACAATCCATACAAAGCCAAAAGAACAAGAAAAGCCAAAAGAAAATACAACACCATCAACAAATAGAGATAATACAGCATCAGGAAATACCTCTAAAACAAATACTACAAATACAACTAAACCAACTGGAAATACATCAACAAATACAGGAAATACACAAACTCCGCCAGCAACTAATACAAATACTAATTAATAAGAAGTAAATAAATGAACAGCTATAAAATATAAAAAGTTAATAGAAAAATAAAGAAAATTAGAAAAAGATTTATTAAAATAATATACTTCGAAGAAATTAGTTATAATAAAAACTTGAAAAATTTTATATTTAGTTCTAAAAAAGGAAAGATAAAAAATAAGAAGACGAAATAAAGAAAATAAATTTAAGATGTGAAAAACTTTCACATCTTAAATTATAAAAAATATATTATGAAAATTATAATGGAAGGAGTGTTAAAATGGATATATATCTATATAATACTTTAACAAAGAAAAAAGAATTGTTTACACCAATTAACAAAGGAGAAGTAAAGATATATTCATGTGGACCAACAGTATATAAAGATGCAACAATTGGAAACATGAGAACAAATATATTCCAAGATGTTTTAAGAAGAATGTTTAGATATAATGGATATAAAATAAAACATGTAATGAATATAACAGATGTAGGTCATCTAGTTTCAGATGGAGACGAAGGTGAAGACAAAATGATAAAATCAGCAAAAGAAGAGCATAAAACACCAAAAGAAATAGCAGATTATTATACAAAACTATTTTTTCAAGATTTAGAAGATTTGAATATAGAAGTGCCAGAAACAATTTGCAAAGCAACAGAATATATACCAGAAATGCTAGAATATGTTAAAAAATTAGTAGAAAACGGATATGCATATGAAACATCAACAGCAATATATTTTGATGTGTCAAAACTAGATAAATATGGTATATTATCAGGAGTGAATTTAGAAGAGCAAAAATCAGGAGCAAGAGTAGATGTTGACCCAGAAAAGAAAAATCCATATGATTTTGCATTATGGATAAAAGCCCCAAAAGAACATTTAATGAAATGGAATAGCCCATGGGGACCAAGTTATCCTGGATGGCATATAGAATGTTCAGCAATGTCAAGAAAACATCTAGGAGAGCAATTTGATATACATACAGGAGGAATAGACTTAATACCAACACATCATGAAAACGAAATAGCACAAAGTAAAGGATTATGCGGAAAAATACCAGCAAGATATTGGCTACATGGAGAATATTTACTAATTGATGGCGGAAAAATGTCAAAAAGCTTAGGAAATGTATATTTAATAAGAGATATAAAAGAAAGAGGATATGACCCAATAGTATATAAACTATTTTGCTATTCAGCAAATTACAGAAACAAACTAAACTTTACATGGGAAGCAATAGACTCAACATCAAAATCATTAGAAAGACTAAGAAATGGATATCAAGCACATAAAAATGGAAAAGAAGATTTAACACTAGAAGATGAGAAAAAACTAAATGAAATAGAAGAAAATTTCCACAAAGCAATAAATGATGATATGAATATGCCACTTGCCATGAGTTACGTTTGGGAAGCAGTAAGATATAGCAAAAAATCAGAAAAAATTGCACAACTATTATTAAAATTCGATACAGTATTAGGATTAAAAATAGATAAAGAAGAAAAAGAGGAAATTCCAGAAGAAATTCTAGAATTAGTAGAACAAAGAAAAAAAGCAAGGCAAGAAAAAAATTGGGCAGAATCTGATAGACTAAGAGATTTAATTCAAGAAAAAGGATATATCATAAAAGATACAAAAGATGGAATAGAAATTAAGAAAGCATAAAACTATATAAAAGGCAATAAGAATAGATAGCAAATAAATATAAAAAGCGATAAAAATAACAAAATATTATCAAATAATAGCTATATTAAATAAATAGCAAAAAAGTATAATGTGAAAGGAATGATTATATATGGCAATATTATTACCAGGAGGGGCAGGATTTATAGGAAGTCACACAGCAGTAGAATTACTAAATGCAGGAAAAGAAATAGTAATTATAGATAATTTCTCAAATAGTAAACCATCAGTATTAGATGCAATTAAAGAAATAACAGGAAAAGATTTTAAATTTTACGAAATGGATTACTTAGATAAAGAAAAATTAGAAAAAGTATTTGAAGAAAATAATATAGAAGCAGTACTTAATTTTGCAGGATACAAAGCAGTAGGAGAGTCGGTAAAAAAACCAATAGAATATTATACAAACAACATATCAGGAGCATTAGTATTATTAGATACAATGAGAAAATATAATTGTAAAAAATTTATATTCAGCTCATCTGCAACAGTATATGGAGACCCAGAAACAATGCCAATAACAGAAGACTGCAAAACAGGAGGAACAACAAACCCATATGGAACAACAAAACTATTTATAGAACAAATATTAAAAGACATATATAAATCTGACAACACATGGGATATATGTATACTAAGATACTTTAACCCAGTAGGAGCACACGAAAGTGGACTAATAGGAGAAGAGCCACAAGGAATACCAAATAATTTAATGCCATATATAGCAAGAGTAGCAGCAGGAACACTAAAAGAATTATCAGTATTTGGAAATGACTACAACACACCAGACGGAACAGGAGTAAGAGATTATATACATGTAGTAGATTTAGCAAAAGGACATGTAAAAGCATTAGAAAAACTAGACAAAGAAAATGCAGGATTATACATATATAATCTAGGAACAGGAAAAGGATATAGTGTATTAGACATGGTAAAAGCATTTGAAAGTGTAACAGGAAAAAAAGTACCATATAAAATAGCACCAAGAAGAGAAGGCGACATAGCAATGTGTTATGCAGACCCAAAAAGAGCCAAAGAAGAACTAGGCTGGGAAGCTACAAAAACACTTGAAGACATGTGTAAGGATTCATGGAATTATATAGAAAAGCATAGATAATAAATATGCTGTAAATATATATTAGTATTACAGTTTAATTACAACTATTGAAAAAGTAAAGATAAAATGATATTATAAATTCAAAGAAGAAAACCAAAGAGGAACAAAAAAATGAATAAAACCGCTGAAAACCTTGTGAGAGTACACACACATACACAATTAGTTTAGAGAAAATAAATAGATTAATAGAAATAACAAGATTAAACCTATAAAAATATAGGTTTAATCTTGTTATTTTTATTTATAAATGTAGGCTACCAAAATCATGAGAAATATTACAATAATTTTATAAACTTATTACAAATAGCAAAAATACATTGAAAATAAAAATGAGGATAATTATACTAAAAATATAATTCAAAAGTATAAAATTTGAATAAAGTTAAATACTAAAAAAATATTAAAAAATAAATAAGGAGGATGAAAATGAAAAAGGAAAAAACAAAAGCAAAAATTAGAAGTGCTAACAAAGGAATAACATTAATAGCATTAGTAATAACAATAATGAAGGAATAATTAATGGATGTTATAATAGAGGAAATTTGCAAGGAGCGACGGAAGAGAATAATCAATATGTACAATGTATTATTTCAGGAATAGTAAGTGACGGTAGAGATAATAGTGCGGTATATAATTGTTATAATGTTGGAAAGTTGACAAATGTATTACTAAATTAATAGAAGAAGAAATGAAAAATGATAATTTTATAACAATGATAAATAAAAATACGGACTCAAATATGGATGAAGATATTTACTTTGAAAAAGATACTAATAATATAAATAATGGATACCCAATTATTAAATGTGAAATAGATTTATAATGAATATATTAGTTTCAGAGTAGCTTTATACTTATAGAGACCTTAAAAATATTTTTATAAAAGTGATATAGTAATTATGAATGCTATGTCACTTTTTATTCGCCTAAGCTTATAGATTTCTAGTAATGTCGAAATATGTGATGAAAAGTTACATAAAATCATAAAAAACTATTGCGAAATATTCCAAAATATGTTAATTATATAAATAATTAAATAGAGAGTATATTTTTTATTTAAATTCTGAAATTAAAAAGTTAAAATCAAAAAGTTAAAGGAATATAAGATAAACAGCTAAGAATTAACTAGAACAAAGAAAATTAAAATCGGTTTAAAATTAGAAATAAACCAATTAATTTTTATCATTAAGTATCATTAATAACTATTAAAAGTTATTAAAATAAAAAATCTAAAAAATTCACAAAAATAAAAATATATATTTGCATTTGTTAATAAACAAAACTTAAAAAATATTTTATAATCTCACGTATAAAAAATTTAAAAGTCAAATAAAAAACGAAAATATATAACTTAATATTTTAATCAAAAGAATTCAAATTGCATTTTTAATAAAACTTAAAAAAATAATAATTTCTAAAAAAATTCCCGAATTTTAAAAATAAAAGAAAGAATAAATAAAAAATAGAAATCTGTATAATACAAACCAAAACTAAGAAATTTTTACTAAAATAATTATTGCTAAAAAATAATTAATTTGGTAAAATAGAAAGGAAACAAAATATGGAGAAAGACGATATAATAAAAAAAGTAAAAGAGACAAAGATTTTGCCTCTGACAAATGACTATGTATTTAAAAGGATATTTTCCAAAGACGAATGTAACAGTGAATTAAAAGATTTATTAGAAGGAATATTAGGAATAAAAATAGAAAAAGTGGAAGTAAAAAATCCAGAAATACCAAAAAATATGCTAGACGAAAAATTAGCAAGGCTAGATATAAAAGCCAAAATAAATGATGAAATAACATTAGACATAGAAATGCAAACATCAGATGAACATAACTTAGGAAATAGAAGTTTAGCATATTTATCAAAACTAATAAGCCCACAACTGAAAGTAGGAGAAATATACCAAGAATTGCGAAAAACGATAGTAATATGGATATTAAACTTCAACTATTTTAAAACAAATACATATCATAATATAGCACATATGAGATTTGATAAGGTAGAAAAAGAAAAATATATAGATAAAGGATATAAAGAAGAAAATGGATTAGTAACAGAAAAAGCAGAAATGCATTTTATAGAGTTACCAAAATTCATAGAAAAAGAACCAGGAGTAGAAAGCAAACTATCACAATGGCTATGGTTGCTAGTGGGAAAGGGGGAAAAAATCAAAATGGCAGAGAAAGTAAATGAAGAAATAAAAAGAGCCAAAACAGAACTAGAAGTAATGAGCATGGACCCAAAAGAAAGAGAAATGTATGAAGAAAGAGAAATGGCAAGATGGATTTACTATACAGGAATAGATGATGCAGAAGGGCGAGGAGAAAAGCGTGGAATTGAAAAGGGCAAAAAACTGGGAGAAAAAATTGGCAAAGAGCTAGGCGAAAAATTAGGCAGAGAGAATGGAAAAAATGAAGAAAAAAGAGAAATAGCAAAAAGATTATTAAAAATGGGATTTGAAATAGAAAAAATAAGTGAAATTACTAAATTGTCAGAAAAAGAAATTGAAAAATTAAAATGAAAATTACATTATAAAATAACTATAATAAATGCAGTATATTACTTATAAGTATTATACTGCATTTATTGATATTTTATATAAAATAGTAAAATCACTACCTATAATTCAAAGTAATCCTATTCCCACTCTTCTCAATAAACCCATCCTCTTTCAACAGTTTCAACTCTCTCATCATAGCACTTCTATCAACACTTAAATAATCTGCCAAATCTGTTAAAGAAAAAGGAAGCTCAAAGCTAGGACTTAAATTTCTAGTAGAAATAAGCGAAAAATATCCAAGCAATTTATCACGAATAGAACGTTTAGTTAATAGTTCAATTCTCATATTCAAATCAGTAACTTTATTTAAAATCAATTGTGGTAAATTTTCTGCTAATTCTTTATGAAATTTACAATTTTGTTTACACTTTTGAAATAAATCATCATAAATATAAAAAAGAACAGTACAATTTGCTCTTGCCTCAACTAATAATTCATTATTTGTAGTAATATCATAAAAAACCTCACCAAATAAGGAATTTTTAGAAAAATGTTCAACAATAGTTCTATTTCCATTTAGGTCATACCTAACTAAATCAGCTGTTCCCTTTATTAATATACATAATTGATTACGGTTTTTAATATAAGAAGTTACAGTTTCATTTTTGGAAAAAGTTTTTAGTTGAACTTTGTTACAATTTGTAGAAAAATCTTCAATAAATTTTTCTAGGTCAAAACTGGTCTTCATGATAATCACTCCTTTATATATACATAAAGATTATACAATAAATAAGTTGCAAATGCAACAAAACACCCTGAAAAGATTTTGTAATATTTTTGTAACAAAACTGTAACATTTCAAAAAATACCTCAAAAATGAACGTTTAATTTTGAATATTAAAAAATAAAAATAATTTGTTGCTTTTGCAACAGAAAATAAAAAATATTGATATATAATTAAGCCATACTTATCGAAGGAGGAAATGTAAAATGAAAGTTATTAAAAGGGATGGAAGAGCAGTAGATTATGACAGAGCAAAAATTCAAATAGCAATTGAAAAAGCAAACAAGGAAGTAAAACCAAGAGAAAGAGCTTCAAAGGAAGATATCAAAGGAATTATTCAATATATAGAAGAATTGGATAAAAAAAGAATGCTTGTAGAAGATATACAAGATATAATTGAAGAAAAGTTAATGGAAATTGAAAAATATGAATTAGCTAAAAAATATATAGTATATAGATATACAAGAGCATTAGTAAGAAAACAAAATACAACAGATGAAACAATATTAGGAATAATAAGAAATGAAAATAAAGAATTAGCAGAAGAAAATTCAAACAAAAATACATTACTTGCTTCAACACAAAGAGATTATATAGCAGGTGAAGTATCAAGAGATTTAACAAGAAGATTATTATTACCTGAAAAAATAGCAAAAGCTGACGCAGACGGAGTTTTACATTTTCACGATGCCGACTATTTTGTTCAACCAATATTTAACTGTTGTTTAATAAATATTTCTGACATGTTAGATAATGGAACAGTTATGAACGGAAAAATGATAGAAAGTCCAAAAAGCTTCCAAGTTGCATGTACAGTTACAACACAAATAATAGCAGCAGTTGCAAGTAACCAATATGGTGGACAATCAGTAGATATGAAACATTTAGGAAAATATTTAAGAAAAAGCTATAACAAATTCAAAGCAGAAATAGAGAAAAAATATAAAGGAAAATTATCAGATGATGTTATAGAAGACTTAGTACAAGATAGACTAAAAGCAGAATTAAAAGCAGGTGTACAAACTATCCAATATCAAATAAATACATTAATGACAACAAATGGACAATCTCCATTCGTAACATTATTCTTACATTTGGAAGATGGAGACCCATATATAAAAGAAAATGCAATGATTATAGAAGAAGTATTAAGACAAAGATATGAAGGAATCAAAAATGAAGCAGGAGTATACGTAACACCAGCATTCCCAAAACTAGTATATGTATTAGATGAATGTAACTGCTTAAAAGGTGGAGAATATGATTATTTAACAAAACTTGCAGTTAAATGTTCAGCAAAGAGAATGTACCCAGATTACATTTCAGCTAAAAAGATGAGAGAAATATATGAAGGAAATGTATTTAGCCCAATGGGATGTAGAAGTTTCTTATCACCATGGAAAGATGAAAATGGAAATTACAAATTTGAAGGAAGATTTAACCAAGGTGTAGTAAGTATCAACTTACCACAAGTAGCAATTGTAGCAGATGGTGATGAAGATAAATTCTGGAAATTATTAGATGAAAGACTAGAATTATGCAAAGAAGCATTAATGTGCAGACATTATGCATTACTTGGAACACATTCAGATATAAGCCCAATTCACTGGCAATATGGAGCAATAGCAAGATTAAAGAAAGGTGAAAAAATAGACAAGTTATTGTATGGCGGATATTCAACAATATCATTAGGATATATTGGAATATATGAAATGACAAAACTAATGAAAGGTGTATCACATACAACACCAGAAGGACATGAATTTGCAATTAAAGTAATGAAATATCTAAGAGAAACAGTTGATAGATGGAAAAAAGAAACAAATATTGGATTTGCATTATATGGAACACCAGCAGAAAGCTTATGTTACAAATTTGCAAGAATAGATAAAGAAAAATTTGGGACAATTAAAGATGTAACAGATAAAGGATATTATACAAACTCATATCATGTAGATGTAAGAGAAAAAATAGATGCATTTGATAAATTAGCATTTGAAAGCGAATTCCAAAAAATATCATCAGGTGGAGCTATATCATATATAGAAATACCAAATATGCAAAACAATATAGATGCATTAGAAACAGTTGTAAAATTCATCTATGACAATATTCAATACGCAGAATTTAACACAAAATCAGATTATTGCCATGTATGTGGATTTGATGGTGAAATAATAATAAACAAAGACAATGAATGGGAATGCCCAAACTGCGGAAATAAAGACCACTCAAAAATGACAGTAGTAAGAAGAACTTGTGGATATCTAGGAGAAAACTTCTGGAATGCAGGAAAAACAAAAGAAATTAAACAAAGAGTAATGCACTTATAGGATTTAGAAAAAACTCATAAATTTGGAACATTAATGGTTATATCATTAATGTTCCAAATTTGAACTAAAATTAGAAAAGAGGAGAACGTTTATGAACTATGCAGATATAAAAAGAGTAGATGTAGCAAATGGAGAAGGAGTAAGAGTATCTATATTTGTAAGTGGATGTAACCACCATTGCAAAGGATGCTTTAATGAATGTGCATGGGATTTTAACTATGGAAACAAATTCACAGACGCAGAAGTAGATAAAATAATAAATTATCTAGACCATGATTACATATCAGGACTTACTTTACTAGGAGGTGAGCCACTAGAAAAACAAAACCAAGAAGGACTGCTACCACTTGTAAAAAAAGTTAAAGAAAAATTTCCAAATAAAAATATATGGTGTTATACAGGATTTGACTTTGAAAAAGATGTAGTAGGTAAAATGGCACCAAATAATGAAACTACAAAAGAATTATTGCAATATTTAGATGTAGTAGTTGACGGAAAATTTGAAGAAGATAAAAAAGACTTAAAATTGCGTTTTAGAGGTTCATCAAACCAAAGAATTCTAGATGTGCAAGAAAGTTTAAAAGAAAATAAACCAGTAGAATATAAAATTTAAGAGGGTAAATTAGGGACGTTTCCTTTTGGACATTTTTGTCCATTTGGGGACAGATGTATGGATTGACCATAGGTCAATCATCATATATCTGTCCCCAAATGGACAAAAATGTCCAAAAGGAAACGTCCCTAATTTACCCTCAATTCACCACAATTTGCCCGTCCCTATTGCGACAAAAACCTATTTAGCAATTGTTCCCTACACAAATTCTCAAAATTATCATTTAAAGGTTCTAAACATAAATTTTCGTCATATTTTCTATCTAAACAATATTTTATAATATAATCAGCAAGTTCAGGGTTTTTAGCAAGTAAAGGTCCATGTAAATAGGTTGCAATTATATTTTTTTGAAAAAATCCTTCAAATTCATCATTAAATTTATTACCATTACCAACAAGAACTTTTCCAAAAGGAGAAGATATATCAAATGTTTGTCCACCATGATTTTCAAATCCTATAACTTTACTTGAATTTCCATTTAAGTTTACATCAATTACAATATTTCCAATACAGCGTTTTTTTCTATCTTCGATTGCTTCTGTATAATATGGAAAAATTTCTAAACCATTTATAATATTTCCTTCAACATCTTTATAATATTTACCAAATAATTGATAAGCTCCACATATTAGTAAAAAGAAAACTCCTTCATCAATTGCTTGTTTTATATTTTCTTTATATTTTATTAAATCATTTGACAAAATATTTTGCTCAATATCAGCACCACCGCCGGCAAAAACTAAATCATATTTTGTAAAATCTGGTGCAATGTCTTCTAGGGAATATCTATCAATAACACAGCTATATCCTCTTGATTCAAGTCTATATTTTAATACTTGTATATTTCCATAATCTCCATATAATTCTAACATATCTGGATATAGATATAATATTTTTAATTCTTTCATTATAATTTTCCTCTCAATTTATTTTATTAATATTTTTTAATGTTTTAGATTTTTATTAAATTTTTGTATATTAAAAATTATATAATTCCAAAAATATAATAAAAAAGATTTATAAACTAAAAATTTCTTTTCTTGTAGGTTGTAAAGAAGTATAATTAGCAATTACATATTTTTTAACATTAGTTTTATATAAGCTGTCAACAGCTTCATGTAAATTAGTATATGCTTCAATTTGAGAAACATCAAAGCCAGAAGTTTTTATTCTAATTGCCATATCATAAGCACGAGTTCCTGATGTTATAATTCTTTTAACATTTGTTAAATTATTAAAATTAATATCCCAAATCCAAGAAACATCAAAACCATCTGCTCTATTATCATTAAGAACAAAAAGTAATTCTTTTTCATCCTCATCTTCATTTAAAATACGTAAGCTAACATTTGCACCAGTAGGATTTTTAGCTAAATTTATAATAGTAGGAATACCTTTTATTTCTGTTTTTTCTAATCTACCATTATTTAATTCAAATTCTGAAATAGCTTCTTGAATATATTTAGTATCAATATCATATAGAGAAACACATGAAATAACTGCTAAAAAGTTATATACAATATATATACTATTAGATTTCATTTTATACAATACATTATCAACTTCAAAAGTTTGATTTTCTAAATCAACATTTGTACCTAGTTTATAGATTTCATTATCACCATATTGGCAATTAGGACATATAAATTTGCCAATATGTGAATATTGATAATATTCATATTCAAGACGAGTTTTACAAAATGGGCAAAATTTTCCTTCTCCTGCTTCTTTCATTTCATTAGATGCATATTTATATTTTTCAACACTAAAATAATATACATTTTCATTATCAGGATTAGCTCTTCCTAATCTTGCAACATTAGGGTCATCATTATTTAATACCAAATTTCCATTATAAGTTTTTAAGAAATCATATATTTTTAAAATAAGAGATTCAACTTCACCATTTCTGTCTAATTGGTCTCTAAAAAAGTTATTAACTACTAATGTATCTAGTTTTATATATTTAAAAAGTATAGGAACATATCCTTCATCAACTTCAAAAACTAAATAGTCAGCTTTTATTTTACCAGTTAAAGAACAATTTTTTAACAAAGTTGATAAAATACCAGTTTCCATATTATTGCCTTCTTTATTGCTTAGCACTTTTTTACCAGCCTTTTCAAAAACATAACTGATAGCATTATTAGTCATAGTTTTACCATTAGTTGCAGTAACTGCAATAACAGGTGAGTTTATTTTAAAATAACTAAAAATATTAGGATTCCATTTATATGCTAATTTACCTAAAATATTTCCACCATTTTTACCTAATATTTTTAAACCAATATGCATTATTTTTGTAATTAATACAATAAAAAAATTTTTCATAAGTAACACTCCTAAATTGTTTTTTTAGATTATATCATAAGATAAGAAAATATGAAATAAATTATTAAATTAATTATTGTTAAAAATAATTAATTTGATAAAATGTAAGTTAAAAAAACATTGCAAAATAAAATAATTATGATATAATAAGAACAGAAATTCGAAAGACGAGGAGCAAAAAAGATGAGAATATTAGGAATAGACCCAGGTTTTGCCATAACAGGATATAGCATAATCGACTATATAGGAAACAAATTCAAACTAGAAACTTCTGGGGCAATTTTAACAGAAGCAAAAACATCATTTCCATTAAGGTTGGAAAAAATAAATAAAGAATTAGATAATATAATAAAAATGTATAAACCAGAAGCAATGGCAATAGAAGAATTATTTTTTAACAATAATGCAAAGACTGCCATAAATGTAGCACAAGCAAGAGGAGTTATACTAATAACAGCAAGACAAAACGACTTAAATATATATGAATATACTCCACTTCAAGTAAAACAAGCAGTAACAGGATATGGTAGAGCAGATAAAATACAAGTGCAAAGAATGGTAAAAATGATATTAAATGAAGAAAAACTACCAAAATTAGATGATATTACAGACAGCATGGCAATGGCAATATGTCACGCACATTCTTCTAAATTTGCACAAAAATTATAATATAAAATATGGTTACTTATTTAGTTACAGAGCTAATATCAAAAGATAACAGAAAATTTTAAAAAATAGAAAAAATATTAACTAGGAGTATGAAATGGTAACAATAGAAAATTTAGAAAAAGAATTAAATACTGGAAAATTAAGAAGTATATATCTTTTATATGGTGAAGAATTATTTTTATTAGAAAATTCATTAAAAAAAATCAAGCATTTATTTGGTGAATGTATAAAAGGTATAAATTATATAAATGTAGATGACACAAATATTTCTGGACTAATAGGAGATATAGAAACACCTGCATTTGGTTTCGAAAAAAAACTAATAATTGTACGTAATTCAGGAATACTAAAAAAAGAAGGCAAGAGAAAAAATGCAGAAATGGAAAAAATAAGAGGAAGACTAGTAGACTATATAAATGAAAATATGCAAATTATAAATGACAGTGTAATTTTAGTTATTGTAGAAGAGGATGCAGATACAAAACAAGAACTATATAAATTAATAGACAAAATAGGAGCTATATGTAATTTTGAAGCGCAAAAGCCATTTCAAATAGAAAATAGATTAAAAATAATTTGTAACCAATACAAAGTACAAGTAGATAGTAATACACTAAAATATCTAATTGAATGTTGTGGTACAAATATGCAAGATTTAATAAATGAAATAAGAAAACTTATTGAATATGCAGGAACAGGCGGAAAAATTGAAAAACAAGATGTAGATAAATTAGCTATAAAAAAATTAGAAAGTATAATTTTCGACTTAACAGATAATTTAGGAAAAAAAGAAACACAAAAAGCATTAGAAGTATTAAAAAATTTAATATATAATAAAGAACCATTGCAAAAAATATTAATTACTTTATATAATCACTTTAAAAAATTATATATTACAAAAATTGCACAAAAATATAATAAAGAAATAACTACAAGTTTAAATTTAAAACCAAACCAAACATTTTTAGTTAACAAATATAAAACCCAATCAAAATATTTCACACCAGCTGAACTAAAAAATATTTTACAAGAATTTAGAGATTTAGATTATAACTCAAAAAATGGTTTAATAGACTTACAAGTAGGTTTAGAAACTATATTGTGTAGATATTGTTCTTAAAAGATGTATAATAATTACCAATAATGCTAAAAATAAGATTGATAAATTATTTTTAGTAGGTGATTAAATGCAAAATAGAATAAAAAGTTCTTTTATAAAAACAAAGAAGAATACAGAACAAAATGCTACCAAAAAAATAAAATATAAAAAATTAATATTATTTATTTTTACATTATTAGCAATTATACTAACTGTAACAGGAATTGCATTTAAAAATAATGAAGTAGAGGCATTATCTAAATATGGTTCACGTGGCGATGAAGTAAAACAAATACAAACAAAACTAAAAAGATGGGGATATTATAATGGAAATGTAGATGGAATATTTGGTAGTCAAACACAAGAAGCTGTTAGATATTTTCAAAGAAAAAATGGGCTAACAGTAGATGGAATAGCAGGACCAGCTACATTAAAAGCGATGGGGATATATAATTCAAGTAATTCATCAAGTTCTTCTAGTAGCAATAGTAATAATGTGAATTTACTTGCAAGATTAATCTATGGAGAAGCAAGAGGAGAGCCATATACAGGACAAGTTGCAGTTGGTGCAGTTGTAATGAACAGAGTAAAAAGTAGCTCTTTTCCAAATACAATATCAGGAGTTATATATCAATCAGGAGCATTTGATGCAGTAAGAGATGGCCAAATAAATTTAACACCAGATTCAACAGCAAAAAAAGCTGCACAAGATGCAATAAATGGATGGGATCCAAGTTATGGTGCAATATATTATTTTAACCCATCAACAGCAACAAACAAGTGGATATGGTCAAGACCAATGACAGTAACAATAGGTAGACATAGATTTTGTAAATGATAAATAAGGAGGATAAAGTTCTCAAATTTTAGCATTTTAAAGAATGTTAAATTATTGTTAAAATATAAAATAAATTTTTATAAATGTGTTTTTATCTTTAAAACAGAGTTATAGCTTATTTTTATCCAATAAAAAATAACTGACGAAAGTTGATAAGATAAAAACATTAATACATATGTGAGAACTTTTAATAATATGGTAGATTTAGAAAAAGATGTAAAATATATAAAAGGTGTAGGACCAAATAGAGTTAAATTATTGAATAAGTTAAACATATTTACATTACATGATTTAATTACATATTTTCCGAGAACATATGAAGATAGAGGAAAAGTAAAAAATATATCAGAATGTATAGATGGAGAAGAAACTCTAATAGAAGCAGTAGCATGTGGCATAATATCAGAAGTAAGGTTAAAAGGTAAAACAATGCAAAAATTAATAGTAAGAGATGAAACTGGAACTGCTACAATTACATGGTTTAATCATAGTTATTTAAAAAGCATATTTAGAGTTGGGCAAAAATATAAATTTTATGGAAAAATAAGTAATATGTTTGGAAAAATTTCCATGAATTCACCAGTTTTTGATATAGAAGGAAGTACTAAAAATACTGGAAAAATAATTCCAATATATCCATTAACATTTAACTTATCACAAAACACAATAAGAAAAATAATAGAAAATGGGTTAAAAGAAGTTGAGAATAAGCTAGAAGAAACAATGCCAAAATATATATTAGATGAATATAAATTAGAAGGAATTAATGAAGCTATAAGAGCTATACATTTTCCAAATGAATTTAAAGATTTTAATATAGCAAGAAAAAGATTTGTTTTTGAAGAATTATTGTCAGTACAATTGGCATTATTACAATTAAAAAATAACTATATAAATGAAGAAAAAGGTATACAATTTAGTAAAGATGCTAAAATGTCAGATATAATAAATAAATTGCCTTTTAAATTAACAAAAGCCCAATTAAGAGTTTTAGAAGAAATAGATAATAATATGGAACAAGACAAACCAATGAATAGGTTATTACAAGGAGATGTAGGTTCAGGAAAAACAGTAATAGCAATGTGTGCAGCATATAAAGCAGTAAAATGTGGTTACCAAGCAGCAATAATGGCACCAACAGCAATACTTGCAACACAACATTTAGAAAACTTTAAAAAAATATTTGATGAACTAGGAATAAAATGTGAACTACTAATTTCAGCAATGACAAAGAAAAATAAAAAAGAATTATTAGAAAGACTAGAAAATGGAGAAATAGACATATTAATAGGAACACATGCACTATTACAAGAAAATGTAAGTTTTAAAAAATTAGGATTAGTAGTAACAGATGAGCAACATAGATTTGGAGTAAAACAAAGAACAACAATAGTAGAAAAAGGACAAAATCCAGACGTACTAGTAATGACAGCAACACCAATTCCAAGAACGCTTGCATTAATACTATATGGAGATTTAGACATATCAATAATTGATGAATTACCACCAAACAGAAAAAAAATAGATACATTTGCAGTAACAAAAACAATGACAGAAAGAGTAAACAACTTTATAAAAGAACAAGTAAAACAAGGAAGACAAGCATATATAGTATGTCCATTAGTAGAAGAAAATGAAGAGCTAGACTTAAAATCAGTAGAAGAACTATATGAAAAATGTAAAACAGAAATATTTCCAGAATATAGAGTTGAATACATACATGGAAAGATGAAAGCAAAAGACAAAGATAGTATTATGGAAAAATTTAAAAATAAAGAAATAGACATATTAATATCAACAACAGTAATAGAAGTAGGAGTAGATGTACCAAATGCAAATATAATGGTAATAGAAAATGCAGAAAGATTTGGATTAGCACAATTACATCAATTAAGAGGTAGAGTAGGAAGAGGAGAATATAAATCATATTGTATTTTAAAATATGAAGGAAAAGGCGAAACAGTAAGAAAAAGAATGAAAGTAATGTGTGACACAAATGATGGATTTATAATATCAGAAAAGGACTTAGAATTAAGAGGTTCAGGTGACTTTTTCCGGAACATTACAACATGGAATACCAGATTTCAAAATAGCTAACTTATTTGAAGATATGCCAATACTAAAACTTGCCCAAAATGCAGCAATAAAAATAATGGAAGATGACCCAAAATTAGAAAAAGAAAAAAATATATTATTGAAAAATTTAGTAAAAGAAAAATTTAATAAAAGGATAGAAATTTAAGTTTTATAAATGAAATTACAATTTTTGTAAAAAAATCACATGCAAAATTTGTAATTAATTAGGAAGTATGGTATAATATATTATGTAAATGTAAATACATATTTTTTACAAAGGAGGAGTTTAAATGACACCAAAGGAAAGACAGGAACTCTCAAATGCTGTGATGTTGTTTATTTTAGATTTAAAATTGAGCAAATATCATACCATCTTTTTAGCTAATATGGTATTAGAGCGGATAGAACATCCAACAAAGACCATTGATAGATTAGTTTCAGATGTTATGAAAATTATGCCAAACAAAATCAAGAATAAACAGGTTGTTCAAACAAGTATTAGTAAATCAATTGAACAGCTGGAAGCAGAACTTCACGACTGTGAAGAACTCGAAAAGATTTCAGAAAAAGAAGGAAAAGACTTCTTTTCTGGAAACATTGTAAAAAACGTTGTTACCTATTACGTAAGTAAGGTAACAGCAATGTATTAAAGGACTGGTTATCAGTCCTTTTTATTATTACAAAATGTCTCAATTTAATTGACTAAACTACAAAAATGTGAAAAAATATATAAAACAAAATATAAAAGGAGAAAACCAATGTCAGATGTAAAATGGACAAACGAACAATTACAAGCAATAAACGAAGAAAACTCTAACATATTAGTAGCAGCAGCTGCTGGAAGTGGTAAAACAGCAGTATTAGTAGAAAGAATAATAAATAAAATAATAAACAAAAAAATAGATATAGACAAGCTATTAGTAGTAACATTTACAAATCCAGCAGCATCAGAAATGAGAGAAAGAGTATTAGATGCCTTATATAAAAAACTAGATGAAGACCCAGAAAATGAAAACTTACAAAGACAAATAACACTTTTAAATAAATCAAATATTTGCACAATAGACTCATTTTGTCTAGATGTGGTAAGAAATAACTTTTTCGAATTAGAAAACATTTCTCCAAATTTCAGAATAGGAGATGTTGCAGAAATTGAGCTATTAAAACAAGAGGTAATAGATGACATTTTCGAACAAAAATATGAAAATGAAGATGCAGATTTTGCAGACTTAATAAATACATATACAAGCTATAAAGATGACGAACCATTACAAAGATTAGTATTAAAAATATATACATATATACAAAGTAGTCCATACCCAGAAAAATGGTTACATGAAAAAGTTGAAATGTTTAATATAAAGAATAGTTTAGATAAAGATTTTGGCAAAACCATATGGGGAGAAGTTTTATTACAAGAGGTAAAAGAAGAAGTAATTGATGATTTAAAAGCATTATATGGAATAAGTGAAGAACTAAACCTTGACCCAGAACTAGAAAAATATAGCAAAATAGTTAGAAGTGATATAGATATGCTAGAAATGTTACAAGCTAATTTAGATAACTGGGATAAAGCATATAATATATACAATAATATGAGCTATGTTTCATGGACTAGAAGTAATGTAGAATCAGATTTAAAAGATTATGCTCAAAAAGTAAGAACTGCAACTAAGGAGAAATTAAAAGAAAAGTTAAAAACAATATTAATATCAGACTCAAAAGAAGCAAATCAAGATATATATGATATGTACAAAATTTTAGTAAAACTTGAAAAATTAATATTAGATTTTGATAAAGAGTTTACAAAAAGAAAAAGAAACAAAAATATTGTAGATTT
Source organism: uncultured Clostridia bacterium (assembly GCA_944387495.1). Lineage (GTDB taxonomy): Bacteria > Bacillota > Clostridia > TANB77 > CAG-508 > CAG-269. The sequence goes on along the minus strand of CALXFD010000002.1, from coordinate 25,840 downwards.
TAACGACATAGAACATATGGCATTAAAAATATTAGTTAAAAACGGAAATGGAAAAATTGCATTAGATGAAATTGCAAAAATAGAACCAACAGAAATAGCAAAAAAATATCAGCAAAAATTTCAAGAAATAGCAATAGATGAATATCAAGATAGTAACCTAGTACAAGAATACATATTAACAGCCATATCAAACAAAAATAATATGTTTATGGTAGGTGATGTAAAACAAAGTATATACAAATTTAGACAAGCAGTACCAGAATTATTTATAAGTAAATATAAAAAATATAAAAATAAAAATAGCAAAAGCGAGAAAGACTCTCTAAAAATACAATTATTTAAAAATTTTAGAAGTAGAGACAATGTATTAAAATTTACAAATCTAATATTTGAAAATATTATGAGTGAAACTTTGGGAGATATAGACTATAATGAAAACGAATTCCTAAACTATGGAGCATTAGATTATAAAGAAACAACCCAAAATTTAAAAACAGAAATAGCTCTAATAGATGTAAAACAAGAATTAGAAGAAGAAACACCTGAAAATGAACAAAATATAAAAATTGATGAAGAAGAAAGACTAGAAGATGTACAATTAGAAGCAAGATTTGTAGCAAATAAAATAAAAAAATTAAAAGGAGAAGAATTTCAAATATATGATAGAAAAAGTGGAGAATTTAGACCTCTAAAATATAAAGATGTAGTAATTTTACTAAGAAACACTAAAAATATAGCAAATGTAATGGAAGAAGAATTAAGAAACTTAGGGTTACCAGTATTTTGTGATTCATCACAAGAATATTTAGGCTCTATCGAAATACAAACAATAATGAATGTATTAAAAATAATAGATAACCCAATTCAAGATATTCCATTAGTAAGTGTATTAAGGTCACCAATTGGCAAATTTACAGATAATGAATTAGTAGAAATTAGATTAACAGATAAATATGACAATTTCTATAACACGATGCAAAAAGCAAAAGTAAATGTAGGAAAAGAGCTAAGAGAAAAAATAGAAAAATTCTTTGAGCAATTAGAAAAATGGAGAGAAGAACAAGAATATTTAGCATTAGATGAATTTATATGGAAAATATATTCAGATACAAGTTATTACAATTATGTGGGACTTATGGAAGATGGAGAACTACGCCAAGCAAACTTAAAAATGCTATTTGAAAAAGCAAAACAATATGAAACAGCTAGTTTTAAAGGTTTATATAATTTTATTAATTTTATAGAAAAATTAAAAGCAAATAGTGGAGATATGAGTTCTGCAAAAATAATAGGAGAAAATGATGATGTAATAAGAATAATGAGTATACACAAAAGTAAAGGACTAGAATTTCCAATTGTATTTTTATCTGGAACTGGAAAACAATTTAATTTAAGAGATTTAAGCCAAAATATCTTATTACATCAAGAAATGGGAATAGGTGTAAAATATATAAACTATTCAAAACAAGTGCAATATGATACATTAAGCAAAGAAGCAATAAAACATAAAATGCTAGTAGAAACACTATCAGAAGAAATGAGAATACTATATGTAGGTCTAACAAGAGCAAAAGAAAAATTATATATAACAGCAACTGTAAATGATTATCCAAAAAAACTAGAAAAAATGGAAGAACAAATAGAAAGATATAAGAAAGAAAATAACAAAATAAACCCAATACTTATAAAAAAATATAAAAGGTATATAGATTGGCTTATTCTTGTATATTTATACGAAAAAAACAATGTTCAAAATCTAATAGACTTTAATGTTTACAAAAAAAATGAACTAATTAAACAATTTCAAAAAGTTGAAAAAGAAGATATTGATGTAATAAGCAAAATAGAAGAAAAAATTAGTAAATCAAGTACTGATTTAGAAAAAATTAAAGAGATTTTAGAGTATGAATACAAATATAAATTGTCAACAATAATCCCAACAATGACATCAGTAACAAAAATAAAAGAAATACAAAATGAACTAAAAGAAGGAAAACAAATAGAAAATACTTCAAAATTAGTTATAGAAGATGAAGTTGCACAAGACGAGGGAGAAATAGAAGAGGAAAAAGGACATAACCAATTTAATAAACCAAAATTTTTAAGAAGTGATGAAGAAGATAAATTAACAAACGCACAAAAAGGTACATTAGTACATTTATGTATGCAACATTTAAATGAAAAAGTAGAATATGATATAGAGAAAATAAAAGAATTAATAAATAATCTAGAAGAAAAAGAAATAATAACACGGAAAAGAAAAAGAAAATATAAACCCATATAAAATACTAGAATTTACAAAATCAAGAATATGGAAAGAACTAAAAAATGCAAAAAAAGTTTATAGAGAAAAACCATTTTTTATAAATATTCCAGCAAAAGAAATTTATGGAGAAGAAGTAGAAGAAAATGTTTTAGTACAAGGTATTATAGACTTATACTATATTGATGAAAATGATGATATCATTTTAGTTGATTATAAAACAGATTATGTAGAAAAAGGCAAGGAAAATGAATTTATAGAAAAATACAAAAAACAATTAGAATTATATCAAGAAGCATTAGAAGAGGCATTACATAAGAAAGTAAAAAACAAATATATATATTCAGTATATCTTGGAAGAGAAATAGAAATTAAAAAACTTTACAAAATTACCAAAAGATGGTAAAATATAGATGTTGTAATAACTAATGTTTATTGAAAAAAGGAAGGTGGAAGAAACTTGAATAATAATTTTCTATTTATATGGGCAGATAGTGGATTATCAACAAAATCAAATCATGTTAATGCACCATATCATTTTGTGCATATAGGAGAGATTATTGATTATGTTGAGAGAAAGCTTAAAGAACAAATTGATTTATTAGATATAGAGGCAGAACAAACAGAATTTCAAGATATAATGTATAAAATAATCCATAACAAATATAAAGCGATTGCTTTTTATATAAATACAGAAAATTTACAGAATACTATTAAACTGCATGAATATGTAAAAGAAATGTTACCAGAATGCAAAACGATTGCTTATGGAGAAATGCCATTATATCTACCTAAATTTTTTAAGAAGACTAAATTTGATGCAATTGTTTCACGAGAATGTGATCAGGAACTAGCTATATCAGATTTCTTTGAATATAGTTTGGGAACAAGAAGTACAAGTGATATGAGAGGTGTAATATTAATAAAAAATAAACAATTGATTAATTGCAAAAAAGGAGAATTTATACCAGCAAAAGAATGGGGATATACAAATGTAAATAAAGTTCCGATACAAAAATATTTTGAGATGGAAAAGAAGGAACAAATTGTTGTTACTATTGCAAGAGGATGTCCATATAATTGTCCATATTGTAATGCAGTATTGTATTATGGTAAAAAAGAAAGAAGAAGAAGTGTTGAAGATATAATAAAATATATAAATAGTTTAAATTATGAGTTTTATAAATTCTTTGCACCAGACTTTACCTTGGATGAAGATGCTGCAATGAAATTATGTAAAGCACTGATAGAAAATGAAAAAAAAAATAAAATGGTCTTGTACTACTAGACCAGATTTATTAGAAAATGAAGAATTAATAAAAATGATGGCACAATCAGGATGTTATAAGATAGCAATAGGAATAGAGTCTATTGAAATGGAAGATTTGAAAAATATAAACAAAAGATATGATAACAATGCAATAGTAAAAGGTATAAAATTATTAAAAAAGTATAACATCGAATATAAAGCATTGGTAATGTTTGGTGTTCCAAATCAAACCAAAGAGAGTATAAAATTTACATTGGATTTTTTGAACAGATATAAAGTTAAAGTTAGACCCACTGCATATACTCCATTTTATGAGATGAATCATAATATGAATGAAGAGCAGATATCTAAATATGATAAAAGAACATATTATGAAGGAATACCAGATTTAAGTTATAGAGATTTTTTAGAGTTAATATATGATACAGAAAATTATAAAAAAATATTGAAATAAGGATGTATAATTATGTATGATAATATAAGAATTAAAATAGATAATGTAATAAGAAAAAATGTACCAGATGCTGTTCTTTTTTCGGGAGGAATAGATAGTTCTGCTATATTATATCATGCGCATAAATATAATCACAATGTAATGGGAATAACAGTAGGCATGACAGGAGAAGAAAGTTCGGATATTAAATATAGCAAGATGGTTGCAGAAAAGTTAGGAATAGAAAACCATAAAATATTTTATGTAGAACCAGAAAAAATAAAGAAAATGGTCGAAACATCGGTTAAAGTTTTAAAGTCTTTTAATCCAGAATGGGTTAGTTCAACAACAACGTTATTATTAGGAACTATGTATGCAAAAAATTCAGGATTAAAAAGCATATCGAGTGGTGAAGGAGCGGACGATTTATTAGGTAGTTTCCCCTTTTTCAGAAATTGGAAGGGAGATTATAAATCATTAGATTTAGCAATAAAGAATAGATTAGATGAAATTGTTGTTATGTCAGATTTAATTGCCCAAAGTATGAAAATGAAGTATATAGCACCATTTCATGAAGAAAGTGTGAAAAATGAAATTTTATCAATACCGATAGAGGAGAGAATGAAAAAAACAGAAAAAATAAATACAAAATATCCTTTGAGAAAAGCTTATGAAAAAGTTTTACCAGATAGCTGCATAATAAGACCGCAAACGATGGCTTTTACGGGTTCGGGAGTATACGATATTATAAAAAGTATAGGAAATGATATTTCAGATGAAGAATTTAAAAAAGCTAGTAGTTCTATATTCAAGTTCAGAAATAAATTCGAGTATGCATTATTTAAGATATATAGAAACAATTATGATTTTAAACAACAAGCCCAAGGAGGATGCGTACATTGCGGTAGCAACATGGGAAAAAACAAGATAAACTGTAAAGTCTGTGCTACATTGCAAGTAGATGGAAAGGAGCTAGAATTTGATGGAGAAGAAAGGGGATAAATTGGTAAATATTAAAGGAGCAGAAGGTATAGTAATACATAACGGAAATGTAGTTTTAGGAATGCAAAAACCTAAAAGATGGTATGAATTGGATAATAATAAAATGGCAACTATAATAAAAACATTAGGTGGAGAAATAGAAGAAACAGATAAAGAAGATTCTAAGAAAACCATAATACGAGAAATAATGGAAGAAGTTGATGATATAAACGAAAAAGATATAAAAATAAGTAAAACACCTATTTTTACTAAAAGCATAACTATGGGAAAATTAAATCCATATGAGAGAGATTCAAAATTAAATATGTTGGCAGACTTCTATCTTTTAGAAATTATAAAAGAAGGAAAATTATTTCCAAATGATTTACCAGCATTAATAGAAATACCAGTAGACTTTTTTTTAAACATAGAATTTTCAAAACAGTATAGTATGAGTAATTTAAAAAGATGGATTACGAAAAACAAAAAAAATGATATAGTAATACCAGACTATTATGCATTAATGATACCGGAAGAAGTAAAAAAGTTTTTAAATGAAATAAAAAAATATATAAAATGTGAAGGAGAGATTGAAAGATAAAAAAAGTAGCATTTGATTTTGATGGTGTAATAGCAAATACAGAAGAACAAAAAATACAGTGGTTAAAAAGTAAAAAAATTATTTTAAAGAGTGCAAACAAAAACGATTTTTATGAAGAATTGAGAAAAAAAATGAGATTGCAAGATATTGATAATTTATATAGAGAAATGGCAAAAAATATATTTACAGAACAAGTTTTATATAAAACGAAGCCTATACATAATTCGATTGAAATAATTAGCAAATTAGCACAACATCTTGAAATTTATATTATTACAGCCAGAACTGATAAAATGATAGTAGATGTGATAAGATGGCTGAAAACTTATGATATAGAAAATAAAATAAAAGATGTAATTTCATCATCAAATGATATAAAACAAAATATATGTAAAAAGAAAAAGATAGATTTTCTATGTGATGATGATTTAAGGCATTTAATAGACTCAAAGATAAAAATAAGAGTGTTATTTAATCCAAAAGGAATAAAGACCAATTACAAAGGAATAGAAGTAGCTAAGTCATGGGAAGACATAGAAAATATTTTATCTAAGTTTGATTATATATTTTAATATATAATAAATATGTAGAAAGGATGTGTATATTCATGAAAAGAAAAATTTTGATTTTCATTGGTGCACCAGCTAGTGGTAAAGGAACACGGATTAAAGAGTGTATAGGTTACAAACAGGTATCAGTAAGTAGGATTTTAAGAAAGAACGGATATAATTTAAGTAATGGTGGTCTAGTAGATGATCAGATTGTAAATAATTTGATTATTCGAGAAATCCGGAAATCAGAAGAAAATATTATACTAGATGGTTTTCCAAGAACAGAGAATCAATTTTTGGCTTTGCTAAAAAATAATATATTTGTTGATAAAGTATTTTATATAAATACACCAATAGAAATATTATTTCAAAGAGTAAGAAATAGACTTACCTGCATAAATTGTCAAGCAAGTTTTACTAAAGATACTTTTAGAAGACCAAAAATTGATGGAATATGTGACTATTGTGGAGGAAAATTAGTAGAAAGATTAGATGATTCGGAAGAATTGTTTAAGAAGAGACTGGATACTTTTGAGAAGCACACAAAACCATTAATCAGAATATTCAAAGAATATAATATTCCAATTATTTATATTGATGGAACATTACCACCAAGCGAAATCTTAAAACTTATTTAAGCTTTAAGAATAAAATGTACTATATTGTTGCAATATAGTACATTTTATATTTTTTTATTATATTATTAAAAAAATTAGGAGAACTACATATTTAATACTATAAAATATTTGTCTAAAATTAGATATTAGGAAAATAATAAAAAAACTTGAAAATTATGTATACTTTTGCTATAATATTTATATGATAAAGAGAAATGGGGAGAAAAAGAATGGATAGAGTAAAAACACTTTTTAAATATGCACTATGGCTTGTATTATTTATAATATTTTCAAATTTTTTAATAAATGTAGGATTAAACTCTACATATAAATCAATAGAAAGAAAAGATAATGTAGAACAAGTAAATATATATCAAGCAGAAGCAACACTTGTAAATGGAAGAATAAGAGGATTAATAAAAAATACAAATGGAGAGCTTAGCGGAAAATATGTAAAAATAGATTTCTATTCAAAAAGAGATGTACTTTTAGGAAGTAATTATGTGCAAATAGGAAATGAAGAAGAACAATCATTAGAAGTCTTATTTAAACAAGATGATGTTAAATCATATGAAATAAGCATAGTAGCTCAAAAAGAACCAGGAGAAGAAATTTCAATTATACCAGAAGATTTAACAACATCAGAAATAGTTGTAGCAACAGTAATAACTTTATTAATCTTTTGGTAATTAGCGATATATAATTAAAACTTTAATGATAATTAGCAACAAATAATTGAAAATTAATATAATTAGAAAATAAAAAGAGAATTATTTACAAATATATGTAAAATAATCTCTTTTTATTTTATTGTAAAACAAATTTACAATAGTTATAGAAAATCAAATATATAATATTAAATTGGCAATATATTTTTAGGCTCAACACTTAGAGTTTTATTATGGCTATAAATAACCATCCCTGGCTTAGAGCCATTTGGCTTTTTAACATATTTAACTTCACAATAATCAACAGGCACATTTGAAGAGTTTTTAGCTTTACTATGAAATGCAGCAATTTCAGCACATTTTATTAAAATAGTATCATCAGGTTCTTTAAAGCTACTACTATTAGGATTATCCAAAACTAAAATACAATGACTACCATGAATATCCTTAGTATGAAACCAAATATCATTCTTATGAGCATATTTTAAAGTTAAGTAATCATTTTCAACATTATTTCTACCAACCAAAAATGTAAAACCATCAATAACATATTTTATTGGGTTAAAATTAACATTCTTATTTTTAGTAAACTTAGATTTTTTAATTTTAGACTTTTTCTTATCTTTTAATTTCGCAAATTTATCCTTAAAAATAATATTTTCAGAAATTTCATCATAAACAGAAGAAACATCATCAATGGTTTTACAATTTTCTAATTCATAAATTATACTTTCAATATAATCTAATTCATTAATTGTATCTATCTTTTGCTTAGAGACAATTTTTAAAGCATTTTTTAATTTAGAATATTTTTTAAAAAACATTTTAGCATTAACACTTGGAGTATATCTCTTATCAAGAGGAATAGTAATAGGTTTATTATTGTCATAATAATTATCAACAGTAATGCTTTCAGAATTTATATTTTTAAGCTTATACAAATTTGCAGTTAATAATTCACCATAAATACGGAAAGTATCCATATTATCACATTCTTTAAGTTTGTCGTTAATATGAAGTAACCTAGTATTATACTTTTTTAAAGTTGATAATATAAGTTTTAAAATACTATCACGATAAGCTTTAAAAGTTGAATCTGTTTCTTTATTATAATAAAAATCATCAATAAAGAAATTTAAAGAAAAAGGAGTTTCATGATTTCCTTTTACTAGACAATAGTCTTTTATAATATTATCTTCATTTTTAATATATTCAAAAGATAAATCCAAAGTATCAGCACTATAAATAATTTCATTAATATAATTAAAAATGTTTTTCAATCCACTTTCGTCAATATTTTCTATATTCAATTTAGCAATTACAGATTTGACAAAGCTTCTACTAATACCATTAAACTTATTAGAAATCTCCTTTATAACTAAATTAATTTCACAAGGTAAATTTAAAGCTAAAATATCTTTAAAAGTTGCAAAATCTCCGTACATCTAAAAAGTTGTATTTGTCAGTTATAGGATATATATATTTAGAATGTGGCACAATTGTACGAGTATTATCATTATCAATAGAATTAATATGTCTTAAACTATCTATAATAATATTATTTTCATCAACTAAAATAATATTACAATGTTTTCCCATTAATTCAACAATTAATTTTTTAGTGATAATATCATCAACATCATCAAAACCTTCAAATTCTATTGTAACAACTCTTTCTAAACCATAAGTTATTACATTTTTTATTCTCAAACCAATTAAATTTTTTCTAAGTAGCATGCAAAAATTAGGAGCATTTAAAGGGTTAGGTTTAGAATGTGTAGTTAAATTAATTCTATAATATTGTGAATTTGTACAAATATTAAGAGCATAATTGGTTCCACTTAAATAAAATCCAAGTATAATAGTATTTTTATCTGGTTGAAAAACTTTATCAATTCTAGCTCCTACAAGTTGTTGTAGTTCAGAACTAATTGCCTTTGTAACTATTCCGTCAAATGCCATTTTATATTCTCCTATCTCTATAAATTAATATATTATTTATTCATATTTATATTTGTTTTAAGTTATCATTTTATTTTTATTAAAATAATAACATATTTTTCAAAAAAAATAAATAAGAAAAATGATTCAGTTCAGGAAATTTACATTTTATAAAATTTCAAATAATTAAAAACTTAATTAATATTTTATTTCTAATTTAAAAAATAAATTAATTCCTTGTTATTTTTATAGAAAATATGATATACTATACACAAAAAGAAAGAAAGGAACAAAAAAATGTCAAAACCAATAGTAGCAATAATAGGAAAGCCAAATGTAGGTAAGTCCACATTTTTTAATTATCTAGTAGGAAGTAGAATTTCAATAGTTGAAGATACCCCAGGAGTAACAAGAGACAGAATATATGCAGATACAAATTGGAGAGGAAGAAATTTTACATTAATAGATACAGGAGGAATAGAACCTGAGTCAGATGATATAATATTATCACAAATGAGAGAACAAGCAAATCTAGCAATTTCAATGGCAGATGTAATAATATTTTTAACAGACATAAAACAAGGAGTAACAGCAGCAGATAGTGAAATTGCAGTAATGTTAAAAAAATCAGGAAAACCAATTGTACTAGTATGTAACAAAGCAGATAATTTCCAAAAAGACAGAGAAGAAATTTATGAATTCTATAATCTAGGGTTAGGAGACCCATTACCAATATCTGCAAGTAATGCAATTGGAATTGGGGATGTATTAGATGCAATATATGAAAAATTTCCACCTAAAACAGATGATGAAGATGAAGAAGATATAATAAAAGTAGCAGTAATAGGAAAACCAAATGTAGGTAAATCTTCACTAATAAATAAGATTTTAGGAGAAAATAGAGCAATTGTAAGTAACATTGCAGGAACAACAAGAGATGCAATAGATACAGATTTTGAAAATGAACATGGAAAATATGTGTTAATAGATACAGCAGGTGTAAGAAGAAAAAGCAAAGTTAAAGAATCAATAGAAAAATTTAGTATAATGAGGACATTACTTGCAATAGAAAGAGCAGATGTGTGCTTAATGATGATTGATGCAACAGAGGGAGTAACAGACCAGGATGCAAAGATTGCAGGAGAAGCACATGAAGCTGGAAAAGGAATTATAATAGTTGTAAACAAATGGGATGCATATGAAAAAGAAACAGGAACATTAGAAAAATATAAAAAAGAAATATATAATAAATTATCGTATTTATCATATGCACCAATAATATTTATATCAGCAAAGACAGGTCAAAGAGTAAATAAATTATTTGACTTAATAAATGAAGTAAATAAACAAAACAGTATGAGAGTATCAACATCTGTTTTAAATCAAGTAATAAATGAAGCAATAGCAATAGTACAACCACCATCTGATAAAGGAAAAAGATTAAAAATATTATATGGAACACAGGCTTCAACTAAACCACCAACATTTGTTATTTTTGTTAATGATAAAGAATTATTTCATTTCTCTTATGAAAGATATCTAGTAAATCAAATAAGAAAAGAATTTGGTTTAGAAGGTACACCTGTAAGAATAATAGTTAGAGAAAAACATTCAGATGATTAGTAAAAAATATAATTTTATAAGGAGGTTCATAAAATGGCTTTATATATAGTAATGGCAATTATTGCATATGCAATAGGAAGTGTTAATTTTTCAGTTATTTTTAGTAAAAAATTTGCAGGATTTGATGTAAGGCAAAAAGGTAGTGGTAATGCAGGAACTACTAATATGTTACGTTCAGTAGGTAAAAAAGCAGCAGCACTTACTTTAATTTGTGATATTTTAAAAGGAGTAGTTTCTATTTTAATAGCGTTACTTTTAGGTTCAATTTTTAAAGCAGAAAATACAGCTTTATTAGTTCAAATAGCAGCAATTGCAGTTGTAATAGGACATACTTTTCCAATATTTTTTGGATTCAAAGGTGGAAAAGGAGTTGCAACATCTTTGGGAATTTTAATAATGACTAATTGGCAAATTGGATTAATATGTTTAGTATTTGGATTAGTACTAATTATCTTAACAAGAATGGTATCATTAGGAGCATGTGCAGCAGCAATCTTATATCCAGTTTTAACATTATTTATTACAGAACATTATATAACAGGAAGTAATAATAGTTATTTAATATATAGTATAATTTTAGCAGTAATAGTTTTATTTAACCATAGAAGTAACATAAAAAGAATTTTAAGCGGAAAAGAAAATAAAATAAGTTTTAAAAGTTAAGAATAAATTAAATAATAGGTTAAAAAATATAAGAAAGAATATGTTTATAGAATTTACAATTAAATAATCCTTATAAATATATTGTGTGAGGTAAAAAACTAATGAAAAAGAAAATAATAAATTTAGTTACAATATTTATAATTTGTATATTAACTATATTATCACAATCAATATTTTTAAATGCAAATGCGTCAAATAGTGAAACATATACTTATAATATAAAAATTAAAAATAATACCAATAATGATAATGTAGACATATATATTTTATTGCCAAAAGAATATATTATTTATGTAATAAATTATGACAATCTAGACATTGAATATGAAGGAGTAGAAACATTAAAAAATAATAATATTCCTAATATTTCAGTAAAAAAAGAAAATATTCAAGATAAATTATATAAAGAAGAAAATAAAGAATATGTTTCTATTTTGTTAGAGAAAAATGAAGATGGAATATATCAATTTGAAGCATTACAAGATTATACAAATATGGATATAAAATTCAGAATAAAAAATGATAACAGAGATTATATTATGGATGTAAGCAATTTTAATATAGAAAATAATATCTGTGAAATCCAATATGATTATGACAAAAATGAAATAAAACAACCAGGAAAAATTAAAATAAATTTTGGAACAGTATTTTTAATTATTTTAGCAATATTATTAATTATAACAGCAATTATTTCAAAAAAGAAAACAGAAAATAAACAAACAAAGGAGTAATAAGATGAAAAATATAGCAATAATAGGAAGTGGAAGCTGGGGTGTTGCATTAGCAATACATTTAGCTAGATGTGGAAATAATATTAAAATTTGGTCATTTTTAGAAGAAGAAAGAGATTTAATAAATAATGAGAAAAAGTGCAAATTTTTACCAAATGCAGTAATACCAGATAATATCGAATGTTCAACAGATTTTGAATATGTAATAAAAGATGCAGAATTTATACTACATGTTACACCATCAAAATTCACAAGAAATGTATTTAAACAATATAAACAATATGTAGGAAATAAACCAGTAATAATATGCTCAAAAGGTTTTGAAAAAGACAGTTTAAAAACATTAGATGAAGTAATAAAAGAAGAATTACCAGATGTAAAATTAGGAGTATTATCAGGACCAAGTCATGCAGAAGAAGTATCAATTGCCGTACCAACAGTTTTAGTAATAGCATCAGAACATGATAAAATATTATCAATGGTTCAAGACACATTTATGTGTCCAGAAATGAGAATATATACTTCACGAGATGTTAAAGGTGTAGAATTAGGAGGAGCATTAAAAAACATAATAGCATTTTGTGCAGGTGTAGCAAGTGGAATTGGTTTAGGAGATAATACATTTGCCGCACTTATAACAAGAGGATTAGGAGAATTAACAAGATTAGGAGTTGCATTAGGAGGAAAAAAAGATACATTTTATGGATTAAGTGGTCTAGGAGATTTAATAGTTACATGTTTAAGTGAACATAGTAGAAACAGAAAAGCTGGAAAACTAATCGGACAAGGAAAAACATTAGAAGAAGCCAAAAAAGAAGTTGGAATGGTAATTGAAAGTATAGATAACATAGAAGTTGCATATGAATTAGGAAAATTACATAATGTATATATGCCAATAGTTGAAACAGTTTATGATGTAATATATAACAATTTAGAACCAAGAAAAGCAGTAAATGATTTAATGACAAGAGAAAAGAAAAGTGAATAATATATTGTATAAAAGTTAATAATAAATAAAGTAAAAAATGTAGCAAATTGAAAGGATGATTTTTATGGAATTTTTCGATAAATTAGGAAAAAAAGCATCAGAAGCATACAGAATAACAGCAGACAAAACAGGTAAAATTGCAAAAGAAACAAAACTTAAACTAAAAATCGGAGATTTAAAATCAAAAATAAATGACATATATGAAGAAATAGGAAAAAAAGTATATGAAAAGCATGTAAAAAAAGAAGAAATCTCAATAGAAAAAGACTTAGAAGAAGAATGCACAAAAATAGATGTAATGAGTGATGAAATAGAAAGTCTATTAAAAGAATGCTTAGATTTAAAAGACAAAAAACAATGCCCAAAATGTTATACAGAAATAGAAAAAGATGTAAAATTCTGCCCAAACTGTGGAGCAAAACAAGAAGAAAATGAAGTAAAAGAGGTAGAAGTTTTAGAAACTCAAAATGATGACGAAGAAGTAGAAAACAAAGAAGAAAATAACTCAAATGAACAAGCAAAAGAAAATTTAGAAAAAACAACAGTAATAGAAATAAATCCAGATGCACAAGATATAACTGATGAAAAAGTAAAAAATGCAGGAAGCGATGATTAAGCAAAAAACTAGGAGGAACAATGAAAATAGTAATACAAAGAGTGCAAAATGCAGAAGTAAAAGTAGAAAATGAAACAGTAGGAAAAATAAATAAAGGATTCCTAGTATTATTAGGAGTAACACATGGTGATACAAAAGAAAATGCAGACTATTTAGTAAAAAAATTATGTAAGTTACGAGTTTTTAGAGATGAAAATGACAAAATGAATTTATCATTAAAAGATGTTAATGGAGAACTACTAATAGTATCACAATTTACATTATATGCAGACTGCACACAAGGAAACAGACCATCTTTCATAAATGCAGCAGGACCAGAAGAAGCAAATGAACTATATGAATATTTTTGTGAAGAATGTCAAAAAAATGGCATAAAAGTAGAAAAAGGCATATTTGGTGCAGATATGAAAGTAAGTTTATTAAATGATGGACCTGTGACAATTATAATAGAAAAATGAGAATGAGAAATTGGGGAAAATTGGGGACGTTTCCTTTTGGACATTTTTGTCCATTTGGGGACAGATGTATGGATTGACCATGGGTCAATCATCATATATCTGTCCCCAAATGGACAAAAATGTCCAAAAGGAAACGTCCCCAATTTTTCCCAATTTTCCCCAATTTCTCAATATGGAAATCTTTCATACAAATATTTTATAATATTATCCCCATTTTTTTCAGTTACATTAATATATAGATTTTTGTCTAAACATATCCACATTGTTATTAAAAAATCATCTATATTATCTATGAAAATGCCAATGATTTCTGCTATTTCGATTGGATTTTTATATGTTTTATTCCACTTTAAATGTGATTCAATTTCTAAATTTGTATTATAAAATTTACTTAAAAAACTATTTAATTCTCCTTCTTTATTACTATATAAATTTACACTAACATTCATAATTACCCCAGTCTTTGCTAAAAAAATCTTATATATTTATTATTATAAAAAAATTAAAATATATACATAGAATAAAGTTTAAAAAAATGCAAATAATAGAAAAAAAGACATATGGAGGTATTAGTGTGAAAAAATTTAAAAAAATTGCCTATATAATTCTTGTGATAATAATTTTAGTATTAGCATATGTAATATATTCAAATGCAACAAAAATAGGAGAAGATAATCAAAAAGAAAAAACAATTTCAGAAATAAGATATCTAGATACTAAATTTGTAGATTTATTTAATAGTATGAATAATATACAAACTAGAAATTATAAAATATATACTGCAAAAATAGAAGAATCTAGGTCAGAAGAATCTACAAACACATCTTCAAATAATTCAGATAGTAGTGGAGGAGGAAGTAGTAGTGGAGGAGATAGTGGGCAGAGCTCTGGAAACTCAAATTCAAGCCAGAATTCTGAAAGGTCAGAAATGAAACCAAGTGGTATTTTAACAGAAAATGAGAATATTGATTGGAATAGTGTAAAAAATGAACTAGAACTGATATATACATCAATTTCAACTATTACAATGGATTTATATCAAATGGATATAAAACAAGATGATATATTAAATTTTAATAAAAGTCTTGATGATTTAACAGTTTCAGTAAAGAGCGAAAATAAGCAAGATACATTAAATAATCTTGCAAAAGTGTATTCATATATACCAAAATTTACAGAGAAATTAGCAGATGATGTAATTTATAAAACTGTAATTAAAACAAAAGAAAATATTTTTAATGCATATTCAAAACTAGATTTAGATGATTGGGATGGAATGAAAAATGATATAACAGAAGCAATAAAAACATATGAAACACTTCTTACTAGTGCAAATATAGAAACAAATAAACAAGCAAGTATCAACAAAGCATATATAATGTTAAATGAATTGCAAAATGCGATAAACTTAAAAGATAAACAAGTTTTTTTAATAAAATATAAGAATTTGCTAGAAGAAATAAACAATATGTGATATAATTGAAAATAGAGTAAATTGAATAGTCGCTGGTAAATCCCGAAAGGGACTACGAGAGGAAAGTCCGGGCTCCATAGAGCAATAATGCTAGATAACGTCTAGTGGGGGCGACCCCAAGGAAAGTGCAACAGAAAATAACCGCCTAATTTTATTAGGTAAGGGTGAAAAGGTGAGGTAAGAGCTTACCACTATCATGGTGACATGATGGGTTAGTGTAAACCCCATTTGGAGCAACACCTAACAAAGAAGATTAAGCCTGCTCGGCGCCTTCTTGAATTGCGTGGCTTGAGGTATATAGTGATATATATCCTAGATAAATGACTATTTTAAATGACAGAACCCGGCTTACAGATTTACTCTATAATTTTTTTAAGAGCATTTGGTAAATCACAAACAAATACTCTTTTTTTATTTGTAATAGGATGTACAAACTCTAATTTATAACTATGCAAAGCTTGTCTATCTAAAATATTAGAAGCATGACCATATAAAGTATCACCAACCAAAGGATGTCCAATAGAACTAAAATGAACACGAATTTGATGAGTTCTACCAGTTTCTAAACTACATTTAACCAAAGAGAAATTATTAAATTCTTTTAAAACTTCATAATGAGTTATAGCATTTTTACCATTAGGTGAAACAACACGTTCAATAATACTATTATCTTTTCTTGCAATAGGCAAATTAATGCTGCCAGATAAATGAGAAAGTTTTCCCTCAACAATACACAAATATTCTTTCTTAAAAATATGAGATTCCATTTGCTTAATCAAGCATTCTTGGATATATTCACATTTAGCAAAAACAACTAAACCAGAGGTGTTAAAATCTAATCTATTAACAGGTCTAATTTTTTTCTTTAAATTAATAGAATCAAAATAAAATCTAACACCATTAGATAAAGAATTATCAT
Source organism: uncultured Clostridia bacterium (assembly GCA_944387495.1). GTDB lineage: Bacteria > Bacillota > Clostridia > TANB77 > CAG-508 > CAG-269. Next base: position 9,040 of record CALXFD010000002.1, on the reverse strand, counting down.
AATGTAATAAAGAAGGATGAATAGCAATACCAGCAGGTTTATTTAAAACAATAAGCCAATCATCTTCATATACAATATCTAGTTTAATGTTGTTAGGAACTATATTAGAATTATCTTCTTCATAACCAAAATCAATCGACAAAATAGAATCATATATAGGTTTATTTCTAGTATCACAAATGATGTTATTACATTTAATATTTTGTAATCTAATTAATTTAGAAAGAAGATTACTAGAAAATTTTAATCTGTCTGTTAAAAGTTCATTTATTGATGAATATTTAGTTATATCATTTTTAGTTATAGTATAATTTAAAATCATTTTAATTTCCTTTTATCAATATTAATTTTTTAATATTATAAAATAAAAAACAGGAAAGAGCAATAGCTATCAGTATGCTGCTACTTAGATACATAAGAAATTAGATATATTACAATTTTATTACAAAATATAGAAAATATTGCAAAGCAAAAAAACATAATATATAATGAGAAAGAGAAATAAACAAAAAATAGAAAGAGAAGGTAAAAAAATGAACGAAAACGCTAAAACCGCTGATACTGTAAGAGAGAGAGAGAGAGAGAGAGAGAGAGAGAGAGCTACACTTTATTAACAGAAAGTGCGGTTTTGTTCAACAGCCTGACACACACACAATTAGTTTAGAGAAAATAAATATATTAATAAAAGTAGCAAGATTAAACCTATAAAAGGATAGGTTTAATCTTGCTACTTTTTTATCTGAAATACTAATAAAAAATAATAACAGATATTACAGTTTAATTACATATACATTACAAATAACAAAAATACATTGACAGGATAAAACGAAATAATTATACTAAATGCATAAGTATAAAAATTATGCAAAAATAAAATAATATGAGAAAAAATAGGAGGAAGAAAATGAAAAGAGAAAAAACAAAAGTAAAAAATACAAACAAAGGAATAACATTAATAGCATTAGTAATAACAATAATAGTGCTATTAATCTTAGCAGGAGTAAGCATAGCAATGCTAACAGGAGAAAACGGAGTATTAACAAAAGCAACAGAAGCAAAGGAGCAAACAGAAATAGCCCAAGAAAAAGAAGAAATATCAATGTCATATGCAGCAGCAAAAGCAAATAAAGTAGATAAAGTATCAGAAGCGGTAACAGCAGATGAATTAAATGCAGAATTAGACAAATTAAACTCACAAGGAGAAGCAAGTGGAAGCGGAACACTAACAGTAACATATACAAATGGCCATAAATATACAATAAATCAATCAACAGGAGCAATAACAGGACCATCAACAGGAGACGCAGGAGAAGGAGAAACAACAACACCAGATGGAGTAACAATACCAAAAGGATTTTACTATGTAGGAGGAACAAAAGACGAGGGAATAGTAATATCAGATAACCAAGAAGACGAAAACAAAGGAACAAGCCATGAAGTAGCAGAAACTTTAAAAGGAAATCAATTTGTGTGGGTGCCAGTGGAAGATGATGAAGCGTTTAAGAGATATGAAGGATATAGGTATAAGGACTATAAAATAGAGTTAGATTCAGCTTTATCATCATGTTATGAACCTTCAAATGGATATGCTACTGAAGAGGAAGAATATTATGCAATGAGAGAAAGTGTATTAGAGCATAACGGATTCTATGTAGCAAGATATGAAGCAGGAACAGAGAACGGAGAGAGACAGCAAGGAGATGGGATAGAAGATGAAGTAGTATCGAAACAAGGCGTAAATGTATATAATTGGATAGATTGGGGACAGAATGATGGAGCAGTAAAAAAATCAAAAGAAATGTATACAGATAAAAAGAAATATGAAGTAACAAGTACACTAATATATGGAGTACAATGGGATGCAATAATGCTATGGATAGATCATGCATACAAAACCGGAACTTGTGATATAAATAATTCATTTGTAGCAAATTCAAGAGGAAAAGGAAATTATAGTGGAACATTAAAAGAAACAGGTTCAGACAATAATTATTCAGTAAAAAATATATATGACTTAGCGGGAAATATAGAAGAATGGACAATGGAGACAGGTGATGTAGGACCATATAAAGGTTGGAATGTACTTAGAGGAGGAGAAGCAACAAATCTTGTCGAAAGTCAACCAGCATCTCACAGAAGCGTTGGACAACCATCTGGACGGATGGACAGAGAACTATGGTTTTAGAGTAGCATTATATTTATAAATGAAATGTAAAATTATAAAAAGGAATTAATTAAAATAATTAATAGTAATGAGGAAAGCTAATGAAAAATAAGAAGAAAAATAAATTGATAATTGTATTAGTTGTAATAATGCTACTACAACTAATATACAAATTATATAATGGAACGCAAAAACAAGATTTCTTCGTAGATGAGCTATATTCATATGGACTAATGAACTACAAACAAGCCTTCATATTTGAAGAACCAACATTCATAAATAATTGGCACAATAAAGAATATTTTGACGACTACCTAATAGTATCAGAAGAAGAAGCAACCAATCTAGCACCAGTATATAACAACCAAAAAGAAGATTTTCACCCACCGTTTTACTACTTATTATTACGAATAGCAGCAAGCTTTACAATAGGAACATTCACAAAGTGGACAGGACTAATCTTAAATTTAATAATATTCATTTGTTGTACAATAGTGCTATATTTAATAGGAAAGCAATTATTTAAAAGTAAAAAATATGCATTATTATTAGTAGGAATTTATGGATTTTCAAAATTTTCATTAGAAAATACATTATTTATAAGGATGTATCAATTACTGGAATTGCAAGCACTATTATTAGCACATTGGGGATTAAGAAATTATTACAAGAAAAGACTAGAAACAAAGGAAATACTGAAATTTATAATATTAGTAGTTCTAGGAACATTAACACATTATTATTATGCAATATTTCTAATAGGAGTAAGTATAGTAGTTATTGTAAAAAATATAAGAAAGAAAAGATTTAAAAATTTAATAAAATTTATAACAGCATTTATAATAGCACAAATATTAATAAGTTTAATCTTCCCTAAATACACAGAACAATTATCAAGTAATGCAGATAGAAGTTCTAGCGGAGAAATCCCACTAAAATATAAAATAGAAAAATATGCAAATAGGGAAAAAGAATATTTAGAAGTACTAGATAACAATATGTTTAACTTAAAAGTAAGTTATATATTTATAGGAATAATTGCAATGTCAATTATTATATTATTAATAAATCTAGTGAAAAACAGAAATAAAAAAGTACGATTAAAAATAAATCGAAAAATTAATATAATAATAGTTCCAACAATATTTTATTGGTTAGTAATAAGTCTAACATCACCATATATAGATGTAAGGTATATATTGCCACTATTTGTATTTATCTTAATAAGCATAATATATATACTAAAAAAAGAATTACAAATACTTATAAAAAACAAAAAAGCAGTATTAATTTTCTTACTAATAATTAGCATATGTTATATAAATCCATTATGGGGAAACAAAGAAGTACAATATCTATATTCATCAAGCAAAGAAAAGTTTGAAAATATCGAAAAATACAAAAATATACCATGTATATATATGTATGCACCAGCAACTGTATTATACAATAGCTTTACAGGAGACTTAAACTATGTAAGACAATTTGAAAATGTTTATATTATGGAAGCAAAAGAGTTTAACACAGAGAACTTAGAAGAAGTTTTAAAAGAAGTTGATACTTCAAAAGGAATTCTAATAATTGATTCAGACAGAACAGCATATAATGAAGCTAAAAAAATAGTTGAGGATATGGAACAGTTTGAAAATTTTGAGAAGGTAGAAGAAATAACAATAGATAGAAATCAACCAACAGGAGTTTATTGGATACATTAAAATATATGATTTACTTGTTAATAAAACGGCACATTAAACAAAAATGTGCTGTTTTATTTTAGTCGAATATTGCGATGAAAAGCCAAATAAAATATATAAAAATTATTGACAAAAATTAATATATACTATATATTCTTTATAAATTATATTCAAAATTATTTTAAGATTATTCAATATTTGAAATTTTTTATAATTCAATTAATCTATAAAATTCCAATTATTAAATTTAAGAAAGCAATTACAACAAGTGTTTATATAAATGTTTAAAAAAATTTTATTTATACATTTTTTATTTGAAAAAAGTTAGTTTTATGATATACTTATTAATAATATAAAATCAAAGGTAGGTGTTACAAATGGAACAAGTAACAAATATTGAACAATTAAAAGCAGTTATAAATAGAGACGGAGAAATAGTAATTAGCAAAGAAAACAATAATATGGTAATTATGAATATGAAAGAATACGAAGAAAAAAAATTAGAGAAAGATATAGAAAAACACTTGTTAAAAGCGGAAGATGATATCGAAAAAGGAAGAGTACATGATGCAAGAAAAGTTTTTGAAGAATGGAGAGTAAAATATAACTTATAGGATAAAACTATCTATAGTAGGACGAATTACATAAAAAATATGTTATAAAAAAGCAATTTCCCTCAAAACTTAATAATAATACTTGAATAATCCACCTCCATATAATATAATAATCACAAAAATAAAAAACGGAGGTTTACCCATGAAACCAATATGTTCCATTCAAAATAAAATCTTATCAGTAAAAAGACAAAAAAATGAATACTTGTATTACCTAGATGACCAACTAATAGGAGTATATAATCCAATAAAAATGTATTCATCACCAAACAAAATAATATTCAGACAAAACACAAAAGAAAATGAACTATCAGGAGAAATCAAAGATACTATTTCAGAAGTAGTAAACAATATAGAAGATGAAGAACTAGAAAAAATGCCAAATGAATACAATAAAGAACAAATACATGTATTAGAAAAATTATTAGATTTAGACGAAGACGAAAAAATAAGTAGAATATCAACAGTAAAATTATCTCAAAAATTAAAAGATGATAAAACAATAGAAGATGATGAAAAAGAACCAAAAGAAAATGAAGAAGAAATAGAAAAAGAAAGTTTTGAAGAAAATGATGTAAACATCAAACAAACAATGAATTTTGATGATAAAGTAACATACATAAAAGACCTAGGACAATTAATAAAATCAGCAGGTAAAATGCCAGAAATGGAAGGAAAAAACTTTATAAAAATGGGTGTTATTGAATCATATGAAATGGACAAGTTAAGAGGAGAAGATGATAAGCAAACACAAAATAATACAACAAGATATTCATTTGTTGCAATTGCAACAGACGGTACAATTGTGCCAATGAACCTAGAACAAGACTACCAAGAAGGAGCAAATCCAACAGAAAAAAATTACCAAATAAATAGAAATGGAGAGATAGAAAAAGATGATGTATTATCTAGGTTCAAAATAGGCGAAGGTACTTTTTCTATAAAAAATGGCGATTATGGAGAATTAGAAGTTTATCACTCACCAACAAAAACATTAGGAGGAGAAGGAATAGAAGGAAATAAAAGCCTAGATATACAATTAGAAACAGAGAATGTATGGGACAGAACAGATGAAGAAAGAGAATTAGTTTCTGAACATACAACAAATTATCGTCTAGTTGAAGAAAGTTATCAAGAAGCAAAAGCACATGAAAATGATGGCGAATTATGTGACAATATGAAAATTGAAGATTTAGATGGTAAATTAAATACAAAATCCCACATACCAGAAAATGGAGAAATAAAAGAAGACTATGTTGAACTAGAAAACGGAGAAAAAATTACATTTAATGAATTAGCAACAAAATGGGGACTATATAATGATAATGGAATACCAGATGCAGATTATGCAAAACAAAAATTTATAGAAAAAAGCAAAGAAATTTCAAAAAATGAAACTACAAATGATGAAATTATAGAACAAATAGATGAAGAATATAATGAGGACATAAGACCTACGGATAGTAGAAATTTAGGATAATTGGTCAGATTTTATTAAAAAATTATTAATTTTTACCAAAATTATTGCAATATTAATATAATAATAGTATAATTATAAAAGTGGCATAATAATATATAGAAAATATTATTTAATAAAAGAGAGGTAAAAAAATGGATTATTTATATATACTAAGAGAAGCCTTAGTTTGGATAATAACAATTTTTTGGTTATATCAAGTATTAGTAAGTTTATGCTCATTAGTAAAATTAAAAGAAAAACCATTAAAAGTAAAAAAAGACCACAGATTTATGGCAATAATACCTGCACATAATGAAGAAGCGGTTGTAGGAAATTTAATAGAAAGTTTAAAAGCACAAACATATAATAAAGAATTATATGATATTTATGTAATTGCAGATAACTGTACAGATAATACTGCAAAAGTTGCAAGAGAAGCTGGTGCAATAGTTTATGAAAGATTTGATGAAACAAAGAAAACAAAAGGATATGCACTAAATTGGTTCTTACAACAAAAAATAAAAGAAGATGCTCCATATGATGCATTTTTCGTATTTGATGCAGATAATATAGTAGATAAGAATTTCATAACAAATATGAATAGAAAATTATGCCAAGGAGAAGATGTTGTTCAAGGATATAGAGATATAAAAAATCCATCAGACAACTGGATAACAGCAGGATATGCAATTTTCTATTGGCAAATGCATAGATTCTATCATTTAGCAAGATATAATTTAGGATTATCACCATTGTTAAATGGTACAGGATTCATGGTAAAATTTGATGTAATTAAACCACAGGGATGGGATACAAAAACATTAACAGAAGATATCGAATTCTCATTAAAAAGAATAATTAAAGGTAAAAAATTAGGATGGGCAACAGATGCCATTGTATATGATGAACAACCAACAGGATTTAAACAAAGTTGGTCACAAAGAAGTAGATGGACAGTAGGACATATGCAATGTATAAAAGAGTATACAAAAGATTTAGCAATTGCAACAAAAAAGAATAAGAAAATGATGAATTTAGACGGATTATTATATATAGTTGGAAGTATACCAATGTTTATAATTACATTATTACTATTATTCTCAAACTTCTTAATGTATAACATGCAAGCTATAACAACAGCAGAATTAGTAAAAAATGTATTATCTTATTTAATACCAACATTTTTACTACCAATATTTGTAGGAATATTTGCAATGTGGCTAGATGGAAGAAAAATAAAACCAATGGCAAAAGGATTACTTTGTTATCCACTATTTTTATTAACATGGATATTAATTAACTTCAAATGTTTATTTGTAAGAAATGTAACATGGGAAAAAATAAACCATGTAAGAAATATAAAAATAGCAGATGTATCAGAAGAAGCGCAAACGGAAAAAGAGTTAATTTAATAATAACGAAATTAGATGGACATTTGCACATTAGCAATGTCCATTTTTTGTATAATAATAATTTTAAAGAAATAAAAGGAGAATCACATGAAAAAAATAAAAAATCCAAACAAAATACTACATATATCAATAATTGTTTTAGGAATAATTTTTATATTATTATCAGCATTTCATGCAGACATATGGTTTGATGAAAGCTATTCAGTAGCAATAGCAAAACATAACTTTGCAGATATATGGAATATATCTGGAAATGATGTACACCCACCATTATATTATTGGATGTTACATATAGTATGGATGCTCTTTGGAAATAATGTAACAATATTTAGACTGTTTTCAGTCTTGGCAATAATAATACTAGGAATATTAGGATATACACATATTAGAAAAGACTTTGGAGAAAAAACAGGAATTTTATTTTCATTTTTAACATATTTCTTACCAGTAATGTGTACATATAGTCAAGAAATAAGGATGTATTCATGGTCATGTTTAATAGTAGCATTAATGGCAATATATGCATATAGATTATATAAAAATATAAAAGAGAAAAAAGAATTAAAAAGTCAAAATATTAATTTAATAATATTTGGAATATTTAGTATATGCTCATGTTATATGCACTACTATGCATTAGCTGCTGCTGGTTTTATAAATCTATTTTTATTAATATATTTAATCAAAAATAGAAAAGAAAATAATAAAATACTTAGAAATTTTATTATATTAGCTGTAATACAAATAATTTTATATATTCCATGGCTTACATATTTAGTTGGACAAGTAAAACATGTAGGTGGAGGATTTTGGATTAGTCTAGGAATTAATACATTAGTAGAAATACCAAGTTTCCAATTTAAAAGACAACTAGATACAAATTTTGCATTTAATATTAGTACAATAATATCATTAATAGCTTCTATTCTAATGTATATATACATAGGATTTAGAATATATAAAGCAAAAAAAGAAAAAGAAGATATAAAACCAGGAGTATTAGCATTATCAATATATATATTAGTTATATTAGCAGTATTAGTAATATCATTAATTACACCAATATTATTTGCAAGATATTTAATGGTATTGACAGGTCTATACATTTTTGGATTAGCATTTTTTATGGCAAAAGAAAAGAAAAAATGGATAACTGGAATAGTATGTGCAATAATATTAATAATGGGAATTGCAAGTAATGTTACAAATATAATGATAAATTATGATAGTAGTAATATGAAACAAATAGAATTTTTACAAGAAAATATTAAGCCAGATGATATTATAATATACTCAAATATTGGAAATGGTGGAGTAGTAGCAGCATTTTTTCCAGATAATAAGCAATATTTCTATAATGGCGGATATTGGGATATAGAAGAAGCATATAAAGCATATGGACCAGGTATGGAAACAATATATAATTATCATGATGTATTAGATAATTACCATGGAAGAATATGGCTTATAGATTCAGAAAATTGTGGCTTATATAATGAAATACCAAAAGAAGGAACAAAAACAATAATTGAGCCAAAAGAATTTAGAACTAAATATCAAAACTATATTTATACAATAGTGTTGTTGGAAAAAGAATAATTGTGTCAAATTGTGGGAAAATTGGGGACGTTTCCTTTTGGACATTTTTGTCCATTTGGGGACAGATGTATGGATTGACCATAGGTCAATCATCATAT
>CALXFD010000001.1 GCA_944387495.1 uncultured Clostridia bacterium | reverse complement strand
GGTCTAGTAAACTATTCCAGTCTGATTTTTTACAGCCTAACCATCGATAACATACTAAACATAATAGTATTACTAATACTAGCAGGAGTGTCAATAGGAATGATAACAGGAGATGGAGGAATAATAGGAAAAGCAAATGATGCAAAACTAGAAACAGAAAAAAGCGATATAGAAGAGCAAATAAACACAATAGTAATCAGAAATAGCGGAGATTACACAATGGACAAAGATAAACTAATAGGAGATTTTGAAGAAGAATTGCCAGATGGAAAAGAAATCGAAGACAGTGGAGATTTAATATATATCATATATCCAGATTATAGTTTTGAAGTAGACTTAGAAACAGGAAAAGTAACACCAATAGAAGGAGAAAAAGTAGAAGACGAAACGCCATGGGAACTAGCAGGAAGTGGCACAGAAGCAGACCCATATTTGATAGAGAGTATAGAAGATTTAGTAGCTTTTTCAAATAGTGTGAATGAAGGAAATCATTATGAAGATAAATATGTAAAACTTACAAGAACATTAGATTTTAATTCTTCATTATCATATGATAATCCAAATACAAAAGTAGAAAAAGAAGATGATGAAAGTATTATTATTAATGAACAAAGTGAAAAAGAAATAATAGAAGTATTAAAAGAAGAAGGGTTCCCACCAATAGGTAATGAAAATAGTCAATTAGACGGAATAGGATTTAGAGGAGTTTTTGATGGCAATGGTAAAGAAATAAAAAATGTATATATAAATTCTAAGAAAAGAGCAGTTGGATTGTTTGCAAAAATAGAGGAAAATAGTAGCTGTATAAAAAATCTTGGAGTAAAAATATCGATTGAAGAATCAAATGTAGAAGAAGTTGATTATATAGGAGGAATTGTAGGAGAAATAGAGAGAGGGAATATAGAAAATTGCTTTGGTAATGTAAATATAAAAGTATCAAATAGTAAAGCACGAGATTCATTATTTGTTGCAGCTATAGCAGGAGATATGGTAGGAAATGGAAGCATAAAGAATTGTTACTCAAAAGGAATTATAAGTATAGACGGAGAAATAGACAGTTTATATGAAGGAGGAATTGTTGGATTTACTCAAAGTGCAGAAATAGAAAATTGCTATAATTCAATAGAAAATAATTTAGAAAATGTGACTGGAAACGTAAAAATAGGAGGAATTGTAGGAGAAAATCAATCAACACCAGCAGATATAATAAATTGTTATAATTGCTCAAATATAAAAAATGATGAAGATGATGCTGAATTAGGAGGAATAATAGGAGTATTGCATCAAAAAAATACCACAATACAAAAATGCTATAACATAGGTAATATTTATAGTAGTAATAAAAATGCAAACATAGGTGGAATTATAGGGTACTGTTGGCATGATTATGTTTTCGATATAAATAATTATAAGGAATGCTATTATAAAAAGAATTCAGCAACTTATGGAGTTGGAAATGGAGAAGAGATGAATTTATCAGATAAAGCAGGAAATATAGAAGCAAAAGATGAAATGCCAAGTGTAATAAATGTACTAATGACAGATAATGAACAAGTAGAATGGAATGGTCAAATGGTAGATGTATGGAAAGAAGATACAAATAACATAAACAATGGATATCCAATATTATATTGGCAATAAATAAAAAATAAAGCTATAAAGAGCATTACAAAATGAACTTTATAGCTTTATTTTTATGCAGAAGAAATAACATAATTTTAAGCTGAGACGAATTGACACGTCCCCAATGTCTCAATTGGCTTTTTGATTTTTTCCTCTATAATCACTAAGTCCCACAATATAATCAATAGAAGTCCCATAAAATTTAGCCAAAGTAATAAGATGCTGAATAGGAATAGTCCTTTTACCATTTTCATATTCAGAATAATATTGTTGTGAAATACCTAATAATTTAGCTATATCTTTTTGATATTTATCATTATCTTCTCTTAAATCTTTAATCCTTTTAAATTTCACTTTGACCTCTAAAAAAAACAACTATATATTAAAATTTATTGTAGCAAAAAAAGAAGGAAATAGAATTTTACACACGATAAATTATGTAAAAACACAGAGAGTGATTAAATGATTTGACACGTCCCCGAAGGTCACATCTGTCCCCAAATGGACGAAAATGTCCAAAAGGAAACGTCCCCAATTTGACATTTTTAAAAAAATATATTATAATTTAAAACAGCGGTTAGCTTAAATAGCTACAAAAATGAGATTTTATTAAACATATATACCTAAGTTATATATTAAATATGAAAAAATAAAGAGAGAGTAATCGGAGTATCGGAAAACTTAAATAAATATGTGAGAGAAACATATTTATAATTTATTAATTACATATAAATATACAATAACATGTATAAGTTTATAATAATTAGGTAAAATTAGTTTTAGAGATAAACTAGTTTTTTTGGAGATTTAATAAAATTGAATAAAGGAAAAATCAAAGATTATTTAGGCTTTGATAGTTATTTTATTGTTTTTAAATTTAGTTAAGAGGAAGGAGATTTTATGGAAGAAAAAATATTAAACAAGACACAAACAAGAAAAAGAAATACACAAAATATTAAAGAAGGAGGGAAAAATATAAGAAAGCCAAGAACATATAATAGAAAAAATTCAAAAAAAGAAAATAATAAAACAACAAGCATGAATACAAATATAAAAGAAGATAATATTATTGAGACAAAAGTAGCAGAAAATACAAAAACAATAGTTAAAGAGATGAAAAGAACAAGAAAACCAAGAACTACACAAACAAGTAGAAAAAATGCAAAGAAAAATTCAGATATATTTAAAAAATCAAAATTAAAAATAATTCCACTAGGTGGATTACATGAAATTGGAAAAAATATAACAGTTTTTGAATATGAAAATGAGATAATAGTAGTAGACTGTGGATTATCATTCCCAGAAGATGATATGTTAGGAATTGACTTAGTTATACCAGATATAACATATTTAGAGAAAAATGTGGATAAAATAAAAGGTTTGGTAATAACACATGGTCATGAAGACCATATTGGGGCAGTACCATATTTATTAAAGAAAATAAATATACCAATTTATGCAACTAAATTAACAGCTGGTTTAATTAGAAATAAATTAGAAGAACATAAATTGTTAAGAAGCACAGAATTGCATGAAGTAGTACAAGGAGAAACAATAGAGCTTGGAAAAAACTTTAAAGTAGAATTTATAAGAAGTTCACACAGTATTCCTGATTCTGTAATGTTAGCAATAACAACACCAGCAGGAACAGTTTTACACACAGGTGACTTCAAAGTTGATTATACTCCAATAGATGGAAAAATCATGGATTTTGGAAGAATTGCAGAACTTGGAAATCAAGGAATTTTAGCATTAATGTCAGATAGTACAAATGCTGAAAGAAAAGGATTTACAATGTCAGAAAAATCAGTTGGAGAAGTATTTGATAAATTATTCTTACATTGTACAAAAAGAATAGTTGTTGCAACTTTTGCATCAAATGTTCATAGGGTTCAACAAATTGTAAATTCAGCAGTAAAATATAATAGAAAAATTGCTGTTTGTGGTAGAAGTATGATAAATATGATAGAAACAGCAAGAGAGTTAGGATATATAGAGTGCCCAGAAAATATATTTATTGATATAGACATGATATCAAATTATACAGATGAACAATTAGTTATAATCACAACAGGAAGTCAAGGAGAGCCAATGTCTGCATTAACAAGAATGGCAGCAGGTGACCATAGAAAAGTAAAAATTACACCAAATGATTTAGTTATAATTTCTGCAACACCTATACCAGGTAATGAGAAATTTGTATCAAAAGTAATAGATGATTTAATGCAAATTGGAGCAGAAGTTGTATATAGTTCATTAGAGGCAATACATGTATCAGGACATGCTTGCCAAGAAGAACAAAAATTAATTCTAGCACTTGCAAAACCAAAATATTTTATACCAGTTCATGGTGAATATAGACAGTTAATAGCACATAGTGAAACAGCACAAAGTATGGGAATTGATAAAGATAATATAATAATGCTTTCAAATGGTAGAGTACTAGAAATAAGCGATGAAGGAGCAGAATTCACATCTTCTGTACAAAGCGGAAGAGTCTTAGTTGATGGTTTAGGCATAGGAGATGTTGGAAGTATAGTTTTAAGAGATAGACAACATCTATCACAAGATGGTTTAATAGTAATAGTATTAACAATGGATTCATCAACAGGAGAAGTTGTAGCAGGACCAGATGTTATATCAAGAGGATTTGTATATGTAAAAGAATCAGAAAACTTGATGGATGATGTAAAATCAGTTGTAAGACATGAAGTTAAAAAATGTGAAGAAAGAGGAGTTCGTGATTGGGCAACAATAAAAACAGCTGTAAAAGAAAATTTAAGAGATTATATATTTATGAAAACAAAAAGAAATCCAATGATAATTCCTATTATTATGGAAATATAATAAAATGCCAAGCTTAAATGTTTGGCATTTTTGATGTTAATATTACAAATATTTACAAATTTTTTGCTTTTTTTATTGACAGAAAAACAATAATATGTATATTATATATACGAGGTGAAAAGGGATGAATTTATACAAAAGAGAAAGGGGAATAACATTAATAGCTGTTGTTATAACAGTTATAGTATTACTTATTTTAGCAGGAACTACAATGGCAATGCTAATGGGAGAAAGTGGTGTTGTTTCCAAAGCAAGTGAAGCAAGTGAACAAAATAATATAGATAAAATTATAGATGATGCAAAAATAGATGTATATGAAGTTCAAGTTGCAAATGGAGGAAGAATTACAGAAGAACAGTTCGATGAAATATTAAGAAAACATGGAGATTTGCAAGGCGAACGGAGAAGAAAAAAGAATTATAACACCAGAAGGATATGTAATATATGCAAGCCAAATATATAAAGGTATATTTTCATCAATAGATGCTCCTGATGATGATGAAAATAATGAAGATAACAATGGAGAAGGAACAGAAAGTGAATCAAATATAGAAGATATATTTGATGAAAATGGCAAAGATGATGATAATTATAATCCAGATAAATTACATATAGGTGATTTTATAAATTATACAGCAGGAAATTGGACAAGTGAGGAAATTCGAAATATAAAAACAGGAGAAAAGGGAAAAGAAACAACAGCATCAGGAATAGATGAGCTACCATCAAAAGACTATCAATTTGGAAGCTTTGCAGAAAATACTAGTAGAGATGAAAGTGTACCAAATGCAAATGAAACTTATGAATATATAAAAGAAGAAAAAGATGGAACTTTATCACCAATATCAGGTTGGAGATTATTTGACATAGATAAAAATCAAAATGAAATAACTTTAATTTCTGCTGGATGTACAGAAAATTATTTTCATCCAAATGGAAGTAGAAGTGCATATATAAGTGAATATATATTATCAGGTAATATAAGTGAAGAGGCAAAAAATATAGATTTAGAAAATGATTATACAAAAAGAGATTGGAATGAATATGTAAATAAAGACAAAAATGCAATATCTGCTAGAAGTGTTACAAAATTAGATTTAGACAATTGGTTTAATAAGTATATGAATACTACAAATGCAGATACAGAAGATGTTGATACTTTCCAATCAATATATGACACAAGATATGAAAGTTTAATAGATAATTATTCATATTATTGGGCAGGTAGTGCAAGAAATGATACAAGTTTGTTTAGTCTGAGTCCATATAGGCAAGATATAAGAGGAAATAAAGAAGAAGTGTATGGAGTTAGAGTTTTAGTAAAATTATCTTATGATACACTATTTTCAGAACAAAAAGTTGGAACAAAAACACTAGTTAATCCAAGAAAAGAAAATGAGAAATGGACATATGGAGTATGGGATATTGTCAATTAGTTTAATAAATTGACAATATCCCATATATTTATTTTTAAAATAATATACAAATAAATATAATATAGTAAACTTAACTAAAAAAGAAAATCGAGAAAATGGAAAAAACAAAAAAATAGAAAAAATGGTTGACATTACCATAAATTCATTATATAATATATGAGCATGAATTAAGCGATGAAACCAAATGTGGCTACATTCCTTGAAAAAACAGGAATGGAGGGAACTTTGGTGGAGTATGTCATGGCTAAGACCAGGCGGTAAGTTTTATAAAAATAGCACTTATCCCAAAATTAACATGCATATTTTGGGGTCTACATATATGAATAACATTAGAAAAAAGACCCAGGTACACTATGTAATACTAATATATTATATAGTATAAAAGTCTTTTTTATAAAGTGAATATTCAAAACACCAGAGTGCGTTTTAACTTGCCACGGTAATTTCGATAGCAAAACATTGCTATCACAAACAAAGAACAAATTTATTTAAAGGAGGGAAAATTACAATGGCAAATCAAGTAGCAACAAGTGAAAAAATAAGAATAAGACTAAAAGCTTATGACCATGTAATTTTAGAACAGTCTGCTGAAAAAATAGTAGATACTGCTAAAAAAACAGGAGCAAAGGTATCAGGTCCTATTCCATTACCAACACAAAAAGAAATCGTAACAATTTTACGTTCTCCACACAAATATAAAGATTCAAGAGAACAATTTGAAATGAGAACACATAAAAGAGTTATTGATATTTTATACCCAACACAAAAAACAGTTGACAGCTTAATGAAATTAGAGTTACCAGCTGGTGTTGATATAGAAATCAAATTATAATTTTAAGAAAACGTATGAAAAAATAAAATAAATTTTTAAAGACTACACATATAAATATGTAGCATCAAAACCAAGCTGGTATGCATTTAAAAATGCTAATTCAAAATATCAGCCAATAGTTAGGAGGAAATAAAAAATGAAAAAAGGAATTATCGGAAGAAAAATTGGAATGACACAAATTTTCGATGAAAAAGGAAATGTTATTCCAGTAACAGTTATAGAAGCTGGACCATGTGTTGTAGCACAAGTAAAAACAGAAGAAACAGATGGATATAATGCTGTTCAATTAGGATATGGAGATGTAAAAGATAAACACATCAACAAACCAGAAGCAGGACATTTTGCAAAAGCAAAATTAGCTAACAAAAAACATTTAAGAGAATTCAAACTTGACAATGTAGAAAACTACAAAGTTGGAGATGAAATCAAAGCAGATGTTTTTGAAGCAGGAGAAAAAATAGATGTTCAAGGAACAACAAAAGGAAAAGGATTCCAAGGTGTTATAAAAAGACATGGACAACACAGAGGACCAATGGGACATGGTTCTATGTATCATAGAAGACCAGGTTCAATGGGTTCAACATCAACACCAGGTAGAGTATTTAAAGGTAAAAAACTTCCAGGACATATGGGAAGAGTTACAGTTACAATACAAAACTTAGATGTTGTAAGAGTAGATATGGATAAAAACGTAATATTAGTAAAAGGAAGCGTTCCAGGACCAAAAGGAGCAATTCTAAAAGTAAAATCAGCTGTAAAGGCTAGCAAATAGAAGGAAGGAGGAAGAAAGAAATGCCAAAAGTAGACGTATTAGATATGAAAGGTAAAAAAGTAAGTGATATAGAATTAGCAGATAGTGTATTTGGAATTGAACCAAATGAAGCTATTGTACATAGCGTTTTAGTTAACTATTTAGCTAATCAAAGACAAGGTACACAAAGTACAAAAACAAGAGCAGAAGTTTCAGGTGGTGGTAAAAAACCATGGAGACAAAAAGGAACAGGTAGAGCAAGACAAGGTTCTATTAGAGCTCCACAATGGATAAAAGGTGGTATAGCATTAGGACCAAAACCACGTTCATACAAATATACAGTAAATAGAAAAGAAAGAAGACTTGCAATAAAATCAATATTAAGCTCTAAAGTATTAGAAAAAGAATTAACAGTTGTTGATAAATTAGAAGTTAAAGAAATCAAAACAAAAACAATGGTAAAAGCATTAGCAGATATGAAAGTTGAAGGAAAAACATTAATAGTTCTTCCAGAAAACAATAAAAATGTTTTAATGTCATCAAGAAATATAGAAGGTGTTAAAACAATAGTTGCTAATAACATTAATGTATTTGATTTATTAAAATATACAAATCTAATTTTACCAGTAGACACTGTTAAAAAATTAGAGGAGGTGTACGCATAATGTTACCAGAAGAAATAATAATAGCACCAGTTGTTACTGAAAAAAGTAATGACCAATTACAAGAAGGTAAATACACTTTCAAAGTAAATAAAAAAGCTACAAAAGTTGAAATAGCAAAAGCTGTTGAAAAACTTTTTGAAGTAAAAGTATTAAAAGTAAATACTATGAAAGTAAATGGAAAGAAAAAAAGAGTAGGATATCATGTAGGAAAAACTTCTGATTGGAAAAAAGCAATAGTTACTATTGATACAAATCCAGGAGAAGAAACATATTTAACAAAAGGCGGAAAACAAGTTAAATCAGCTAAAAAATATAAAGATTCAATAGATGAATTTATGGGAGCTTAGTAATAAGCTAAAATAAGAAAGGGGTGTGACTTTAAGATGGCAGACAAAGAAAATAGTAGAAGATTTCGTAGGGGATATCGAATAGAAAATGGAAAAAGGAAAAGAATAAGCTTAAAAAAATTTGATGACCCAATTGATTATTTAAAAAAATATACAGATGTTGAAAAGCCAATGGAACCAATTCCACCTATAATGTTAGGAATTGAGACTAGTTCAAATCAAAATAATGTTACACCAAGTGACCCATTATATTATGATGCAGTTTTTAAAAAAGCTAGAAAAGACTTAAAAAAGAAAAATGAAAAAGCACCAGAAGAAAAAGAAGAAGAAAGATAATATCGGGAAAGCACCCGGATAATAAAGAATATCTGTAAATGGAACAGGAAAAAATCCATTAATAAATGAAAAAGGAGAGAATAAGAAATGGGAATGAAACATTTTAAACCATATACACCATCAAGAAGAAATATGACAGTTTCAGATTTTGCAGAAATAACAAAGAAAACTCCTGAAAAATCATTACTTGCAAAGAAAAAGAAAAATGCAGGTAGAAACTCATATGGTAGAATAACAGTTAGACATCAAGGTGGTGGAAACAGACAAAAATATAGAATTATAGATTTTAAAAGAAGAAAAGACGATATGGAAGCAACAGTTATCGGTATAGAATATGATCCAAACAGAAGTGCAAATATAGCTTTAATTCAATATGAAGATGGAGAAAAAGCATATATATTAGCACCACAAGGATTAACAGATGGTGATAAAGTAATATCTGGTGAAACAGCAGATATTAAACCAGGAAATTGTATGCCAATTAGCAGTATTCCAGTTGGTACATTAATTCACAATATAGAATTAAATCCAGGACAAGGTGGAAAATTAGCAAAAGCAGCAGGACAAAGTGCTCAATTAATGGCAAAAGAAGGAAAATATGCTCATGTTAGATTACCATCAGGAGAAATGAGATTAATCTTATCTAGATGTAGAGCAACAATTGGTGTTATAGGAAACAGCGACCATGAAAACGTAAAAATAGGTAAAGCTGGTAGAAAAAGACATATGGGAATCAGACCAACAGTAAGAGGTTCTGTTATGAACCCAGTAGATCACCCACATGGTGGTGGTGAAGGTAGAGCACCAATCGGACATGCTGGACCACTTACTCCTTGGGGTAAACCAGCTCTTGGATACAAAACAAGAAACAAAAAGAAATTATCAAATAAATTTATTGTTAAGAGAAGAAAATAGAATTTTATGGGTAGGGGTATTTATACTAATCCCCCATACCTTAGAAAAGGAGGAAACTTTAAATGTCAAGATCAAGTAAAAAAATACCATTTGTAGCACCTGAATTATTAAAAAGAGTTGAAAAATTAAATGAAACAGGTGAAAAAGAAGTTTTAAAAACATGGTCAAGAGCATCAACAATATATCCACAAATGGTTGGTCATACAATAGCAGTACATGACGGTAGAAAACATGTTCCAATTTATATCACAGAAGAAATGATTGGACATAAATTAGGTGAATTTGCTCCTACAAGAACATATAAAGGTCATGCAGGAGATAAAACAACTAAGGTTAAAAAATAAGAGAATAAATATTATCTAGAAAAAGGAGGAGAGCAAAGTGCAAGAGCAAGAAACATTAGTAAAAAATGAAGCTAGAGCAACTCTTAAATATACAAGAATATCTGCAAGAAAAGTTAAAATAGTTGCAGACCTAATAAGAGGAAAAGATGTTGATGAAGCATTAGCAATAGTAAAATTCACACCAAAAGCATCATCTGAAATATTAGAAAAATTACTAAAATCAGCAATAGCAAATGCTGAAAACAATCATAATATGAAACATGAAAATTTATATGTTGCTGAAATTTATGCAAACCAAGGTCCTACTTTAAAAAGAATAAGACCAGCTGCAAAAGGTTCAGCAGTAAGAATAAGAAAAAGAACAAGTCATATAACAATAGTATTAAAGGAAAGAGATTAATTAGCAGGAATTTAAAAATTACCTGACGTTAAAGGAAAAGGAGGATTTAATCAAATGGGACAAAAAGTACATCCAACAGGTGTAAGAGTTGGAATAATCAAAGATTGGAATTCTAAATGGTATGCAGATTCAAAACATTTTGCAGATTATTTAGTTGAAGATCAAAAAATCCGTAAATTTTTAAAGAAAAAATTATACGCTGCTGGAATTTCTAAAATAGAAATAGAAAGAACAGCAAAAATGGTTAGAATAAATCTATATACAGCAAAACCAGGAATAGTAATAGGAAAAGGTGGAACTGGTGTAGAAAGCATAAAAGCAGAAGTTGCTAAATTAATAAACAAAGATGTAAACTTAAATATTGTAGAGGTAAAAAATATTGACACAGATGCTCAATTAGTAGCAGAAAATATAGCTGGTCAATTAGAAAGAAGAATTTCATTCAGAAGAGCTATGAAACAATGTATGCAAAAAGCTATGAAATCAGGTGCATTAGGTATAAAAACAGCTGTATCTGGTAGATTAGGTGGAGCTGACATGGCTAGAACTGAATTCTATAAAGAAGGAAACATACCACTACAAACTTTAAGAGCCGACATAGATTATGGATTTGCAGAAGCAGATACAACATATGGAAAAATCGGTGTAAAAGTTTGGATATATAAAGGTGAAGTTCTTCCAAGCAAAAAGATGGAAGGAGGAGACAAATAATGCCATTAATGCCAAAAAGATCAAAATTTAGAAAAATGCAAAAAGGTAGAATGAGAGGAAAAGCAACAAGAGGAAATAAGGTTACAGATGGAGAATATGGAATCCAAGCAGTAACAGCTGGATTAATCACAGGTAATCAAATAGAAGCAGCCCGTGTTGCCATGACTCGTTATATAAAAAGAGGAGGAAAAGTTTGGATTAAAATATTCCCAGACAAACCAATAACAGCAAAACCAATCGGTACTCGTATGGGTAAAGGTAAAGGTGCTCCTGAATATTGGGTAGCAGTTGTAAAACCAGGTAGAGTAATGTTTGAAATAGCTGGTGTACCAGAAGAAACTGCTAGAGAAGCTCTTAGACTTGCTATGAATAAACTACCTAACAAAACAAAAATCGTAGCAAGAGAAACTGAAAAGGTAGGTGATAATGATGAAGATAAATAAAATAAGAGAAATGTCTTCACCAGAACTAGAAAAAGAATTAGGTGAACTAAAGACTGAATTATTCAAATTAAAATTTAGTTTAGCTACAAATGGATTAGACAATCCAATGAAAATAAAAGAAGTAAAAAGAGATATAGCTAAAATAAATACAGTATTAACAGAAAGAAAAATAGCAGACAGCAAAAAAGCATAAATCTTTATTTAAATGAGAAGTTAGCTAAGAAAGGAGAAATCTAAATGGAAGAAAGAAATCTTCGTAAAGTTATGATAGGTACTGTAAAATCTAATAAAATGGATAAAACAGTAGTAGTAGCTGTAAAGACAAGTGTAAGCCATAGTACATATGGAAAAACTGTAAAAAGAACATATACTTTAAAAGCACATGACGAAGAAAATGCTTGTCAAATAGGTGATAAAGTAAAAGTAATGGAAACTAGACCACTATCAAAAGATAAAAGATGGAGAGTAGTGGAAATAGTAGAAAAAGCAGATATAAAATAAAAATAGGAAGGGAGGACCAAAAATGATACAACAACAAACAAGATTAAAAGTAGCAGATAACACAGGAGCAAAAGAACTTATGTGTATAAGATGTTTAGGTGGTTCTTATAGAAAAACATGTAATATCGGAGATATTATAATAGCTTCTGTTAAATCAGCAACACCAGGTGGCGTTGTAAAAAAAGGTGATGTTGTAAAAGCTGTTGTAGTTAGATCTAAAAGAGGTCTAAGAAGAGCAGATGGTTCATATATAAAATTTGATGAAAATGCAGCTGTAATAATAAAAGAAGATGGTACACCAAAAGGAACACGTATCTTCGGACCAGTTGCAAGAGAATTAAGAGAAAAGGACTATATGAAAATACTTTCATTAGCACCAGAAGTTTTATAATAAAATGGAGATAACATTAATTGAAGAAAAGGAGGCAAGCTCTAATGAGAATAAAAAAAGGCGATAATGTTCAAGTTTTATCTGGAAATGATAAAGGTAAAACAGGAGAAGTATTAGAAGTAATACCAAAAGAAGACAAAATCGTTGTTAAAGGCGTAAACATGAGAAAAAAACATGTTAAAGCTAGAAGACAAGGTGAAGAGAGCGGAATTATATCAGTAGAATGTGCTATACCAAGTGCAAAAGTTAATGTAGTTTGTCCAAAATGTGGAAAAGCTACAAAAGTAGGATATAGTATGGAAAATAATGAAAAAACACGTATTTGTAAAAAATGCGGAGCTAAATTGAAATAGAAAGGAGGATTAATATAAATGGAAAAATTAAGAGAACAATACGAAAAAGAAATAATCCCAGCATTAATGAAAAAATTTAATTATAAATCAATAATGCAAGTTCCAAAACTTGATAAAATAGTTATAAATATCGGTTTAGGAGATGTAAAAGAAAATCCTAAATCATTAGAAAATGCAATGAATGATTTAATGCAAATAACAGGTCAAAAACCAGTTGTAACAAAAGCAAAAAAATCAATTGCAGCATTTAAATTAAGAGAAGGAGTTAATATAGGTTGTAAAGTAACATTAAGAGCAGATAAAATGTATGATTTTGCTTACAAACTATTTAATGTAGCACTTCCAAGAGTTAGAGATTTTAGAGGAGTATCTGCAAATTCTTTTGATGGTAGAGGAAACTATGCCATGGGTATAAAAGAACAACTAATATTCCCTGAAATCGAATATGATAAAGTTGATAAATTAAGAGGTATGGACATTATATTTGTAACAACTGCTAAATCAGACGAAGAAGCAAGAGAATTGTTAAAATTAATGGGAATGCCTTTCAAAGCTTAACTTTAAAAATAGATAGATTTTTAAGGAAGGAGATAATTTTAATATGGCTAAAAAATCAATGAAAATAAAACAAGCTAGACCACAAAAATACAAAACAAGAGAATATAATAGATGTAAAATATGTGGAAGACCACATGCATATATTAGAAAATATGGAATTTGTAGAGTTTGTTTTAGAGAATTGGCTCATAGAGGAGAGATACCAGGAGTAAAGAAAGCTAGCTGGTAAAATCGATTTAAAGCAGCAATCTGCACATTTTCGACATTTATTTTAATTTTCGACGTACACTCGTACGCCTTCAAATAAAAATAAATATCAAAAATGCACATCTTACTACTTTAAATCAATTTTAAAGAAAAGAGGAAGCTTTTTATTAATCACAAAAATGCACAATATAATTAATTTCATCAAAATTAAGAAATTGATAGAAAACAGTAAAATTTCAAATAAAAATAAATATCAAAAATGCACATCTTACTACTTTAAATCAATTTTAAAGAAGATGAAGAAAAAAGTTAGAAAAGGAGGTAAGTAATAGATATGAACATTACAGATCCAATAGCAGACATGTTAACAAGAATAAGAAATGCAAATAGTTCAAAACATAAAACAGTAGATATACCTGCATCAAAAATGAAATTAGGTATAGCAGAAATATTGTTTAGAGAAGGATATATAAAATCTTTTGAAGAAATAAAAGATGATTCACAAGGTATCATTAGAGTAACATTAAAATATGATGAAAATGGTACAAGAGTAATAGATGGATTAAGAAGAATTAGTAAACCAGGATTAAGAGTTTATGCTTCAAAAGAAGATTTACCAAAAGTATTAAATGGATTAGGTATAGCAATTATTTCTACATCAAAAGGATTGAAAACAGATAAAGAAGCAAGAGAATTAGGAATTGGTGGAGAAGTATTAGCTTACGTTTGGTAATAATTAATAAAAAGGAGGGAAATTTGTAAATGTCAAGAATAGGAAATAAACCAATTACAATACCATCAGATGTTACTGTTAAAATAGAAGAACATAAAGTTACAGTAACAGGACCAAAAGGAACATTAGAAAAAGAAGTACATCCAAATATTTCCTTAGAAATGGATGGTAATACTTTAAATGTAGTTAGAAAAGATGATGAACCTAAAAATAAAAGTTTACATGGTTTAACAAGAACATTAATTAATAATATGATAATTGGTGTAACACAAGCATATAGTAAAGAATTACAAATAAATGGTGTAGGATATAGAGTTACAAAACAAGGAAATGACTTAAATTTAACATTAGGTTATTCACACCCTGTAATATTTAAAGCACCAGAAGGAATTTCTTTTGACGTTCCAAATGCAAATACAATAATAGTAAAAGGAATTGATAAAGAATTAGTAGGACAAACAGCAGCAGAAGTTAGAAAACAAAGACTACCAGAAGTATATAGAGGTAAAGGTATCAAATATGCTGATGAAGTTATAAGACGTAAAGAAGGAAAAACAGGAAAATAAAAATAAGTATTGAATAAATAAAAAAATTGTTATATAAATAACAAGAAAGGAGAAGCAAAATGGTAAAAAAGACAGATAGAAAAATGGAAAGAACAAGAAGACATATTAGAGTAAGAAGAAAAATATCTGGAACAGCTGAAAGACCAAGATTATGTGTATATAGAAGCAATACAAATCTATATGTACAAATTATAGATGATGTTGCAGGAAAGACATTAGCACAAGCTTCAACATTAGATAAAGAAGTTAAAACAAAATACGCAAATAAAGCAGCTGCAAAAGAAGTAGGAGCTTTAATAGCAAAAAGAGCAATTGAAAAAAATATAGAAACAGTTGTATTTGACCGTGGTGGATACATATATCATGGAGTTATTAAAGAAATAGCAGAAGCAGCAAGAGAAGGCGGATTGAAATTTTAAAAAAGGAGGGAAAACTAAACCAAATGGAAGAAAAGAATAACGAATTAAAAGAAAAAGTAGTTGCCATTAATAGAGTTGCAAAAGTTGTTAAAGGTGGTAGAACTTTTAGATTTAGTGCAGTTGTAGTTGTTGGTGATGAAAACGGACATGTAGGTGTTGGAAATGGTAAAGCAGCAGAAGTTCCAGAAGCTATAAGAAAAGCAATTCAAGAAGCTAAAAAGAACTTAATAGAAGTACCAGTAGTTAATACATCAGTACCTCATGAATATTTAGGAACTTTCGGAAGTGCAAAAGTTTTATTAAAACCAGCAGAAGTTGGTACTGGAGTTATAGCAGGAGGAAGCGTTAGACCAGTATTAGAACTTGCAGGTTACAAAAATATAAGAACAAAAGTTATTGGAACAAACAATCCAAGAAACGTAGTTTATGCTACACTAAAAGGATTACAATCAATGCAAACAATTGAACAAGTAGCTAAAAAAAGAGGTAAAAAAGTAGAAGACATCCTTTAAAAAGCATGTCAAGTTAAAACAAATAAGAGAAATTAAGGAGGTGCTAACTAAATGAAACTTGGAGAATTAAAACCAGCTGTTAAAAAGCAAAAAATAAATAGAGTAGGTCGTGGTATAGGAAGCGGAAACGGAAAAACAGCAGGTAGAGGACATAAAGGTCAAAAAGCAAGAAGCGGCGGAGGAGTAAGACGCGGTTTCGAAGGTGGACAAACACCATTATATAGAAGACTACCAAAAAGAGGTTTCACAAATATCCATGCAAAAACATTTACAGAAGTAACTTTAACAATGTTAAATAAATCAAAAGCAACAGAAGTTACAGCTGAAACTCTATTAGAAGAAGGAATAATTGGAAAAATAAATGACGGTATCGTAGTTTTAGCAACAGGAAAATTAGATAAAAAATTAAATGTTAAAGCTAAGAGATTTACAGCAAAAGCAAAAGAAGAAATCGAAGCTTTAGGTGGAAAGGCAGAGGTGATTTAGTTGTTTAAAACAATAATAAATGCAATAAAAACACCAGATGTTAGAAAAAGATTATTATACACACTATTATTAATTGTAGTATTTAGATTAGGATGTTATATAACAGTTCCAGGTGTTGATAGTGTCGCACTAAATGCAGCAATGGGAAACAATGAAGGGCTTGCAGGATTAATAGATATAATTTCAGGTGGAGCTTTTTCAAGATTTTCAGTATTTGCAATGTCTATAAGCCCATATATCACAGCTTCAATTGTTATACAATTACTAGCTTTTATAATACCTTCATTAGAGAGATTAACAAAAGAAGGTGGAGAAGTTGGTAGAAAGAAAATAAATAGATATACAAAAATGTTAACAGTAGTATTAGCATTAGTAGAATCAATAGGAATCTATTTATCATATAAATCAGCAGGAATATTTGTTGATGATACATTTTTAACAGGTGCCTTAGTTGTAGCAGGATTAGTTGCAGGAACTTCAATATTAATGTGGCTAGGAGAGCAAATTACAAGTAAAGGTGTAGGAAATGGTATATCATTAATAATTTTTGTTGGTATCATATCAGGACTTCCAAGTGGAGTACAAGCATTATGGAGCCTAATAATGCCATCAACAGGATTTAGTACAACAGGTTTATTAACAGCAATTGGAGTAATTATTGGAGCAATAATATTAGTTGCAGGAGTTGTATTTGTACAACAAGCTGAAAGACGTGTCCCAGTACAATATTCTAAAAAGGTTGTAGGAAGAAAAATGGTAGGAGCACAAAATACACATATTCCATTGAAACTTGCAATGGCAGGTGTAATGCCTATAATTTTCGCTTCATCATTTATGACATTCCCAGCAATGATTATACAAATATTTGTAAAAGATATAGCAAACCAAACAGGATTTTTAGCAGGACTATATAAATTTTCAATAGCTACATCATCATCAGCTGTACCTATTGGATACACAATAGCAAATGCAATAGTATATTTATTATTGATATTAGGATTTACATTTTTCTATACATATGCTACATTTAATCCAGCAGAAGTATCAAATAATATAAAGAAAAATGGAGGATTTATTCCTGGAATTAGAGCAGGAAAACCAACAACAGAATATCTATCATCAATAATAACTAAGTTAACATGTTTTGGAGGATTGTTCCTAGCAATTATTGCTATATTACCTATGCTATTAAGATTTACAAATCTAAACATAGCATTTGGTGGTACATCAATATTAATCGTTGTAGGTGTTGCATTAGAAACAGTACAACAACTAGAATCATTCTTAGCAATGAGACATTATAAAGGATTTTTAGAGAAATAAATAACAATTCTAAAAGGGAGGGAGAATGCGAAAATTTCTCCATCCCTAGAATTAATTTAGTGTATATGAATTTTATTTTTACTTGAATTAGGAAACATTAAAAATAACTTTTTTAATGTATATTTTTATGTATGAGGCTTAAAAATATATATTTAAGACTTATAATAAATTAAATATATGAAAATATATATTAAAAAGGCTATTGAAGAAAGCTTATAAAATTATTAAATATTAAAGCATATATAATTTATATAAAATAGTCTGAAAAATAAAAAAATATAGTTTTATTGACTATATTATAATAAAAATTATGATTTATAAGAAAGTATTTTATATAATATTTTCTACAAAAGTAAAGGAGTGTTGTTAAATGATAATAATAATGTTGGGAGCACCAGGAACTGGAAAAGGAACAGTAGCATCAATATTATCACAAGAATTAGAAATACCACAAGTATCAACAGGAGATATATTTAGAAAAAATATAAAAGAAAAAACAGAATTAGGAATAATAGCAGATAAATATATTTCAAAAGGAAATTTAGTTCCAGATGAGATAACAATAGACATAGTAAAAAATAGATTAAATGATGATGATGTAAAAAATGGAATAATTTTAGATGGATTTCCAAGAACAGTAGCACAAGCAGAAGCATTAGACAAAATATTAGAAGAAAAAGGTAAAAAGGTTGATATAGTATTAAACCTTGAAACACCAGAAGATGAAATAATCGAAAGAATAGTAAATAGAAGAGTATGTTCTAACCAAGATTGTAAAGCAGTATACAACTTAATATTAAATCCACCAAAAGTAGAAGGAATATGTGATAAATGTGGCTCAAAATTAATACAAAGACAAGATGATAATGTAGAAACAGTAAAATTAAGATTTGAAAACTATATAAAACAAACAAGTCCATTAGTAGAATATTATAAAAACAATGGTGTATTACAAACAGAAACAGTAAGTAAATCAATAAATAAATTAGGAAAAGATGTAGCAGAAGAAGTTGTAGAAATACTAAAAAGAAAATAAAATTTGTTTTTTTCATAAAAGTAAAAATTCGTAATTAGGATTAGAAAGAGGGAATTAAATTGGTAACAATAAAATCTAAAAAAGAAATTGAACTAATGAAAGAAGCATGTAAAGTAGTTGCATTAACATATAAAGAATTAGAAGAAAAAATAAAACCTGGAATGACAACATATGAATTAGACCAAATAGCAGAAAAAAAGATGAGAAGTTTAGGTGCTATACCAGCAGAAAAAGGATATGATATTGGAGTTAGAGGTGTGCCTAAATTTCCTGCTTCAATATGTGTATCAATAAATGATGAAGTAATACATGGAATACCTTCAAAACATAGAGTTATAAAAGATGGAGATATAGTAAGTGTAGATACAGTAGCATTAAAAAATGGATTTAATGGAGATGCTGCAAGAACATTTATGGTAGGAAATGTATCAAAAGAAGCAAAAAGATTAGTAGAAGTAACAAAACAAGCATTTTTTGAAGGAATAAAATATGCAAAACCAGGAAATAGAATAGGTGACGTATGCCATGCTATTGGTGAATATGTACATTCACAAGGGTATTCAGTGGTAAAGGAATTTCAAGGTCATGGTATAGGAAGACAAATGCATGAAGACCCAGGAATACCTAATTATGGAAAAGCAGGTAGAGGAATTAGACTAGAACCAGGTATGACACTTGCAATAGAACCTATGGTAATTGAAGGAAAACCAAATATATTACAACTTGATGATGGATGGACAATTATAACAGAAGATGGAAGTTTGTCAGCACATTATGAAAATACAATTTTAATTACAGAAAAAGAGCCAGAAATATTGACAATACTTAAATAATGTTGTATACTATAATAGTTATTATCCATAATAGGATAAGTTTGCAAAAAATAGCAAAAAATGCTCTTTAAGGAGGTAATAATTTTGGCAAAGGAAGACGTTATAGAAGTTGAAGGTGTAGTGGTAGAAGCATTACCAAACACAAATTTCAAGGTTGAACTTGAAAATGGACATCAAATATTAGCACATATCTCAGGTAAACTTAGAATGAATTATATAAAAATATTACCAGGAGATAAAGTAAAAGTTGAGCTTTCTATATATGACTTAAATAGAGGCAGAATAACTTGGAGAGCAAAATAATATACAAATGAATTTAATTAGTTAAAAATTAACCCATTTATTATATATATAAAAATTGCATGAATTTAGTTCAAAGCAATTTAAGGAGGTGCAAAAAGTGAAAGTAAGACCATCTGTAAAGAAAATATGTGACAAATGCAAAATCATAAAAAGAAAAGGTGTAATTAGAGTTATATGTGAAAACCCTAAACACAAACAAAGACAAGGATAATCCTTAATGCTAATAACACAAATTAGGTAGCGGCTGTAAGAGCTACATTCAAGTAGTTCTATTATTCCAATTTGTGTTTATATATATGTTTTAGGAAACTTAAAGACTAGGTAGCACTAGTGCATTTCACCTTTAAGTTAAATAAAACACAATAA
This sequence comes from uncultured Clostridia bacterium, assembly GCA_944387495.1. GTDB lineage: Bacteria > Bacillota > Clostridia > TANB77 > CAG-508 > CAG-269. Next base: position 81,796 of record CALXFD010000001.1, on the reverse strand, counting down.
CAAACAAAAAATATTTGGAGGTGCAAGAAAAATATGGCTCGTATAGCAGGAGTAGATTTACCAAAAGAAAAAAGAGTAGAAATAGGACTTACATATATATATGGAATTGGTTTAACAAGTTCTAAAAAAATCCTAGAAAAAGCTGGTGTAAACCCAGATACAAGAGTAAAAGACTTAACAGACGAAGAAGTTAATAGTATAAGAAAAATTATTGACGAATCATACGTTGTTGAAGGTGATTTAAGACGTGAAGTAGCATTAAATATAAAAAGATTAACAGAAATCGGATGCTACAGAGGATTAAGACATAGAAAAGGTTTACCAGTTAGAGGTCAAAGAACAAAAACTAATGCTAGAACAAGAAAAGGTCCTAGAAAATTAGTTAGCAAAAGTAAAAAATAATAAATAAGAAGATTCTAATAAAAAGTAAACAAGATAATGCTTATATTAAGGAGGGAATTAGATAATGGCTAACAGAAATACAACTAGAAAAACAGTTGCAAGAAGAAATAGAAAAAATATAGAAAAAGGTCAAGCACATATTCATTCTAGTTTTAACAATACAATTGTTACAATAACAGATACACAAGGAAATAGTATATCATGGGGAAGTGCTGGTGGATTAGGATTTAAAGGTTCTAGAAAAAGCACACCATTCGCAGCTGGACAAGTTGCAGAAACAGCAGCAAAAGCAGCAATGGAACATGGATTAAAAACAGTAGAAGTATTTGTTAAAGGACCAGGAGCTGGTAGAGAAGCAGCAATTAGAGCATTACAAACAGCAGGATTAGAAATAAGTGCTATAAAAGATGTAACACCAATACCACACAATGGTTGTAGACCACCAAAAAGACGTAGAGTATAATAGACCACATATAGTAAATAAATGAAAGGAGTAAATAATAATGGCAAGATATAAAGATGAACAATGTCGTATATGCCGTAGAGAAGGACAAAAATTGTTCTTAAAAGGTGATAGATGCTATTCAGATAAATGTAGTATATCAAGAAGAAATTATGCACCAGGACAACACGGACAAAAAAGAGCTAAACTTTCTGAATATGGAACACAATTAAGAGAAAAACAAAAAACAAAAGCATATTATGGAGTTGGAGAAAAGCAATTTAGAAAATATTTTGAAATGGCTTCAAATAAAAAAGGTGTAACAGGTGAAAATCTATTACAAATATTAGAAAGTAGATTAGATAATGTTGTATACAGATTAGGATTTGGAACATCAAGAGCACAAGCAAGACAATTTGTAAATCATGCTCAATTTGAAGTAAATGGTCAAAGAGTAGATATACCATCTTACTTAGTAAAACCAGGAGATGTTATAACAGTAAAAGAAAACAAAAAAGATAATAGTACAATAAAAGCAAATATAGAAGCATCAAGCAAAAGACCAGTTCCAGCATGGTTAGAAAAAGATAGTGAAAAAATGAGTGGTAAAGTAATCAGATTGGCAGCAAGAGAAGATATTGATATTCCAATCGAAGAACATTTAATAGTAGAGCTTTACTCAAAATAATAATGCTAAATAATATAAAATATTTATTTATGACATTAAAAATTTTACTAAATAGCCCAATAGAGGTAAAAAAGTTTGAGATATATTCTCGAATATTAGGGAGGTAAAAATGATAGAATTTGAAAAGCCAAATATTGAATGTCTAGAAGTAGATGATAAAAATAATTATGCAAAATTTGTATGTGAACCATTAGAAAGAGGTTATGGAGTAACAATTGGAAATTCATTAAGAAGAATATTACTTTCATCACTTCCAGGATGTGCAATTACAAGTGTTAAAATTGATGGCGTATTACATGAATTCTCAACAGTACCAAATGTTGTAGAAGATGTACCAGAAATAATCGTAAATTTAAAAAACGTAAGACTAAAATTTGACGATAGTGAAGAGAAAGTTTTAAGAATAGATTATAAAGGCGAAGGAGAAGTACTTGCAAAAGATATAATAACAGATGGAACAGTAGAAATATTAAATCCAGATTTACATATAGCAACAGTTTCACAAGGTGGAAACTTAAAAATGGAAATGACAGCAGATAGAGGTAGAGGATATAATTCATCTGAAAAAAATAAAAAACCAAATCAAGATATATCTGTACTTCCAATCGATTCTATCTATACACCAGTAAAAAAAGTAAACTATCAAGTAGAAAACACTAGAGTTGGACAAATGGTAGATTATGACAAATTAATAATTGAAGTTTGGACTGATGGAAGCTTAAAAGCACATGAGGCATTAAGCTTAGCAGCAAAAGTTATGACAGGACATTTAGAATTATTTATAGATTTATCAGAAGCAGCAAAAAATACACAAGTTATGATAGAAAAAGAAGAATCTAAGAAAGAAAAAGTTTTAGAAATGTCAATAGAAGAACTAGAACTTTCTGTAAGATCATTCAACTGCTTAAAAAGAGCAGGAATTGCTACTGTTGAAGATTTAACAAATAGAACAGAAGCAGATATGATGAAGGTTAGAAATTTAGGTAAAAAATCATTTGATGAAGTTACAGCTAAATTACATTCATTAGGTTTAGGTTTTGCAGCAGAAGATGAATAATATAAAAAATAGTTAGTTAAAGTAAAGAGTTAAGGAAGGTGAAAAAAGTGGCTACAAATAGAAAATTAGGTAGAACAACAGACATAAGAATGGCAATGTTAAAAACTTTAACAACAGATTTAATCATGCATGGAAAAGTTGAAACAACTCTTGCAAGAGCAAAAGAAGTAAAAGCTATTGCAGATAGTATAATCTCTCTTGCTATAAAAGAAAAAGATAACTTTGAAATGGTAGATGTTAAAGTAGTAAAAGCTAAATTAGACGAAAATGGAAGAAAAGTAACAGAAGTAGCAAAAAGCAAAAATGGTAAAGAATATGTAAAAGTTGTAAAAGAAGAAAAAACAGAAAAAAGACAAAAAGACATGCCATCTAGATTAAATGCAAGAAGAAAAATAATGAAAAAAATCAACAAAGTAAAAGATAGCGAAGGAAACAATGTTGATTTATTAGATAAATTATTTAATGAAATTGCACCAAAATATGCAGAAAAGAACGTTGGAGGTTATACAAGAATAATAAAAGCAGGACCAAGACGTGGAGATGGAGCAGAAGTTGCTATATTACAACTTATATAATTTGAAAATATAATAAGATTAGAAAAATAATCCTAGTCCAAAAGTGGAGAGGATTATTTTTTTATTAGTAACCAATTTAATAAAAGAACATATAATAAACCATAGGAGGCATAAAAATGTTAGAATTTATTTTAAGTACAATATTTTGGACATTAGCTTTTTATGGTTTATTTGAATTAATAAAAAATATAATTTACATATTTACATATACAAAATTAAAATCAGATGGAATATATTTGATAATTGCAGTAAAAAATCAAGAAGAAATAATCGAAGGATTTTTACGTTCAACATTATTCAAAATTTTATATGGAAAAGAAGAATATTTTAGAAATATAATAGTAGCAGATTTAGAATCAACAGATAAAACAAAAGAAATAGCAAAAAAACTATCAAAAGACTATGAGTGTTTGAAAGTTATAAACTGGAAAGAGTGTAGAGATTTAATGGATAATATTAGATAAAAAGATATGGAAAAGTAATTAAAAGGTAGAATTTTAATTAATTTTATGATATAATAAGCAAAAAATATTAGGAGTAAAAAATGCCAAAATTTTTTGTAGAAAAAAAGCAAATTTATGATGGAAAAGCACATATTTTAGGTGATGATATAAACCATATAAAAAATGTTTTAAGACTAAAAAAAGATGACACATTAGATATATGTAGCATAGAAGAAAAAAAGACATTTAAGTGTAAAATAGAAGAAATTAATAATGATATTATAACATGTAATATATTAGAGGAGCTAAAAAACGAAGTAGAATCAAATGTACATGTAACAATTTTTCAAGGATTACCAAAAGCAGATAAAATGGAATTGATAATTCAAAAATCTGTTGAACTTGGTGTAAATGCTCTAACACCTATTGAAATGAAAAGATGTGTAGTCAAATTAAATGAAAAAGATAAAGCAAAAAAAATACAAAGATGGCAAAAAATTTCAGAAGTTGCAGCAAAACAATGTGGAAGGAATATAATACCTAAAATAAATAATATTATAAAAATAAATGAAATATGTGATGTTATAAAAGATTTTGATGTAGTATTAGTAGCATATGAAAATGAAAAAGAAAATTATTTAAGAAATGAAATAGAGAAACTAAAAAAATTAGGTAAAGAAGAACTAAGAATAGCAATTTGTATAGGACCAGAAGGCGGATTTGAGGAAAAGGAGATTGCTATGCTTAAAGAAAATGGTGCTAAAATTATAACATTAGGTAATAGAATATTAAGAACAGAAACAGTAGCACTAAATATGTTAAGTATTTTAATGTATGAATTAGAAAATGTAATGTAGAAATATAAAGATAGGTTTATAGGTAAATCCTTTATTAAAAAACCTAAATATATTTTATACAAGGAATAGATAATGAAACAATCAAAGCTAAAAGAAGAAACTAAAAATAATAGTTTACCAAGTTTAAAAGAAAAAAAGATTTCAAAAGAAGTATCACAAGAAATTAGAAAAAATATATTTAAAAATTTAGCATTAGCTATTTTTATTATGCTTTATTTTATAACTTTAAATATATTATACACAAAACTAAATGAAGACATGTTATTACATTGTGTAGAAATATGCTCAATAATTTATATATTAGCAGGAATAATTGTTTTAGAAATATCATATAAAAAAGATAGTGGAGCACTTGCAATTACAGGATTGGAATTAATAGTTCTATCAATGCATAGTTTATTTATAAATCATATAACAGTAGTATTAAATTATGATTTTAGAGTATATTTATTAACATCTTCATATATTTTTGCAATATATTATGTATTAAAAGCAATTTTTGTATATACAAGAGCAAGAAGAAACTATTTAGGAGATATAGAAAGTGATATCTCAGAAATAGTAAAAAAGGACAAGCCAGTAGTTAAAGAAGCAAAAAAGAGAAAAGAAGATGATGAAGAAATATTAGAAGAAAAGGATAACACAAAACCAAAAACTAAAAGAAAAAGAACAACAAAAAAAGAAGAACCAAAAACTGAAAATGAAGAAAAGCAAAAAGCAACTAAAACAAGAGCAAAGAGCAAAACAGCAAAGAAAACAGTAAAAACAGAAGATAAAGATAATGAAATTATAGAAATAAAAAATGATGAGGAAATAGAAGAAAATAATACAAAAAATAGAGCTAATAAAAGAACAACTAAGAAAAAAGAAACAGAAGAAAAAGAGAATGAGCAAAATAAAACTGTAAAAAGCAAAAGTAGTTCTAGAAAACCAAAAAAAGAAATAGAAAATAATGAAGAAAAAGATGAATTAGAAAAAGCAAAAAAAGATAAAAAGACTACAACTAAAAAGACAAATACTAAAAATGGAACAGCGAAAAAGACTACTACTAGAAAGACTACGAAAAAAACTGAGGAAATTCAAAAAGAAGATATAGTAGAAGAAACAAAACCTAAAAGAGGAAGAAAACCAAAAAAAGAGGTAGTAAAAAATGATTAAAAGTATGACAGGTTATGGAAAACAATCCATGGAACAAAATTTAAGAGAATATCAAGTAGAAATGAAAAGTGTAAATCATAGATATTTAGATATTTCAATAAAAATGCCAAAAGCATTAAGTTATTTAGAAGATGTAGTAAAAAAGATTATATCTTCAAATATAAAAAGAGGAAAAATAGATGTATTTATTACTTTTACAAATAATTCAACAGAAGGAAAAGAAATAAAAATTAATACAGAAATTGCAAAAATGTACATAAATGAACTAAAAAAATTGGCAGATGAAGAAGGTATTTTATCAAATATTGAAGTTACTGAAATTTCAAAATATCCTGATGTATTAACAATTCAAAATAATATGGAAGATGAATTAATAAAAAAAGAATTAGAAGAAGTTGTTACAAAAACAGTACAAAGTTTAATACAAATGAGAATAGCAGAAGGAAAGAAAATATATGAAGATATAGGCCAAAGGCTAGATAAAATAAAAGAAATCGTAGAAAAAATATCTTCACTTTCTACTGGACTTATTGACGAATATGTAGTAAAATTAGAAGGAAGAATAAAAGAATTGCTAGGCAATCAAGAAATCGATGAGGCAAGATTAGCACAAGAGGTTGTAATATATGCAGATAAATGTTCAATACAAGAAGAAGTAACAAGACTTAGAAGTCATATATCACAAATGAAAGATTTATTAAATAATGATGAAGCAGTAGGAAAAAAATTGGATTTTTTAATACAAGAGATGAATAGAGAAACAAATACAATAGGGGCAAAATCTAATAATCTAGAAATCACAAATGAAGTAATAAATATAAAAACAGAATTAGAAGATATAAGAGAACAAATACAAAATATTGAATAGGAAGGATTGATTTTATGCAATTAGTAAATATAGGATTTGGAAATATTGTTTCAGCAGAAAGAATAGTTGCAATAGTAAGCCCAGAATCTGCACCAATAAAAAGAATGATACAAGAAGCAAAAGATAACAAAACAGCAGTAGATGCAACATATGGAAGAAGAACAAGAGCTGTTTTAATAATGGATTCAGGACATATAATTTTATCAGCAGTACAACCAGAAACTGTTGGAGGAAGAATTGATAAAGACATCTCACAAGAAGATGGAAAAGTAAATTAGGAAAGGATGATAACAAAAATGATAGTAAAACCAAGTGTTACAGAATTGCTTACAAAAGCAAAAAATAGATATGAATTAGTAATAGCAACAGCAAGGAGAGCAAGACAAATAGCAGCAGGAGCAAAACCTTTAACAAAAGTAAAAGAAGAATCACCAGTAACATTAGCTGCAAATGAAATAGCAGAAGGAAAAGTTTTTATAGAAAGAGAACAAGATAATATAGAAGCAGAAAATAGCACTGAAATAAAAGACGAAGGATAATAATATATAAGGAATAAAATATAAAGGAGAGAATTATGCTAGTAATATTATCAGGAGTAGCAGGAGCTGGAAAAGATACAATTAAAAAAGAATTAATAAAAAGAATGGAAGATGTTGAATCATTACCTTCATATACATCTAGACAAATGCGTGAAGGAGATGTAGAAGGTGGTACATATCATTTTATAACAAAAGAAGAATTTGAAAAAATGATAGAAAATAAAGAACTTTATGAATATGATATACACCATAACAATTATTATGGAACTTCAAGAAAATTATTAAATGAAAAAATAAAAAGTGGAAAAATAATAGTTAAAGATATAGATGTAAATGGAACAGAACATTTAAAAGAATTATTAGGAAAAGATACTAAGGTAGTTACAATATTTTTAAGAGTACCAAAAGAAGAGCTTCGTATCAGACTAGAAAATAGAATAGACAAGCCAAGTCCAGAAGAAATCATATTAAGATTAAATAGATTTGATTATGAAGAATCTAGAATTGATTTATATGATTATGTTCTAAAAAATGACAATCTAGAAAAAACTGTACAAATTATTATGACTATAATAGAAAATGAACAAAAATTAGAAAATTAGATATAAGGTTAATATATAAGAAAAAATGCTTATATATTAACCTTTCAAATTTTTATTATTAATTATATAAATCTTATTAAAACATATAATTAATAAAAATATAATAAGTTGCTATTTGGTTTTAAATATTATATTTTGAATTAAATTAAAATATCTAGTTAAAACTAGTAATAACACAATAAATTAAAGAAAATGTTTAGCGAAAACTTGTTTTTGTAAACAATATATAGTATAATGTTAAAAGCAATGAAATTAAATAATGAAAAAACAATAAATAGGCAAGAAAATATAAATTATGAGGAGGCAAATTATGAATGACAAAATTGTAATAAAAGGTGCAAAAGAACATAATTTAAAAAATATAAATTTAGAAATACCAAGAGATAAATTAGTTGTTATAACAGGCTTATCAGGTTCAGGTAAATCTAGTTTAGCTTTTGACACATTATATGCAGAAGGTCAAAGAAGATATGTAGAAAGTCTATCATCATATGCCAGACAATTCTTAGGATTAATGGAAAAACCAGATGTGCAAAGTATAGAAGGCTTATCACCTGCAATATCAATAGACCAAAAAACAACATCAAAAAATCCTCGTTCAACGGTTGGAACAGTAACAGAAATCTATGATTATATACGTTTATTATATGCTAGAATTGGAGTTCCATATTGCCCAAACTGTGGTAAAAAAATAGAAAAACAAACAATAGACCAAATAGTAGATAATATTATGGAACTAAAAGAAGGAACTAGAATACAAGTATTAGCACCAGTAGTTAGAGGAAGAAAAGGTGAATATACAAAACAATTGCAAGAATTCCAAAAAGATGGATTTGTAAGAGTTAGAATAGATGGGGAAATGTATGAACTTTCAGATGATATAGAATTAGACAGAAAGAAAAAACATAATATAGATTTAATTGTTGATAGATTAGTTATAAAAGAAGATATAATTAGTAGATTAACAGAATCAGTGGAAACAGCTTTAAAACATGCAGATAACTTAGTAACAATAGATATAGTAGGAGACAAAGAAAGATTATATAGTTGTAATTATGCATGTCCAGATTGTGGATTTAGTTTCCCAGAATTAACACCTAGGATGTTTTCATTTAACAATCCTATGGGAGCATGCCCAACATGTACAGGTATAGGATATTTAATGAAAATGGATGAAGATTTAATAATTCCAGACAAAAATAAAACTTTATATGATGGAGTAAAAGCCTTTGGGTCAAGCACAATGAAAAAAGGTGACACAATGGCAAAAATGTATTTTGAAAGTATAGGAAGACATTATGGTATTGATATAAGAGGAAAGAAAATAAAAGAATTACCAAGAAGTTTTATGGAAAAAATACTATATGGTACAGGTGATGAAGAAATAGAATTTGAATATCAATCACCAGCTGGAACAAGAAAATTTAAAGCACCATTTGAAGGAGTTTTACCAACACTTGACAGACGTCATAATGAAACAAAATCACAAGGAATGAGAGATTTTTACGAAATGTATATGAGTAATTCTCCATGTTATTCATGTCATGGTGCAAGATTAAAACCAGAAATTTTATCAATAAAAATAGGTGACAAAAATATAAATGAATTAACAGATATGTCAATATGTGCAATAAGAGATTATTTAGATAATTTAGAATTAAATAAAACAGAAAAGATGATATCAGACTTAATCTTAAAAGAAATACATCAAAGATTACAATTTTTAATAGATGTTGGGCTAGAATATTTAACATTATCAAGAAGTGCAGGAACACTTTCAGGAGGAGAAGCACAAAGAATTAGATTAGCAACACAAATCGGTTCAGGACTAACAGGAGTGCTATATATATTAGATGAACCAAGTATAGGTTTACACCAAAGAGATAATGACAGATTATTAGCAACACTAAAAAAACTAAGAGATTTAGGAAATACTTTAATAGTTGTAGAACATGATGAAGACACAATGTATGCAGCAGACCAAGTAATAGATATAGGACCAGGGGCAGGAACACATGGTGGACAAGTAATGGCACAACGGAACAGCAGAAGAAATTAAACAAGTAGAAAATTCTATTACTGGAAAATATTTAAGTGGAAGATTAAAAATACCTGTGCCAAAGAAAAGAAGAAAACATACAAAATCAAAAGTAATAGAAGTACAAGGTGCAACAGAAAATAACTTAAAAAATATAAGTGTAAAATTCCCATTAGGTGTATTTACATGTGTAACAGGAGTATCAGGTTCAGGAAAATCAACATTGGTAAATGAAGTATTATATAAAACAATAGCAAAAGAATTAAATGGCTCAAATGAAAAGCCAGGAAGATGTAAAGGAATAAAAGGAATAGAGCAAATAGACAAAATAATAAATATAGACCAATCACCAATAGGAAGAACACCACGTTCAAATCCTGCAACATATACAGGAGTATTTGACCTAATAAGAGATATTTTTGCAGCAACAGAAGAAGCAAAATTAAGAGGATATCAAAAAGGAAGATTTAGCTTTAATGTACCAGGCGGAAGATGTGAAAGCTGTAACGGTGATGGAGTTCACAAAATAGAAATGCACTTTTTACCAGATATATATGTACCATGTGAAGTATGTAAAGGGAAAAGATATAATAGAGAAACATTAGAAGTAAAATATAAAGGAAAAACAATAGCAGATGTGCTAGATATGACGGTAGAAGAAGCATTACAATTTTTTGATAAAATACCAAAAATAAAGCAAAAAATTCAAACACTATATGATGTAGGACTAAGCTATATTAAGCTAGGACAACCATCAACAACATTATCAGGAGGAGAAGCACAAAGAGTAAAATTAGCCACAGAACTTTCAAAAAGAGCAACAGGAAAAACATTATATATCTTAGATGAACCAACAACAGGACTACATATAGCAGATGTTCACAAACTAGTAGATATATTACAAAGATTAGTAGATACAGGAAATACAATAATAGTAATAGAACATAATTTAGATTTAATAAAAACATGTGACCACATAATAGACTTAGGTCCAGAAGGTGGAGAAAATGGTGGAGAAGTTATTGCAGTAGGAACTCCTGAACAAATATGTACAAATGAGAGAAGTTATACGGGAAAATTTTTGAAAAAATATTTATAATTAATTAGGATTATAAGAAAATCAATAGTTGAGGAAAATTAAATTCTGAGATTATTGATTTTTTTTATTACAAGAAAAAAATATTTTTTTCTAACTTTATAATAAAAAGGACAAAAAAGTAAATAATAAATAAAAAAGAAAGTGAGGTTTTTTTATGTACAATTTTAGAACAGATTTAGCGTCAGAAAGAAGAGATTTGTATAAAAAAGCAAATCAAGTTGAAAATGAAATAAATGGAGTAGAGAGTGAAGAACAACAAATAGATGATAATCTTAGGGTAGAAAGAGTGAAAATAACTAATGAAGAAGGAGAAAAAGCAATAGGGAAACCAATTGGAACATATGTAACAATAGATGTTAAAAATTTAAAAATAGCACAAGATGAAGAAATAGAAAAAGCTTCAAATGTTTTATCTGAGGAATTAAAAAAGATAATAGATGCACATATAGATAAGCAAGGTGAAATTTTAGTAGTAGGTCTTGGGAATATATATGTAACACCAGATAGTTTAGGACCAAAAGTAATAAATGATATTGAAGTAACAAGACATATTATAAATTATTTGCCACAATATGTAGAAGAGGGAACAAGAATGGTAAGCGCAATATCTCCTGGTGTATTAGGAACAACTGGTATTGAGACAGTTGAGATATTAAAGGGAATAGTTGATAATATTAATCCTAAGTTATTAATTGTAATTGATGCATTGGCTTCACGAAGCATCGAGAGGATAAGTAGTACAGTACAAATTTCAGATACAGGAATAGTTCCAGGGGCTGGTGTGGGAAATACAAGAAGTGAAATAAGCCAAAATAGTTTGGGGGTTCCTGTTGTTGCGATAGGAATACCTACTGTTGTGGAAACTGCGGTTTTGGTGAATGATAGTTTGGATTTGTTTATTACAAAGCTTCAAGATGAGGCAAAGTCAAATGATTATTTGAATAAGTTAAAAGAAGAGGATAATTATGAGGAGATAAAGGAGGCTTTGGTTCCAAATGATTATAATTTGATTGTGACTCCGAAGGAGATTGATGAGTTGATTGAGAATATGACACAGATAGTGGCAAGCGGGATTAATTTATCAGTTTAGCAAGTTTGAGTTAAAAAATAATGGGCCGTTCGAAAGGTTAATATATAAATATTTTTTTATTTCTAAATACTTTGTGTGTCGCAACCTCTGAAAGAATAAATTGTAGGTTGCTCCAATCGCACTCGCTGTCGCTCGTTTGGTCGCTTACGCAGTATTTAGAAATAAAAAAATATTTATATATTAACCTTTTGAACTACTCTACAAATATTTATAATAGTAAAGTTTTTTTGAAAAAATTGTTGAAAAATATGGAATGTTAAGATATAATCTATGTAGAAACAAATCTAAAAAGAAAGAGGGATAGGTATGGAGAAAGATGAGAAAAAATTAGAGAAACAAGACATAGACAATAAAAAAGTTGATAACAAGAAAAATGAAAAAACAGAGACAAAGAAGGATGATGCTAAATTTAGTCAAGTAAAACCAAAGGAAATGAAAAAACAAAAAAATGATACAAAACAATTTCAAGATACAAAGAAAAAAAGTAAAGCTGGATATTGGGTAGGAGGAATAATATTAGTTATTGTGCTTTTATTAGCAGTTACAGCTTTAATAGTATTGCCAGATACACCTGATAAGTCAGTAGAGGGAGTTTTGAATTGCTTGAAGAATGGTGATTTTGCTGGAATAAATAAATATACGGAAACAGAGGATATTTCTATTAATGAAGAAGATTTTTCACAAGAAGTAATGATAGAATTGTTTAATAAAATGGATTGGAAAGTGTTAAAAGTAAATAAAGATAATGATACTGCAACAGTGGAATTAGAAGTAACAAATAAAGATTTTAAAACAATAATGGGAAATTATATGCAAATAGTAGTTAAAGATGCATTAGCAGGAACAGAAACAAGTGAAAGTGAAACACAAAATAAATTTTTAGAAGAATTAAGAAAAGAAGATGTTTCAACAGTTACAAATACAGTTACAATAGAAACAGTTAAAAAAGATGGAAAATGGAAAGTTAAATTTGATGAAAATGTAATGATGTCATTATTACCAGGATTAGAAGATTCAATGAATTCATTAAATTCATTAGACTCAATAGAAGGATAATATAAGGAATAAAAGTTTTATAAACACAGATTATTAAATTACAAAACTTAATAATTTGTGTTTATATTTTTGACTTTTTAGAGAATATAATTATCTATCATCTAATTTAATTTTTTTGAATTGATGTTTTCAAAACTTTTAATTTTAGATTTGTAAAGTGAACATATATCACAATCAATGCATAATTCAATTCTTTTTTCAAATACTAATTGTAAAGTATTAATAAATTCATCTTTTATTCCGTCAATTAAATGAATATAAATTTTTTTAGGTAACAAATTAAGTAAAGTATTTAATGCATAATCGTGAGAAGAAAAAGAGATATCACTTAAATATTTAGCATTAAATAAATCATCATAGCAATTTATAATATTTTTTTCGCTGTCTAATAATATACTTTCATGAGTTGTATAAACAAGGTGAACGATTTCACAATTAGCACTTTGAGAATTTACATATAATTTTAATAAAGAAATGAATTCTAAGTATTCTTTTTCAATTATATAAGAATTAACAGCTTCATTGATAATTTCATCAAGTATTTCAAAATAAGATTTAATTCTAAAATTAATAAACCCAGATAATACAATAGATTTATTACTAGAAATAAATTCGTAAAAGCTGTTATATAAACAATTCATTTTTTTATCAAACCATTTATAATAATCATCAGATAAAATATCATAACAAATATTTAAAATCTTACTTCTTTCATCATGAGCAAAATAAAAATAGTTTTGAGAAAGTAGAGATTTGAAAAATGAATCTTCTAGCTCGTCAATTACTAAAAATGAAAGTAGATAACTAATTTTAGAGAAAAATTTTTCTGTATCTTGCCCATAGTAATGAATAATTACATTTTTATAATGTTTAAAAGTATTAGTTGAAAAACAAACATTATCAAGGTCTATATATTTTAATTCATTAAGTAGATAATCTAATAATCTGGAATTGTTTGTTTTTACACACAAAGATTTCATCACTATTCCCCTTTCTAATAAAATTAGTATCTACTAAAATTAAAAAACTTATACATTATAATATGAAAGAAATAAGATAAAGTGATAAATAAAAAAATAGAAATACTAATTAAGTTTAACTTAAATTAGTATTTCTGACTTTTAAAAATAAATCATATAATCTATATCAGGGAATACACAATCTTTTTCATAAATGTCATTTAAGAAATCCTCATCAATAGTATCATTTTTAATATCATTATATAAAGTAGTGAATCTACCAATATGGTCTTTAATTCTTTTCTTAGCATAATCAACCATAGTACCATTTGTTATAATAAATAGCCAGTCACTACTTTGTGCTAATAGTAATTCACGTGCACATTGATTTAAAGCTTTTTTCTTTAAACCAGTTTCATTAGGAAATAAATGTGCAAGTTCACACATTCTATCACCAGCTACATGTAAATGTCTATGTACATAATCATTAGAAGGATTTAACCATACTTCACTATATCCATTAGCACCCCAGCTAGACCTACATGGAGAAGCTACTTGCATATTTGGATATTTATCAATATATTCAGAAGGTGTTATTAATTCAAAATTGCAATCATCATAATAAATCTTTTTAAATAAAATATATAACCAATAAGGACCTTCATACCACCAATGACCATATAATTCAGCATCATAAGGGCATAATATAATTGGAGGATTTTCAGTATATTGTGCTAAATTTTCAATTTGTTTATTTCTACAATCTAAGAAATGTCCTGCTTGTCTTTCAGCAGAATCTTTTGCCCATTGTAAATTATAATAATCTTTAAATTCAGTTTTACCAGTTATTCTATAATATTTTATACCTGTATGAACTCTAACACCATTATGTGCAATATATGGTTTTATATAGTCATAATCAGCATCATATCCAATATCTCTATAAAATTCCCTATAATTAAAATCACCTGGATAACCGTCAATAGAGCTCCAAACCTGCCTTGAAGATTCAATATCTCTACCAAAAGCAACTACTCCTTCCGGAGAAACAATTGGAGCAAATGTACCATAAAGTGGTGTAGGGTCTGCATATAAAATACCATGAGATTCTGTTATAATATATTCAATTCCAAATTCTTTTAAATACTTATCAGCTTCTGGAACATAACCACACTCAGGAAGCCAAATACCACGAGGTTTTCTTCCAAAGTATCTTTCATATGTTTGTACACCAACTGCTATTTGAGCTTTTACTGTTTTTTCATTTACATATAAAATAGGGAAATAACCATGTGTAGCTCCACAAGTTATAATTTCTAAAACTCCAATATCTTGGAAATGTTTAAAAGCTTGTATTAAATTACATTTGTAAACATCTTTAAATAAATGTAAATCATTAGAATATCTATCATAATAATAATGTGAAAGCTCGTTTAATCTTTTATCACCAGCAGTTCTTTTTATTTCTTTTTCTGATAATTCAATTAATTTATTTAAATAATTAATATATTTTTTATGTAATAATTTATTATCTAACATTGAAAGCAGTGGAGGAGTCATAGACATTGTAATTCTAAAATTTACTCCTTCATCAACTAGTTTTTGAAAATTTGTTAATAATGGTATATATGTTTCAGAAATTGCTTCATATAACCAAGATTCCTCCAAATAATCATCACTTTCTGGATGGTGAATAAATGGAAGATGTGCATGAAGAACAAAACTTACATATCCTTTCTTTTTTTGCATTATATATTTCTCCTTTTCTTGTTTCTTATATTATGAAATATAAAAGGCACATCACTGAGTTTTTGGGTAGTGCCTCAAATATAAAATATTTTTATTAAAATGTATATTATTAGCTATGATTTAAACGAAAATTTCCAGAAGAAGGATTGCCAGAGCTAGGATTTGATAAGTCATATAATTCTTCAATATTTTCATCTTGATAAATTGCTTTATACAATTCGTAAATATTATACAATTCTCCCATATTTTTAAAATCAGGAGAAGAAATATTTATATTACGTATAGTTTCATTACCTGTTTTAACATTTCTAAAAGAAACGCTCTTATTTTTAACAGTTTGAGCAAATAATATATGATCATTTGGCGATTCTATTTCATTTGAAGTAGAAACATGTATATAATTAACATTTTCATAAACTTCATTTTTTACAATAGGACGTCTACCAAGCTCAATACGATAATCACACTTTGCGTCATTTATGTGAAGATACCAACTATTAGCAAAATCATTAATATTTACTTCAAAACTATAATTTAAAGTATCATTATGAACAATTAAAACTGGTTTAGTAGTTTCAAAGAAGTTATCTCCATATTGTTTTTTATATTTTTCTCTATCTTTATCAGATATATCCCAATAAATAAATAGATTATTAGGAGTTTGAGCTAATACTTTAACAACAGTTTGATTATATCTATAAGGCAAATCATAATATTCTACAACATTAACCTTTTTTGAATTAGCACGAGTAGCTCTTTTTGAAACTGTTTTTTTAGTACTAGTAGTAGTTTTCTTCTTAATAGTACTTTTTGTAGTTTTACTTGCTTTTGCAGTTTTCTTAGAAGCACTAGTTGTTTTTGCAGTTTTAGATTTTGTATTAGTTTTAGTAGCTGTTTTTTTAGACTTACTTGAACTAGTAGCGCTTTTGGTTGAAGTATTACTCTTTGAGGTAGTCTTTTTACTAGTATTTTTTTTGTCATTTTTAGTATCAGCAATTACTTCTTTTATTTCTTCTATTTCTTTTGTTTTTCTTGGCATTATTAATCCTCCTATGTAATCTCTTTATAATCTCTTTATATAGTATACTAAAAATAAAATAAATTCAAGTGAAATATGTAAAAAATTAAACTTTTTATATATAAGTAGGAAATACTAATTTTGGAAAAATATTTTTTATAAAAATACTTGTAAAACAAACAAAAAATATATATAATTAACATGTAAATTGGGGTATCGCCAAGCGGTAAGGCATCGGACTCTGACTCCGACATTTCGTAGGTTCGAATCCTACTACCCCAGCCAATTATAAAGGGGGACAAATGAAAAAAATAATAAAAAAATTTTTAATAATCTTAATACTTATAATAAGTGTAAATTTTACTGTAAAATTAAAATCTATTGCAAATAGTACAGCTACTACTGGTTCAACAACAGAACAAAGAGCAATTCAAGAAGTAGCAAATGCTTATTATAATAAAGGCAAATTTGCTCAGTACTGTGAGTATAGAAAGTCATTTTTATATCCGCCTGAGCAAGCAACTAATCAAAACACTATTTATAGTGTATGTAGTGATTTTACATATTCAGTATATTATCAATCATTTGGAATACAACTTCCAGAAATAACACATAAAATAATAGCATATGCAGAAAAGTATTATGACAAAGATAACATAAAAACAAATGATATTATAGAATACTGGCAAAAAACTAAAGATGATGCTGGAAAAACAGTATATTATGACAATAAAAACAATCAAAAAAATATAGATTTATCAACAACAGAAGGAAGAGCTAATTATGCCAAACAACTTTTAACAGAATATGATTTACAAGTAGGGGACATTATTTGCTATCATACAGGCTCAGCAGGACATGCATTACTTGTATATGATATAATATATGATTCTGATGGAAACCCAATAGATGCCATTATACGTGAATCAAACTCTCAATATGAAATGAAAACCACAAAAATCACAAAAGGATTAAGTTATGGAGAAATACCAAATGAAAATACAGGAATTACAGAAGGCACATTTAGAGAACTATATTTGGCAAATACATATCAAATATCAAGTGATAAAACAAGAACTTCACTATTATACAATATGAGAAATACATCTTATTTTGCAATTTTAAGACCTTTACTTAAAGATGAAAATGGAGAATATACAGGAAAATATTATGATACAGAATTTAAAAGTGATGCAAGTGCAAATACTTCATATATATGTACAGGAAGAACTTTAAAAGATTACGAAATTTCAGAAGAATCTTTAAGCAGAATTGAATATAGTTCAATAGATATTGAAAAAACAGTAGATGTTTTTAATAATTCTGTTGTAGGGCTAAATGATTCTTTGGAATATACAATAAAAATTGTTAATAATAGTAAAGAAACATATAAAGATTTTAATGTAGTAGAAAATATTTCTGAGTATGTAGAGATTAAAGACGCAAATAATGGAAAAGTAGATAACAATACAATTACCTGGACAATATCTAATTTAGAACCAGGAAAAACAAAAGAAATAAAGTATACAGTAAAAGTAAAGAATAATTTGAATGATATAGGAAAAGAGATTGTTTCAACAGGGACAGTTGCAAATATACCATCAGCAACATTAAAAAATACTATTTCTAGTAATCTTAATGACACTGAAAAAAATAAGATTAAGTCACAAACAGAAAATTTATTAAATTCAAAAACTTATAAAGGACAAGAATTAATTTCTAATATATATAACAAAGACCTAGGAATTATTCTTGAACTTAAAGATTTAGACATAACAGACTTGATAGTAACGAGAGCTGGAACACAATATTATCCAGAAGGAAATAGTCTAAGACCAACAGCTTA
This sequence comes from uncultured Clostridia bacterium, assembly GCA_944387495.1. Lineage (GTDB taxonomy): Bacteria > Bacillota > Clostridia > TANB77 > CAG-508 > CAG-269. Next base: position 63,310 of record CALXFD010000001.1, on the reverse strand, counting down.
TTTAAATGAAAAAAATAAATTCTATAATTTAGTAGTAAGTAATTATTGGGGAGCTTTATATACAAATACTTCAAATGAAGTCTATTTAAAATTTTGGGAAAATACAGTACCAAAAGAAAGAGGAAGAAGCAGTAGAGCGGATAATATTTATAAAGAAAATTTCCAAACAGGAGATGTCTTAGTTTATAAAAATACCCAAACAGCAAATGAAAATGTAACATATGAAACAGAAGATGGAATTTATTATTTGATATATATTAGTGAATCAGATAAAATAACAGTTGATGGAAAAGAAATGGCAGGATTTATAGGAATCGATGAAAAAGGAAATTTGAAAAATATAACAAATGAATTTACAGATTTAAGAACATTACTTGGAAAAGATTATTATGCAGTACTTAGACCTTCAATGGCATATGCGACAGAAAGAGAGAAAAATATAACAAAAACAGAAGTAACAACATTACCAACTAAAACAAACTATATACAAAATTATGAAAACTTAGATTTAGTAGGTGGAATACTAACAATAACATATAACGATAACACAACAGATACAATAAGCTTAACAAATGAAAATGTAAAAGTAATAGGATTTGATAATAGTAAAATAGGAAAAAACACATTATCAGTAGAGTATGAAGGAATAACAACTACATTTGATGTGAATATAATATCAAAACAAGTAAGTAGAATAGAAGTAACAACACTACCAACTAAAACAAACTATATACAAAATTATGAAAATTTAGATTTAGTAGGCGGAATATTAACAATAACATATAATGATGAAACAACAGATACAATAAGTTTAACAAATGAAAATGTAAAAGTAACAGGATTTGATAACAGCAAAATAGGAAAAAATACATTATCAGTAGAGTATGAAGGAATAACAACTACATTTCAAGTAGATATAATATCAAAACAAATAAGCAGTATAGAAGTAACGACATTACCAACTAAAATTAGCTACATACAAAATTATGAGGATATAGATTTAACAGGAGGAATAATAACAGTAACATATAATGACGAAACAACAGATACAATAAGCCTAACAAATGAAAATGTAAAAGTAACAGGATTTAATAATACTACAATAGGAACAAATACATTAAAAGTAGAATATGAAGGAAAAATAGCAACATTTGAAGTTAAAATTATAGCTAGAACTAGTGAAGAAACACAATCAGATAATACAAATCAAAATATAAATTCAGAAAAAATAGATAATAGTGTAAGCAAAAATATTTTGCCAAATGCAGGAATAAGAAAAATAATTCCTTTTATAATTATTTTATTAAGTATAATAGCTGTTATATTATATAAAAAGAATAAACAATTTAAAGATGTAAAATAATTATTAATAAAGAAAGATTAAAAGGAGACTAATGATGAAAAGAAAAACAAACAATCAAAAGGGAGTAACCCTAATAAGTTTAGTAATAACAATAATAGTGCTATTAATATTAGCAGGAATAGGAATAACAAGTGGAGTACAAACAATAAAATCATCAAAACAAACAAAATTTACAACAGAAATGAAGATAATGCAAGTAGAAGCAAATGAGCTATATGATGCATATAAAAATAACAAAGAAGTAGAGATAAATGGAACAAAATATAAAGGAGAAGAAATAAAAAATATAGGAAAAAATATAACAGAAGCAGGAGGAAAGGCAAGTGAAGTATTTACACAAGATGCTTCTGGAATAACAGATAGCACAGGTTATAAATATTATAATGAAGATATAATAAAGGGGCTAGGAATAGACGGAGTAGAAAATGAATACTTTGTAAATGTAGAAAAAAGAAGCGTAGTAGCAGTAATAGGAGTGGATTTTGATGGCAAGGTATGCTATACAGTAGCTCAATTACCAGATGGTTTATATAACATAGACTATAATGATACCCAAAAGGAGATAGACTTTGAATTAGCTTCACAAACAGAAAGCCCAATAAAGGGAAATATAACAGTATTTGATATAACATCAACAAAAGCGATAAATAAATGGCAAGTAAGATACAGAATAAAAGGAAGAGAAGAATGGAAGCAAACAGAAGAATTTGAAGGAACAGAAATAGATATAAGAGTAGAAGAGTTAGGAGTATATGAAGTACAAGTATACCATGGAGAAGAAGTAGAATCAGCAATTAAAGAAATAGAAGTAAAACCGATAGAAATAACGACAGACTGGATAGCAACAACAAAGACAGACAGTGAATGGTATGGATATAAAGATATTTCAAAAACAGATAGTGAAGAAGTACAAGTAAATGCACCAAGATTAAAAGGAAATATGACACCAATAAAATATATAGGAGAAGAACAAGAAGGAAGCAAATGGGCAAATGTAGCAACAAGTGATGGAAGTATGTTTGTATGGATACCAAGATATGCATATAAAATAACAAAAGGATATCATACAAATGAAGCAGGAACAATAGAAGTAGCATTTATAGATACAAATAACAGATTTTTAAATGGAGAAAATGGAACAATAATAACAGACCCAAGTAAAGTAACATATACAAATGGAGTACAAAATGAATGGCTAGTCCACCCAGCATTCACAGCAAGTGCAGAAAATGGAGGAGGATTTGGAGAAATAACTGGATTATGGGTAGGAAAGTTTGAAACAACAGGAACAAAAGAAAATATAAGTGTAAAACCAGGAGATTCACCATTAGTTAATATGACAATGAATGAACGATATCATGCAGGACTAGATGCAACATTTGGAGAAAAAGTAAATTTAAATAGTCATATGACGAAAAATAGTGAATGGGGAGTAGTTGCATATTTAGGACATAGCAAATATGGTACAAATGGGAAAGAAATAGAATTAAATTCAAAAAATCAAATAACAGGAGGAACATCAGAAAAGAAAGAAATATATAAAGCAAATAAAGGACAGTCTACAACTTTAAATGCAAACGGAGTATTTGATATGAGCGGAACAACATCAGAATGTGTTGCAACATACATAAATAACGGACATGAAAATTTGAAAAAATATGGCGGAGATGGAGCAAATGACTTATATGGAAACACAGAAGAAACTCAAAGTAAAGCTACGAAATATAAAGAAGTATATGAATCTGTAAATGATTTAAGAACAGATTATGAAAATATGGTAAAATATAAAGGAAATGCATTATATGAAACAGCAGGAGATTATGATGCTAATTTTTCAACTGTAATAATAGCATGGTTTAATAATTGGATGACATTTCCTAGTAATGAAGAGCCATTCTTTGATAGGGGAGGAAGCTTTGAGGCTAGTAGCCCTGGTATATTTGCTTGTTATAATGCTGAGGGAAATAAGTCTATAAGAATAACATTTAGAATGATATTGGTTATATAATTTACAAAATAAAAAAGCTTAAATTTAAAATAAAGAAAATCCATATAATACTTAAAATAAAATAGCAAAATAATTGCTATTTTATTTTTTATATAGTAAAATATAAATGAATAAAAGAGAGAGAAAGGATGGTAAAAATGAAAAAATTACCATATGGAATCAGTGATTATGAAAGATTAAAAGAAAATGATTACTATTATGTAGACAAAACGATGTATATAGAAAAATTAGAAAATTTAGCAGAGCCATATATAATTTTTTTAAGACCAAGAAAATTTGGAAAAACATTATTTACAAGCATGTTAGAAAATTATTATGATTTCAAAAAAATAGACAAATTTCAAGAATTATTTGGAGAAACATATATAGGAAAAGAGCCAACAAAATTAAAAAATACCTATCATATATTAAAATTTAACTTTTCAGGGATAGATACAACAGATGAAGAATCAACAATAAAAGGATTTAAAAGTGAGGTAGCATCATCAATAAAATTATTTATTGATAAGTATGGATTGGATTTTTATATAAACATGGAAGATGAAGCAGAAAACATATTAGACAATTTGTTTAAAGCATTTTATATCCAAAGAAATGAAGAAAAAATATATGTAATAATAGATGAATATGACCATTTTGCAAATGAATTACTAGGATTTAACACAAGCCAATTTAAAAGTTTAGTATCTAAAAACGGAAAAGTAAGAAAATGGTATGAAATACTAAAAAAAGGAACAGAAAGTGTAGTAGATAGAATATTTATAACAGGAGTAGCACCAATAACATTAGACAGTTTAACATCAGGATTTAATATAAGTTCAGACAAAACACAAGATGAAAGATTTAACGAAATGATGGGATTTACAGAAAAAGAATTAAAAGAATTAATGAAAGAACAAAATGTGAATGAAGAACAACAAGAAGAAACAATACCAATAATGAGAGAAAACTACGATGGATATAAATTTTCATTACATGGAAAAGAAAAAATATATAACTCTAATATGTGTCTATACTTTTTAAATAATTATATAGGATTAGGAAGAATGCCAGAACAATTAATAGACATGAACATAGCAAGTGATTATACAAAATTAGGAAAAATGTTAGATTTGTGCCAAGGAGAAGAAAGAGAAAAAATAATAGAAAAAACAGTATCAGGAGAAGGAATAGTAAGTGAAATAAGGCAAAAATTTAATCCAGCAATGGAATTTACAGATATAGACCTAATTTCAATGTTATTTTATTTAGGGTATTTAACAATAACAGGAGAAGAATTTGGAAAATTAGAACTAAAAATACCAAATAAAGTAATGAGAGAAATATATTCAGAATACTTTATGGAAATATTAAAACAAAAAACAGAATTAGAAGTAACACAAAGTGATTATACAGAGATAGCAAAAGAAATAGCAATAGAAGGAAAAATAGACAAAATAATGGAAAAGGTACAAGAATATTTAACAAATTTATCAAATAGAGATTATCAAAAATTTGATGAAAAATATGTGAAATTAATATTTTTCTGTATAGCAATGAATTTAAAAATATTTAGACTAAAATCAGAAATGGAAATACAAAGAAAATATCCAGATATTTTATTAATGCCAAAAGATTCAAATAGAGGATATAAAGGAGTAATGATTGAGTTTAAATACTTGAAAAAGGGAGAAGAAGGAAGATTAAAAGAAAAACAAGAAGAAGCAAAGAAACAAATAGAAGAGTATAGAGAATTTGACGAAATTAGAGATTTGAAAGACATAATTTGTTACACAGTAGTAGCAGTAAATGATAAGATATATGTAGAAAAAATATAAAATAGTCAAGAGGCTAAATTTTATAGAAGACTCCAAAAGTGAGAAGATGTGTCAACATATGAAAGGAAGAAATAAAAGAACAAGAAAGGAAACTAATTTGAAAAATCAACTTAGTTTCCTTTACTTTTTCCACATTTTAAGGTATAATATACCAAGTAAAAAAGCCAAAAAGAAAAGGAGAGATATAAATGTCAGAAAATAAAAACAACACAAACAATCAAGAACCAGAATTAGACTTAAATCATTTAATGCAAATAAGAAGAGATAAATTAAAAGAATTACAAGAACAAGGAAAAGACCCATATGAAATAACAAAATTCAATAGAACAAACACAGCAGGAGAAATAAAAGCAAACTATGAACAATTTGAACAAAAAGATGTAACAGTAGCTGGAAGAATAATAGCAAAAAGAATAATGGGAAAAGCATCATTTTGTACAATACAAGATTGTGATGAAAAAATCCAAAGTTATGTAAGTATAAATGACTTAGGAGAAGAAAGTTACAAAGCATTCAAAACATGGGATATAGGAGATATTATAGGAATAACAGGTTTTGTATTTAAAACAAGAACAGAAGAAATATCAGTACATGCAAAAGAAGTAACATTACTTTCAAAATCATTAAGACCATTACCAGAAAAATTCCATGGACTAAAAGACCCAGATTTAAGATATAGACAAAGATATACAGATTTAATAGTAAATCCAGAAGTAAAACAAACATTTTTATTAAGAAGTAAAATTATAAGCAATATAAGAAAAATATTAGATGAAAAAGGATTCTTAGAAGTAGAAACACCAATATTAAACACAATATCAGGAGGAGCGACAGCAAGACCATTTATAACACACCATAACTCATTAGATATTAATATGTATTTAAGAATAGCACTAGAACTAAACTTAAAAAGGTTAATAGTAGGTGGATTTAACAAAGTATATGAATTAGGAAGAGTATTTAGAAATGAAGGAATGGATATAAGACACAACCCAGAATTTACAATGCTAGAATTATATGCTTCATATCAAGATTACCATGATATGATGGATATAACAGAAGAACTATTTTCAAGAACAGCAAAAGAAGTTTTAGGAACAACAAAAATTACATATCAAGGACAAGAAATAGACCTAACACCTGGATGGAAAAGAATAACAATGATAGATTCAATAAAAGAAGCAACAGGAATAGATTTTAATGAAATAAATACAGATGAAGAAGCAGTAAGACTAGCAAAAGAAAGAAATATAGAAATTCCTGATAAAACAAAAGAAACAAGAGGAGATGTTATAAGCCTATTCTTTGATGAATATGTAGAAAAAACATTAATACAACCAACATTTATATATGATTATCCAGTAGAAATTTCACCACTTGCTAAAAGAAGTGTAAAAGATGAAAGATTAACAGAAAGATTTGAAGTATTTATTGGAGGAAGAGAATATGGTAATGCATTCTCAGAATTAAATGACCCAATAGACCAATATGAGAGATTTAAAAAACAAGTAGAAGCAAGAGATGCAGGAGATGAAGAAGCTGGAATGATGGATGAGGACTATATCCAAGCGTTAGAAATAGGTTTACCACCAACAGGAGGATTAGGAATAGGAATAGACAGATTTATTATGTTATTAACAGATTCTGCTTCAATTAGAGATGTATTATTATTCCCAACAATGAAACCTTTAAATTAAAGTATGAGAATAATTACGAAAGGGGAAATATATGTGAAAATTTCTATTGACACAATGCAAAAATTATCTAAAATAAAAAATTCAGCATATGATGCTATAAAAATAGAATATTTATATCATTCAAATAAACTAGAAGGAAGTACATTTAGCAAAGAAAATTTAATAGATTTATTAGAACAAAGGCAAGTAAATGGAGAGCATTTTTTAGATGATGTTATAGAAACAAAAAATTCACTAGAGTTATTTGATAATGTTATAAATACATTAAAGCAACCTTTAGATAAATATTTGTTGTGGGAATGGCACAGAATATTAAAAAAAGGGACAGTAGACGAAGAAATAGATAATATAGGAAAATGGAAAAAATATGAAAATAGACTATCTAAAACAGACCTGAAATTGTGTGAACCACATTTAGTAGAAAATTGTATGTTCAATTTATTAGAAGATTGGAAAGAAAGTAAAAAAGACATTTATGCAATAGCTAATTTTCATCAAGAATTCGAACATATACACCCTTTTCAGGATGGAAATGGTAGAATTGGAAGATTTGTCATATTTAAACAATGTATAGAAAATAATGTTGATTTGATTGCAATAGATGATGAATATAATAAGGAATATAGAAATGCTTTATATACAGCACAAACAACAGAAGATATAAGCTTACTTGTTGAAGTTTTTGAAAAATGTCAAAAAAGACTTGATGAAAAATTATTAGAATACAAAGGTGTTATAGAACAAGTAGAAAAAGAAATTAATTAATTTATGTAATTTTATAACATAAGATAACTATTAGAAAAATGCAACATTAGAGAAAAATAATGATGTTGCATTTTTTACATAAAAAAGATTTAGGGGGAAAAATATGTTCAATTTTTCATTTGATAAAAGAATTATTTATATAATAATAGCAATAATGGTATTGTCAATGATAGTACAATATACTACAAACCCAGGAATGCTATTTTCACTAGTAATCAGCATACCAGCAGTATTAATTGCTATAACTTTCCACGAATTTGCACATGCTTTTGTAGCAGACAAATTAGGAGATGATACTGCAAGAAGAGAAGGTCGACTAAGTTTAAACCCATTTGCTCATCTTGACCCAATAGGAACTTTATTATTAGTATTTGCGGGATTTGGATGGGGAAAACCAGTCCATGTAAACCCAAGAAATTATACAAGAAAAATGTCTATGGAAAAAGGTGAAGCACTTGTTTCAATAGCAGGGCCAGCAATGAATATAATACTTGCAATAATTTTTGCTATAATTTATTGTTTGGCATATAAATTTGGTAGTGCAGATTTTTTGAGGTCTAACATGGGTTTTATTATAAGAACACTAATCTCATCAATAGTATCAATAAATATAGGTTTAGGAGTATTTAACCTAATACCATTACCACCACTAGATGGTTCAAAAATAATAATGCCATTTTTACCATATAATGCAAAGTCATGGTTTATTAATAACGAGCAAATTTTTTACATCATATTTGTAGTAATATGGATTACAGGACTTGCAAGTATTATAATATCACCAGCAATAAGTGCAATAAGCAATGGAATTTTACATTTAGCAGGATTTATAACAGGAGTACCAGTATAAAAATATAGGTTATAGGAAACCTTAAAACCTAAATAAATCATAAAAGGAGAAAATTGCATATTAAATATGCGAGGATATAAAATGAAAGATATATTAACACTAGGAATTGAAACAAGTTGTGATGAAACATCAGTAGCAGTTGTTAAAAATGGAAGAGAAATTTTATCAAATATAATAGATACACAAATACCAATACATGAAAAATATGGTGGGGTAGTACCAGAAATAGCTTCACGAAATCATATTGAAGCTATTTCAAGAGTGTTTAAAAAAGCATTAGAAACTGCAAATGTTAGTATGCAAGATATTACAGCAATAACTCCAACATATGGCCCAGGATTAGTAGGAGCATTGTTAGTTGGCTTATCATATGCAAAAGCTTTAAGCTTAGCAAATAATATACCGCTAGTAGGAGTTAACCATATCCAAGGACATATTGCGGCAAACTATATAACATATAAAGAATTAGAACCACCATTTTTATGTGTAATGATGTCAGGTGGGAATACAGGAATAGTACATGTAAAAGATTATACAACATTTGAAATGCTTGGAAAAACAAGAGATGACGCAATAGGAGAAGCATTTGATAAAGTAGCAAGAGTAGTAGGTTTAGGTTATCCAGGTGGACCTAAAATTGATAAACTAGCAAAAGAAGGAAAGCCAAATATAGAATTACCAAAAACTCATTTTGATAATTTAGATTTTAGTTTTAGTGGAATAAAAACAGCAGTAATAAACTTACACCATAAAATGCCAGATATAAATAAAGCAGATTTATGTGCAAGCTTTGAAAAGACAGTAACAGAGATTTTAATTGAAAATGTAAAGAAAGCAATAAAACTTACAAATTTAAATACGATAGTATTAGCAGGAGGAGTATCAGCAAATAGTTATATAAGACAAGAATTTTTAAATTTAAAAGAAAAAGGTATAAAAGTATACATGCCAGACATGAAACTATGCACAGATAATGCAGCAATGATAGCATCAGCAGGATATTATAACTATATAGCAGGAAGAAGAGATAATTTAGACTTAAATGCTGTACCAAATTTAAAATTATAAGAAGAAAACGGGGGAGAAAAATATGGATAAAGAAAATAAAAAAGTAGAGAAAGAAACAAAAGAAAAAACAAAATCAAATAAAATTTTAATATTATTAGCAGTAATAATATTAATCATAGTAATAGCAGTATTTGCAGTAATTTATGGAAAAAGTAGCGAAAAAGAAAAGAAAGCAAAAGAAGCTTTTGGAGATGATAATTGTAATGTAGTATTACATATGGCAACAATGGATTTAGCACCACATACATGTAAAATTTGTGGAGCAACATTCGAAGATTCATCAATGCATGAAGATATTTGTAAACAATGTGCAGAAGATACAAATAGATGTGATTTTTGTGGTAAAAAAATGACAACAGAAATTAAAGAACAAAGAGAAAATTTAATTGGAAATAATGCCCAATAAACAGGTTTATAGGTAAAACCTATTAAAAACCTAAATATAGCAAAATAAGGAGATAATGATATCTATATCATTAGAAAAGAAAAAATGTCAATATACACAATAGGAGATTTACATTTATCATTTAGCGAAGACAAGCCAATGAGCATATTTGGGACAAATTGGGAAGGATATGAAGAAAAGATAGAAAAAGACTGGCGAAAAAAAGTAAAAGAACAAGACTTAGTTATATTGCCAGGTGATTTTTCATGGTCTACATATTTAAAAGATACAATAAAGGATTTTGAATATATAAATAAACTTCCAGGAAAGAAAATTTTGTTAAAAGGAAATCATGACTATTGGTGGAGTACAGTAACAAGTATGAGGAAATATATAAAAGAAAATGGAATGGAAAATATAGATTTTTTATATAATAACTCATATAAATATGAGAACACAATAATAGTTGGAACAAGAGGCTGGAATTTGCAAGATGACGAAGAGGCTAAAAAAATGATAAATAGAGAGGTAGCAAGATTAGAGTTATCTATACAGGATGGATTAAAATATAAAGAAAATAATGAAAATATGATTGCTTTTATGCATTATCCACCAATTGTAAGGCAAAATGTGCAAAATAATGAAACAAATGAGTTTATAAAGATGTTGCAAAAATATGAGATTAAGAAATGTTATTATGCACATTTGCATAGTACTGCGATAAGAGATGCGGTGGAGGGAGAATATTTTGGCATAGAGTTTAAATTGGTGAGTGCGGATGGGCTTGATTTTGAGCTTTTAAAAATTGTTGACAAAAAATTAAGTAATTGATAATATATTATTGAATAAATGAAAAAATAGGAGGAAAAATGACTTTATATCCAAAATCTTATTTTAGTAAAGTAGAAAATATAAGTATAGAGTTTTTAAATAAAAATAAAATAAAAGCATTAATATTAGATGTAGATAATACTTTGATTGATAAACAAAAAATACTAAGTGAAGAAATTGTTAAATGGACAAGAGAGTTAAAAGGTCAAGGTGTAAAATTATATATATTGTCAAATTCAAATGATAAAGAAAAATTGAAAAATATATCAAAAAAATTGGATATTCCATATCATAGATTTGCGATGAAACCATTGAAGAGAGGGTTTAAAAAAGTTCAAAGGGAGTTGAATGAAAAACCAGAAAATATTGCAATTGTTGGAGATCAAATTTTTACAGATATTATTGGGGGAAATAGATGTAAAATGTATACTATTTTAGTTGACCCAATAAAAGAGAATGAATTTTGGTATACTGCATGGAAAAGACCAATAGAAAATAAAATAAAAGAACAACTAAAAAAAGAAAAATGAAATAAACGAGGAGAATAAAGATGTATTTTAATGATGTACATATAGGATATTATCTCGTAGCAGCGATAGTAGGCTTATTTGTTGGACAAATGGTTGATTGGGCAAATAAGAGGTTGCCAGAATATAAAAAAGTAATATCATTAGATATAGTAAAAGAATATAAGAAAAGTTTTAAACCAAATTACATATTAATGTTATTAACATCCATAATATATATAACACTAATATATAATTATGGAATAAAAGAAACAATAGTTGCAAATTTAGATTTAATTAAATTTATGATATTAACACCATTATTACTATCAGCATTTGTAATAGATTATAGACTTCAAATAATTCCGAATAGATTAAATTTAACAATTTTTGAAATAGGAATATTATTTGCATTTGTATATGGATTATCAGATGTAGCAATAACATTAAATATGTTATTAGGAATGGTAGCAGGAGCAGGAATATTTTTGTTAATAACACTAGTAGGTGGACTAGTTTATGGAAAAGAGGCTATGGGATTTGGAGATGTTAAATTAATGGGAGCATTAGGATTATATTTTGGGTTATCAAATATAATCATAATAACATTAGTATCATTTCTAATAGGTGCAATACTTAGCATAATTTTACTAGCAACAAAATTAAAGAAGACAAATGAATATATACCTTTTGGACCTTTTATAGTAATAGCAACATTTATAAGTATATATATACCTTTTGAAACAATAAAACTAATATTAATGAAAATTTTCACATTAGGAATGTATCAATAAACGGAGGTTAAATCGATGAATGCTAAATTACAATGGTTAAGAAATAAAATGGCAAGTTTAGATTTACAAGGATTAATAATATCAAACCCTGTAAATATCAGATATTTAACAAATATACAAGCAGAAGGAATTTTATTATTAACAAGAAAAGAAAATATCTATATAACAGATGCAAGATATATTGAACATGTACATAGTACATTAACATTATTTGATGAAATCATAGTATATGATATAAATGATGTATCAAGAGATGACTATGAGAACTTTTTCCTATTTTGTGAAAATGTTGGATTTGAAGAAAATTATGTGACATATGCAAAATATAAAGAATATATAAGAAAATATAAAATAAATAATTTAGTAGAAACTGAAAATATTATAGAAAAACAAAGAATGATTAAAGATGAAGAAGAAATAAGTAATATCCAAAAAGCATGCGAAATTACAGATAATTGTTTTTCATATATTTTGTCATATATAAAACCAGGTATGACAGAAAAACAAATAGCAGATGAAATAGAGCAATATTATAAACAAAGAACAGATGGATTATCATTTGATACAATAGTAGCATCAGGTGAAAATACATCAAAACCTCATGCAGTTCCAACAGAGAGAAAAATACAAGAAAAAGATATAATAACAATAGATATGGGATGTAAAGTAAATGGATATTGCTCAGATATGACAAGAACATTTTTTGTAGGAGAAGTGCCAGAAAATATAAAACCAGTATATGATTTAGTATTAAAAAATCAATTACAAACAACAGAAGAATACAAAGATGGAGCAAATACACGTTTATTGACAAAAATGGTAGAAAATGATTTTAAATTAAATGGATATGACTTAGTACATGCATTAGGTCATGGTGTAGGACTTGAAATACATGAAGCACCATATGTTAATTATAAGTCTGATACACAATTAAGAGAAAATATGGTAGTAACAAATGAACCAGGAATATATTTACCAGGAAAATTTGGAGTTAGAATAGAAGATACAATCGCAATAACAAAATTTGGATGTATAAGTTTAACTAAATCTGAGAAAAATTATATTGTGATATAAAAAGGCCAAATACTTGATTTTTTTGGTAATTTGTAGTAAAATAGAAAAAGTATTTATAATATTAAAAGAAATTGAAAGGAGAAATAATTATGGCATCAGTATATTCAGCAGGAGATTTTAGAAATGGAACAACATTTGAAATGGAAGGAAATGTATATAGAGTAGTTGAATTTCAACATGTAAAACCAGGAAAGGGGTCAGCTTTTGTTAGAACAAAATTAAAAAATGTAATAACAGGAGCAACATTAGAAAAAACATTTAACCCATCAGACAAATACCCAGCAGCACAAATAGATAAAAAAGCAATGCAATATTTATATAATGATGGAGGATTATATTATTTCATGGATAATGAAACATATGATCAAATCCCATTAAATGAAGAACAATTAGGTGACTGCTTAAAATATTTAAAAGAAAATATGGAAGTTACAATTCTTTCATACAAAGGAAATGTATTTGCAGTAGAACCACCAATATTTGTAGAATTAGAAGTTACATATACTGAACCTGGATTTAGTGGAAATACAACAACAACATCAGGTAAACCAGCAAAATTAGAAACAGGTTTAGAAATACAAGTTCCATTATTCGTAAACATAGGAGATATATTAAAAATAGATACTAGAACAGGCGAATATATGGAAAGAATATAGAAAGGTGATAAAATAATGGCAAGTTTAAAAGAAGAATATCAAAGTTTTTTAGCAGATATTGAAAAAAATATGAAAAATAAAGAAGACTTAGATTATGTAAAAGCTAGATTTGCAGTTTTTCTTAATGTAGTTGTAGATCAAATGGATATGATTATAAATTTTAAAGAAGATAAAATGAAAGAACTAGAAGAGGCACAAAAAAATCTAGTGAATAAATTAGACAAAATGCAACAAGTTATTGATAATATAGAAAAAGACATATATGCAGAAGATGGATTTGATTTTGAAATAGTATGTCCATATTGTAATTATCAATTTTTAATCGATGTTGATGAAAATAGAACAGAAGTAGAATGCCCAGAATGTGGAAACACAATAGAATTAGATTGGTCTGGGGATTTTGATGAAGAAGATAGAGCTTGCCATGGAGAATGTGATGGCTGTAATGGTTGTAATGAAGAAAACGAACAAGATGATGAAGAACAAAATGATGTTAATGATGAAGATATGTAAATATAAAAGGAGCTAGAAACAATAGAAATTGTTTCATAACTCCTTTTTTTGTTTGGTAAGAAACCAAACAAAATAGAACCTATGATATACACTCATGCAAGTATTCTAAAATAGGTGGAATGAAAATAGAAACTAGACCACCTAAACCACCTACTAAAATGATTCCACATATAATAGCAAGAATACTATTATGAGCAGGTACCATAATATCAGCAGTAAATACTGCAAGTGGTGTAAATCCCATAAAGAAATGGAATGTTACCCGTTTTTCCTCTGGTCCCATCTTGAAATAATTAATTAGTTTTTTCATATATCTGCCTCCTTTATAGGTTTATATTAACATAATATCACAAAAATAGTAAAAAGTAAATAAATAATTTTATATATTACTTCTTATTAAATTCAATATGTGTTCATAAAATTATAAAGATATGTGGATTTAAAATTATATTTTAAATTAAAATCTAGAATATAAAAGTTAATTAATTATCTATTAAAAATAGTTTAAAGGATTTTGATATTTTCCATCTAATCTAATTCCCAAATGTAAATGAGGTCCAGTAGTGGCTCCATTAGTTGGATTACCATTTTCATCTTTATATTGATTACCTTTTACACCATATACATTTTTTGGACCAACAGAGCCTATAACTTGTCCTTGTTTAACAATATCTCCAACTTTTACTATAAAATTTGGATTACAGTGACAGTAAGTTACACGGATATTGTCAAATGAAAGTGTAATTGTATATCCACCAGCTCCTAAAAATTGTGTAAAAGTAATTTCACCATCATTTACAGCAATAAATTTAGTACCAGGTGGAGCAGGAATATCAATACCAGAATGTGAAGAAGAAGCACCAGATGTTGGAGAAGTCCTTTTTCCAAAATAAGAGCTAATACGTGTATAGCCAGGAAGAGGCCAAACAAAGCCATTTGGATTAAATGCAATTATTTCAGAAGAACCGTTATATTCAAAATTTAAAGAACCATTTGAAATTAGTGGGATGAAAAATATAGAAATAAACAGAACAAGAAAAATAATAAAAAAAGTAATATATTTTAATAATTTATATATAATAAGCACCTCCTATAAAATATTTTATAATAAAATAAAATGGATTAAAAAATATTTTATAATTTAATATAAAATAGAATTTTAAAATTATGAGTATAATGATTACTTAAAAAACAAATATATAGAAAAAAACCGCATAAAACATAAAATAATTATGGAAAAACTAAAATTTAGATACTTATAGAAAGAATTATATAAATCAAAAAAATTATGAATGTAAAAGTGTTAAAAAATAATTTAAAATGAATAAATTTTAGAAAAAAAGATATAATATAATTTAAAATAATAAAAAAAGATTAAAAAATTAAAATGGCAGGGGTAGAAGGACTCGAACCCTCACAGGCGGTTTTGGAGACCGATGTGCTACCATTAACACTATACCCCTATAAATTCAATGACAATTAATATATTAGCATAAAAAAATAAAATTTTCAAGAATTTTTTAAAAAAATATTGACTTTTTTTAAAAATCAGAATAAAATATATAAAATTAAATAATTACAATGAAGAAGAAAAAATACTGTAAAATTTATTCACAGAGAATTGGTGATGGTGAGATGCCAATAATAAATAAGTATGGGGAGCTTTGGAGTAATAATAAATTGAGGTGCCTAAAAATTAGATTTTAGGAATTAGGGTGGAAACGCGGAAAATATAAACTTTCGTCCCTAGCATATATTAGCTAGGTGTTCGAAAGTTTTTTTGATTTTAAAACTTAGAACTTAGCTAAATATAAGTTAAAAAATTTTTAAAATCAAAAGGAGGAATTTTTATGTTAAAATCAATGGACACAATGGTAGCATTATGTAAGAACAGAGGATATATATATCCAGGTTCAGAAATTTATGGAGGTCTAGCAAACACATGGGATTATGGACCACTAGGTGTTGAATTAAAAAATAATATTAAAGATGCATGGAGAAAAAAATTCATACAAGAAAACAAATATAATGTAGGACTTGATGCAGCAATATTAATGAATCCAACAACATGGGTAGCCTCAGGACATGTAGGAGGATTTTCAGATCCACTAATCGATTGTAAAGAATGTAAAACAAGACATAGAGCAGACAAATTAATAGAAGAATGGGCACATGAACAAGGAAAAGACATGATAGCAGATGGTATGACAGATAAACAATTAATAGACTTTATAAATGAAAATAAAATACCATGTCCAAATTGTGGTAAAACAAACTTTACAGATATAAGAAAATTTAATTTAATGTTCAAAACATTCCAAGGAGTAACAGAAGATAAAACAGCAGAAATATATTTAAGACCAGAAACAGCACAAGGTATATTTGTAAACTTTAAAAATGTTATGAGAACAACAAGAAGAAAAATACCAATGGGAATTGCACAAATAGGTAAAGCATTCAGAAATGAAATAACACCAGGAAACTTCACATTTAGAACACGTGAATTTGAACAAATGGAATTAGAATTTTTCTGCAAACCAGGAACAGACTTAGAATGGCATGAATATTGGAAACAATTCTGTAAAGAATGGTTGTTAAGCTTAGGAATGAAAGAAGAAAATATAAGATTAAGAAACCACTCAAAAGAAGAATTATCACATTATAGTAATGCAACAACAGACATAGAATTTGCATTTCCATTTGGATGGGGAGAACTATGGGGAATTGCAGATAGAACAGACTTCGACCTATCAAGCCATATGAAAGTATCAAAAGTAGACTTCACATATACAGACCCAGAAACAGGAGAAAAATATGTACCATACTGTATAGAGCCATCATTAGGAGCAGATAGAGTTGCACTTGCATTCTTATGCAATAGCTATGATGAAGAAGAAATTGCAGAAGGAGATACAAGAGTAGTATTACACTTACACCCAGCATTAGCACCATACAAAGTAGCAGTATTACCATTATCTAAAAAATTATCTGACAAAGCACAAGAAGTATATGAAAAACTATCAAAGAAATTTATGTGTGACTATGATGAAACAGGAAGCATAGGAAAAAGATATAGAAGAGAAGACGAAATAGGAACACCATATTGTGTAACAATAGATTTTGATACATTAGAAGATGAAAGTGTAACAATAAGAGATAGAGATACAATGGAACAAGTTAGAGTAAAAATTAATGAACTAGAAAAATGGATTGCTGAAAAAGTTGAATTTTAAATTAAATTAAAAGATAATAAAAAAGTATTTATCATATAAAATCCTATACAATTGTATAGGATGATTTTTTTTGTTATAATAAGCAGCGAAAATCTAATTGCATTAGTTCAAATTGTATAGAAATTTATTTTAACATATATACAAACTAAGACAAATTGAATAAAAATTAATATTATCCTAATTATTGAAAATAGAGTTAGATTAGAAATATTAAATAGTATATAAAAATTGAATATGAAACAAATTTTAATTAATAAAAAGTAGACTTGAAATCAATTTTGTGCTATAATAGTAAACATAAAGTAAAAACGAGGGCATAAGGAGGGCAAAACATGATATTATATGGTTTTGAATTAATTAAATTTAATAGGTATGGGAAAAAAGGTTTTAAACTACGGTTTATAGCTGATGGATATTGCATTGAAGAGAGAAAATATTATGGTGATTTTTCGAACTTTTTCATTGATGGACTAAAAATTAAGTTAATGAAATGTTGCAATTATTTGAGTACTGGAAATTATGAAGAACCGATAAAGCAAGTAACCTGTTTTGAAATTGTTGAAAATGCAGGAGAAAACAATGATAGTATCTGCATAAGATATATCAAGAACGGAAGATGTGTGGCAAATTCAATGCTCTTACCAAATGTTACAGAAAGAGAAGAATTATTGATAATAAATAATTTAAAATTTCTGTGTAGATTAAATTATAAAATATCTAAACATATGGTAATGGAGGCAAAGAAAAAAGGATTAATGCCACCAGAAGGTACGTCATACCTAGACATGCAAAGAAAAATTAAAAAATTAATTAGTTAACAAAAAAGAACTAAAAGAAATTTTTTCTTTTAGTTCTTTTCCCTTTAATTATATAAATTTCTCTCATACAAGTCATCAATAAATACATCTTTTTCCTCAAAATTATCAATAAACCCAACTTTTGCAATATTATCATTAACACCTTGAATCCACACAGGTCTATCATCATAAAAAACATCACATTTTTCTTTATTATCTAAAATAGTATGAATTCTTTTTATATCCATAAAAATCCCTCCAAAAAATAAAATATCTATTTTAAGTATATCCATAAAAACTACGAATATTCATACAATCATAAAAAAATGGACAAATATGTAAATTATAATAAATAGAAAAAACAAAAAAATTTCTTAGCTTACAAAAAATTGACTTCTAAAAAAAAATCATATAAAATAATATAGTATAAAAACAAAAGGAGGAATTATATGAATATACAATACAAAGCTAAAAAAATAGAAATACAAAAACCAGAAAAGATTTCAAAAATATTTGAACAAGAAATAAAAGAAAGTAGATATCCAATATTAGCTGCTAAATTTAATAATGAATACATGAATTTAGAAAATGAGATAAAAGAAGATGGAAATATTGAATTAATAGATAATTCTACAAAAGAAGGAATGAAAGTATATAGAAGAACTTTAATATATGTGGTAGGAAAAGCATTTGAAAGATTATACCCAAATAAAAAAATGGAAGTTAATTATCAATTAGGAAATTCAATGTTTTGTGATTTAGTAGGAGAAGAGGCGACAGAAGAGTTTGCAGAAGAGCTAGAAGCAGAAGTAAGAAAAATAGTAAAAGAAAATTTACCAATAAAACAAATAGTAATGAATAGAGGAGAAGCAGAAGAATTTTTTGAAAGAGAAAAGACGTCAAAAGGAAGATTACAATTAGACTTAAAAGATAATAATGAAATATATATGTATTATTGTGAAGATTATTATAACTATTGCTATGGAACTCTTGCAAATAGGACAGGTGTAGTAAAAATTTTTGAAATAGTTAAATATAATAAAGGATTTTTAATAAGATATCCAAGCCAAGAAGAACCATTCCAAATGCCTAAGTTCATAAAAAATAAGAAATTAGCATGGGCAATAGAAGAATATGATGATATACATAAAATTCTAAATATAGAAAGAGTATATAAAATAAATGAAGCAATTGAGCAAAAAAGGATAAATGATATAATAATGCTTGCAGAAGCATTACATGAAAAGAAAATTGCAAAAATTGCAGATAATATAGCAAAAAATAAAAATATAAAAATGATATTAATAGCAGGACCATCATCATCTGGAAAGACAACATTTGCACAAAGATTAGGAATACAATTAAGATTAAATAGAATTAAACCTGTAACAATATCAGTAGATAATTATTTTGTGGAAAGAAAAGATACACCAAAAGATGAAAATGGAGAATATGATTTTGAATGTATAGAGGCAATAGATTTGGATTTATTTAATAACCATTTAACAAAATTATTAAATGGTGAAGAAGTAGAAATGCCAGAATTTGATTTTCATGAAGGAACAAAAAAATATAATGGTAATAAAATAAGATTACATGAAGATGAGGTACTAGTAATAGAGGGAATTCATTGTTTAAATAATCGATTAACAAGCAAAATACCAGCAGAGCAAAAATATAAGATATATATAAGTGCTTTAACAGTATTAAATTTAGATAGATTTAACAGAATATCAACAACAGATACAAGATTAATAAGAAGAATAGTAAGAGACTTCCAATTTAGAGGATATTCTGCAAAACAAACTATAAAAACATGGAACAAAGTAAACCAAGGAGAAAAGAAAAACATATTCCCATTCCAAGAGGAAGCAAATTTCATATTTAATACATCATTGGTATATGAGCTAAATGCATTAAAACCAGTAGTAATGCCATTATTAGAAGAAATAACAAATAAGGAACCAGAATATGCAGAAGCAAGAAGATTGATAAATATGCTAAAATATTTTGAAGAAATTCCAAAAAATTATGTGCCAAAAAATTCATTACTTAAAGAATTTTTAGGTGGAGGAAATTTTAAATATTAGAAAAGTTATTTAAAATAAAAGTTTAAATAAGTATGACAAAAGGTTTTATAAAAAATAAAACAAGAAGAGGTAAATAAATGGAAAATAGAAGATTTACAGAAATAGATGAAGAATTCATATGTGAAAATTGCGGAAAAAAAGTAGAAAAATTGGGCTATTCATGTAGAGACCATTGCCCATATTGTTTACATTCTAAACATGTGGATAAAAATCCAGGAGATAGACGGAGAAGAATGCCATGGGATTCTAGAACCAGTAAGTTTAGAGATTGATAGCAAAAAAGGTTATGTTATTATATATAGATGTAAAAAATGTGGAGCAATAAGGAAAAATAAAGCTGCAAAAGATGATAATATGGACTTGATTATAGAATTAAGTAGTAAACAAATATAAAAAATTCCTAACTATTTAATATGTGTTCAAATATAGTACACATGTATT
Organism: uncultured Clostridia bacterium; assembly: GCA_944387495.1. Classification (GTDB taxonomy): domain Bacteria; phylum Bacillota; class Clostridia; order TANB77; family CAG-508; genus CAG-269. The sequence goes on along the minus strand of CALXFD010000001.1, from coordinate 42,422 downwards.
AATAGTTAGGAATTTTTTATATTTCTCTATTTAAATTACCATTTGTATAATCTTTACCTTCAAATTTTTCTCCATTAATTGTTTTTAAAACAATATTATTAATAGTTTCAATATCTTCATCTAAAATGTCGATTCTTGCAATGTCGATATTAAAATCTTTCCAAGAAATTGAAGTTGTTTTACTATTAAATATTGTAGTAACTGTTTGTATATTATCAGGTAATATTCTAAAATTCATTTTTAATCTATCTTTTAAATAATATGTAGAATTTGTATTTGTACATCTTTGGCTACATGTAGGGTAACATTTATCAGTTTCTCCAAGTAAGCAATAGTTCATGTTTAGTAAAGGAACTTTTCCATATACCATTAATTCATTATCTAAACAATTTGACTCACATAAATCATGAATAGTTTGCCTATCAAGTTCAGGAGAAATGGTATATCTAATTGCACCTAATTTTTTTAATTCTGAAACTGTATATTTATTATAAACATTAAAAGTATAATTAGTTATAAGATTAAACTTACTACTTATGTCATTAGATAGTGATTTCAACAACTTGAAATTACATATATTAGAGACAACAAATCCTTTTATATTATAATTACTTAAAGTATTTTCAATATTTGCAAAAAATAAATTTTTATAATTTGACTTTACAATAGTTGGCATATAAATATATAAATTAGATTTTTGAGCCAAAATTTGTAATATATTTGAATAGTTTTTATTAGAAAAATACTTTAAAGGTATATAAATATTATCAATATTTTCAAGTTTTGAATAATCATAATTTTCATGTAGCAAATTTAATAATACAGAAATTTGCACACCTTTTTTTGAAGTATTTTTAGAATTTTCTAGTTCTGAATCAATTATAGGGTAAGTAGAAGAATTTACATCAATAGTTCTTTTAATATTTCTTATAGCATAATCAGTTACTAGGTCTAAAACATTTCTTCTAATTTCGTTTAACATACTCAATTTTGGAATAAATAAATTCTCATCTAAATCAATATTTAGCTTTTTAAAACAATAAGGTGTAGATGAAGTTTTTTCAAATTGAGCTTTTACAATATCAACAGTTAAAGGTCTATTTGTTGCTTGTAATGGTATAAAATCATATGTGTAGTCAATATATAAATCTTTATATAATTCTAAATTACAACTAGATGTAACTGTTACATGTATAGGCTCATTATTTTTAAGAGAAATATTGCAAGTTAAAGGAACTTTTTTATATTCTTTTGAATAACTATTTTTTGCATTAATACTAAGAACTTTTGAACTCATTTTATAAATATTATTGCTTAGCCTAATATTTCCTTTCATTCTACCTATAATTACAGTTTCACCAATTTTGCCTTCTTTTATATTTTGCTCATTCATATTCATTAATTCAGAAATAGTATAAGAGCCATCTTCATATTCCAAAGAGATAGTATCACCAACATTTATAGGTTCATTTAATTTAACAGTAATATATCCTTTTTGGCTATTAAACTTTTGAACCTTACCTAAAAATAGCCCCATATTACTAGGTTTTTCTTTAAATACTAAATTTCTATTAACATCATTAGATAAGTGACCAGATGATGACATACCTCTATTAAATACTTGTAATAATTCTTTTTTATCATTTTCATCTATAACATATTCTTCATTAGAATATGCTAAATCAATATATTTTCTGTAAATTCTAGTTACTGTTGCAACATATTCTGGATTTTTCATTCTACCTTCAATTTTAAAACATTTAACACCAGCATTTATAAGTTTTGGAATAAATTCAAGACCACATAAATCACGAGTGCTTAAAAGGTATCCAGAATCTAGTTTTTTGGTATTTTCAAGTAATTCAAAAGGAAGTCTACATGGACCAGCACATTTACCACGATTGCCAGAACGACCACCAAGCATACTAGAAAATAAGCATTGACCAGAATAAGAAATACATAATGCTCCATGTATAAAAGTTTCTATTTCTACATCAGTATTTTTACAAATATAGTCAATATCATTAGCAGAAAGTTCTCTTGAAAGAACTACTCTTTTAAAACCTAAATCTTGTAGCTCTAATGCACCATTTAAATTATGAACAGTCATTTGAGTGCTTGCGTGAATAGGTAAATCTGGAAAAGCTTTTATTAATTGCATAGCTAAACCTAAGTCTTGTACAATAATTGCGTCTATACCAAATTCATAAGCTTTTTTTGCTAAATTAAAGGCTTCTTCAAATTCGTTATTTTTTATTAGAGTGTTTAGAGTTAAATGTGTTTTTACACCTCTAATTTTTGCATATTGAATTACTTTTTGTAAATCAGTAATATTAAAATTTGAAGCAAAAGCTCTTGCACTAAATGTTTCAGCTCCAAAATATACACTATTTGCACCATTTTGAACAGCGGCTTTTAAACATTCAAAATCACCAACAGGTGAAAGTAATTCGACCATAATTGTTTTCTCCTTTTATTTTATTTTTCGACACAATTATATCATAAGAGGATTTAAAATAAAAGAATTTTTGCTTGATAATTTAAAAGGGGATATGTTGCCCGCTCAGAAGAGTTATATGTATAAAATATTTATTCCGTTCCTCGGCTTCCCTTTCATAGCCTACGCATTCTAATCAAAAGTAAACGAGCCTCTCGTGAGGACGCGCCCTCATTTACTTGTTGCTAAGAATGCGTACGGCTATTCCCGGTCGCATTCGTCACTGCATAAATATTTTATACATATAACTCTTCTGAGCTGACCGAATCTGTGCATTTGGATTGCGAATCAAAAAAATTCTATTGTTCGCTTTTTTTAAAGGAAGAACTGTGATAAAATATTATACGTCAAAAGGAGAGAGAAATATGTCAGAAAATGTTAAAACTAAAAAAGTATTAGATGTATTTAGTGACTATAAAACAAATTCAAATATTCAATATGCAAATATACAAGGACTAAATGTTATAAAAAAGACAAATACATTACAAGTAATAATCTATTTTGATGAATATATAGAGATTAAAGAGATATGGTTTTTTGAAAAATTTTTGAGAGAAAGATTTCAATTTGAACAAATAGATATGATTATAAAATATCATGAAGGTGTGGAATTAAAACCAGTTAAAGATGAGTGGAAAAATATTATTGCATATATGGCACATAAATATCCATTAATGAGACCAATGCTTTTATTAAAAAGTGATGTGGAAGTTGATGGTAATGAAATAAATGTAAAAATGCACATTAAAGGTGCAGATTTTTTAAGGGCTAAAAAGACAGATAAAGAATTAGAGAAAGTATTAAAAAATTTATTTGGAAAAGAATATAAAATAAATTTAACAGAGGTATTATCAAGAGAAGAAATTAGAGAAATACAAGAAGAAATAAATAGTGTAGAGGAAAAAGCTATTGCACATATAGAAGAATTAAATATGAGTTCAAATAACATGTCTGTCCAAAATGGACTTGGTCCCAATGTACCAGAATATAATGACCCAGATTATATGCCACCAGTTGATATGGAAGGATATATACCAGAAGAAGAATTACAAGCAGGAATCCCAAATATTCCACAAGTTCTGGATGAAGAACAAGACTATATAATGGGAAAACCTTCAAAAGCAAAAGAAAATAGAGTAAATATAAAAGATATAACAGCAAGTAATTCTAGAATTACAATAGAGGGTAGAGTATTAACAAGTGAAGCTCGTGAAACAAGAACAGGAAAAGGAATGCTTATATTTGACATATATGATGGAACAGGTACAATTACATGTAAATCTTTTGCAAAAGATATAAAAGAAGGAAAAGAGATTATAGAAAAAATACAAAATGCTAAAGCTATAAAAGCAATAGGAAAAGCAGGTCTTGATGCATATGCAGGTGATGTAACTATAATGGCAAATACTATAATTGCAAGTAATAGTGATGTTCCAGAACTTCCAGAAGATGATGAAGATACACCATTAATATTAGGAATGAACCCAAATATTACAGAACCACTTACAAAAATTATAGATTTAAATGTGGATGATGGTAAGGTTTCAATAGATGGTGAAATAATAGGAATGGAAGATAGAGAATTAAAATCTGGTAAAACATTATTAAGCTTTGATATATATGATGGAACAAGTAGTATGACATGTAAAGCATTCTTAAATAAAGATATTAGCAAAAAAGTTATAAAAAGAATGAAAAATGCAAAAGGTGTAAAAATAGCAGGTAATGCTCAAATGGATTCATTTTCTAATGAGCTTACAGTAATGGCAAATACAATAGTAGAAAGTGAAGGTATTAAAAAACAAGTAAGACAAGATAATAGTGAAGTAAAAAGAGTAGAGCTACATATGCATACAAAAATGAGCCAAATGGATGCAATGACATCAGCAAAAGACTTAATAAAAAGAGCAATGAAATGGGGAATGAAATCAATTGCAATAACTGACCATGGAGTGGTACAAGCATTTCCAGAAGCACATAAAATGCTAGGTTATGATAACCCAGATATGAAAGTAATTTATGGGGTAGAAGCATATCTTGCACCAGATAATACAAAATCTGTATATAATGGAAAAGGACAAAGTATAGATACAACATATTGTGTACTAGACTTAGAAACAACAGGTTTTTCTGCAACTACTGAAAAAATAACAGAAGTGGGAATAATGAAAGTAAAAAATGGGGAAGTTATAGATGAATTTAGTACATTTGTAAACCCAGAAAAACATATTCCAGAAAGAGTTACAGAAGTTACAAACATAACAGATGAAATGGTAAAAGACGCAGGAACAATAAAAGAGATATTCCCAAAAATATTAGAATTTTTAGGAGATGATAAAGAAACAGTAATAGTAGCACATAATGCAAATTTTGATGTAGGCTTTTTAAAACAAAATGCAAAATCTCTTGGATATGATTTTGATTACACATATTTAGACACACTAAGTTTAGCAAAAGATTTATTCCCAGATTATAAAAAATATAAATTAGGAAAAATTGCAGAAAACTTAGGCATAAAAGTAGAAGTAGCACACCGTGCATTAGATGATGTTGATACAACTGTAAAAGTATTTAATGTAATGGTAGATATGTTAAAGGAAAAAGGAGCAAAGATTGTAGAAGATATAGACAAAGTAGCAGCAGATAAAGAAGCAAAAAAAGAAGAATATAAAAAATTAAAAACATATCATGCAATTATACTTGCTAAAAATTATATAGGATTGCGTAATTTATATAAACTAGTTTCATTATCACATTTAGATTATTTTTACAGAAAACCACGTATATTAAAAAGCTTATACAAAAAATATTCAGAAGGACTAATACTTGGAAGTGCCTGTGAAGCAGGAGAATTATATCAAGCAATAGAACTTGGAAGACCAGATGAAGAAATAGAAGAAATAGCAAGTGATTATGATTATTTAGAAATACAACCAATAGGAAATAATGAATTTTTAATAAGAAATGGAACAGTAGAAGATGAAGAAGCATTAAGAGACATAAACAGAAAGATAGTAGCTATTCGGAGAAAAACTAAACAAACCAGTGGTTGCAACATGTGATGTACACTTTATGGACCCACAAGATGAAATATATAGACGTATATTAGAAGCAGGGCAAAAATATGATGATGCAGATAATCAAGCACCACTATACCTAAGAACAACAGAAGAAATGCTAGAAGAATTTAGTTATTTAGGAAAAGAAAAAGCATATGAAGTAGTAGTTACAAACACAAATAAAATATCAGACATGTGTGACCAAATAAGCCCAATATCACCAGAAAAATGTCCACCACACATACCAGGTTGTGAACAAACTATAAAAGACATAGCATATGGAAAAGCACATGAACTATATGGTGACCCACTACCAGAAATAGTACAAACAAGATTAGACAAAGAGTTAGACTCTATTATAAAAAATGGATTCTCTGTTATGTATATAATAGCCCAAAAACTAGTATGGAAATCAAATGAAGATGGATATATAGTAGGTTCAAGAGGTTCAGTAGGTTCATCATTTGTAGCAAACATGACAGGAATAACAGAAGTAAACTCACTACCAGCACATTATAGATGCCCAAACTGCAAATATTCAGATTTTACAGATTATGGAGTAAAAAATGGATTTGACTTACCAGATAAAAACTGCCCAAAATGTGGACACAAATTAGATAAAGACGGAATGGATATACCATTTGAAACATTCTTAGGATTTAATGGAGACAAAGAGCCAGATATAGACTTAAACTTTTCAGGAGAATATCAAGCAAAAGCACATAAATATACAGAAGTAATATTTGGAAAAGGAACAACATTTAAAGCAGGAACAATAGGTACAGTAGCAGACAAAACAGCATATGGATATGTAAAAAACTATTATGAAGAAAGACATATACCAGTAAATCAAGCAGAAATAAAAAGAATATCACAAGGATGTACAGGAATAAAAAGAACAACAGGTCAACACCCAGGAGGAATAATAGTTGTACCAAAAGGCCGTGAAATTTACGAATTCTGCCCAGTACAACACCCAGCAGATGACCCAAACTCAGATATTATAACAACACATTTTGACTATCACTCAATAGACCAAAACTTATTAAAACTAGATATACTAGGACACGACGATCCAACAGTAATAAGAATGTTACAAGATTTAACAGGAATAGACCCAACAAAAGTACCATTAGATGACAAAGAAACAATGTCAATATTTAGCTCAACAGAAGCCTTACGGAGTAACCCCAAAACAAATAGGGTCAGAAGTAGGAAGTTATGGAATACCTGAATTTGGAACAAAATTTGTAAGAGGGATGTTAGTAGATACAAAACCAACAACATTTGACGAATTAATACGTATATCAGGACTATCACACGGTACTGACGTATGGTTAGGAAATGCACAAAGCCTAATAGAACAAGGAACAGTTACACTAACAGAAGCAATATGTTGTCGTGACGATATAATGATATATCTTATAAAACAAGGATTACCAAAAAACTCAGCATTTAAAATAATGGAAACAGTACGTAAAGGAAAAGCACTAAAAGACCCAGAAAAATGGAAAGAATATGTAGAACTAATGAAAGAACACAATGTACCAGACTGGTATATAAAATCATGTGAAAAAATAAAATACATGTTCCCAAAAGCACACGCAGCAGCATATGTAACAAATGCATTTAGAATAGCATGGTTCAAAGTACATGAACCGAAAGCATATTACACAGCATTTTTCTCAATAAGAGCAGCAGACGACTTTGATAGTGAGATAATGATATTCGGAAAAGAAAAAGTAAAAAACAAAATGAAAGAAATAGACTTACTAGGAAACAATGCAACACAAAAAGACAAAACAATGTACCCAGTATTAGAACTAGTATTAGAAATGTATGAAAGAGGAATAAAATTCTTACCAATAGATTTATACAAATCAAAAGCAACCAAATTCACAATAGAAGAAGAAGGAATACGACCACCGCTAAACAGTATAGCAGGACTAGGAACAGTAGCAGCACTTGGAATAGAAAAAGCAAGAGAAGAAGGAAAATTCATGTCAATAGATGATATGAAAATAAGAGCAAAAGTAGGAGACTCAGTAGCAGAACTATTAAGAAAATTTGGATGCCTAGACGGAATGAGCCAAAGCAACCAACTAAGTTTATTCGGATGAGACATTGGGGACGTGTCAAATCGTCTCACAAATCATGATTTTAAAGTAATAGTATAAAAATAATTCAAATTTAACAAAATAGAAATTTTAAAAGAAAGGAGACAGCATAATAGTAAAATTTATTATGTAAGTAGAAAATGGAAGAAAATAATATATATGAAAGAACAATAAATTACTATGAAACAGACAGAATGGGAGTAGTACACCATTCAAACTATATTCGCTTCTTAGAAGAGGCAAGATGCCATTTTTTAAAAGTAATGAATATGCCATTTGAAGAATTTGAAAAAAGAGGTATTACAATTCCTGTACTTGCAGTAAATTGTGAATACAAACACCATGTAACATTTGCTGATACTATATGTATAAGAGTAATTGTAAAAGAATATAATGGTGTAAGATTAACAATTGGATATGAAGTAAAAGATAAGAAAACTGGTAAAGATGTGATAATTGCAGAAACTAAGCATTGTTTTACTAATAAAGAATTAAGACCAGTAAATTTAGGAAAATATTGTCCAGAGTTTGGGGACATATTTAAGAAATTACTTAAAAATACTTGAAAAATTCATAAATTTATTGTAAAATAGATATGTTAAAAAAACAACTACCTTTTACTTAGCTTTAAGACAAGCACCAAATCTTTAAGCTCAGTTAAAGGATTATAAAGAAATAGGAGGTGTAAAAATGACAAAGGAAAGAAAACAAGAAATAATCAACACATATAAAAGAGAAGAAAACGACACTGGTTCACCAGAAGTACAAATAGCTCTTTTAACAGAAAGAATCAATGAACTAACAGAACATTTAAAAGTTCACAAAAAAGACAACCATTCTAGAAGAGGACTTTTAAAAATGGTTGGTAAAAGAAGAAACTTATTAAACTATGTAGCTAAAAAAGATATCAACAGATATAGAACAATAGTTGAAAAATTAGGTTTAAGAAAATAATTGTAATAAAAGCCCAAGAGCGAATTTTGCATTGGGCTTTTATGAAATATTAGCAGACTTAAAAATTTAGGTAAGTAGCTTGTATAATGTGCTATGGAACGTTGGGGACGTGTCAAAACGTTCCATCCTGAGACGTTTTGACACGTCCCCAATGTCTCATAACATATTATAGAGGTTACAATCTAAATTAAGTTTGCTAAATATAATAAAAAATTAAAAATGGTGCAAAATTAATTTTAGGAGGTAATTTATGTTTAAAACTTATGAAACAGAACTAGCAGGAAGAAAACTTGTATTTGAGACTGGCAAAATGGCAGGTTTAGCAAATGGAAGTGTTTTAGTTAGATATGGAGATACTGTTGTTATAGTAAATGTAACAGCATCAAAAGAACCAAAAGAGGGAATTGACTTTTTCCCATTATCAGTAGATTATGAAGAAAAATTATATTCAGTAGGTAAAATACCAGGAAGTTTTACAAAAAGAGAAGGAAAACCTAGTGATAAAGCAATTTTAACATCAAGAGCAATAGATAGACCATTAAGACCATTATTCCCAAAAGATTTTAGAAATGATGTAGTAGTTGTTGCAACTGTTTTATGTGTTGACCAAGATAACTCACCAGAAATTGCAGCTATGATTGGTGCATCAGCAGCATTATCTATATCAGATATTCCTTTTGGAGGACCAACAGCAGCAGTAAATGTTGGTTTAGTAGATGGAAAAATTATAATAAACCCAACAGAGGAAGAAAGAAAAAATAGTGATTTAACATTAACAGTTGCAGGTACAGAAAAGAAAATTGCAATGATAGAAGCAGGTGCTAATGAAGTTCCAGATGATATAATGCTAAAAGCTATAAAAGAAGGTCATAAAGAAATAAAGAAAATGTGTAAATTTATAGCTAAAATGCAAAAAGAAATAGGAAAACCAAAATTTGAATATAAATCTTTTGCAGTACCAGAAGATATATATGAATTTGTAGAAAGCAATTTTAAAGAAGATATGCTAAATGCTGTTCAAGAAAAAGATAAAGAAACAAGAGATAATAATGTTTCTGAATTATCAGATAGAATTGCTGAAAGCTATGGAGAAAAATTTGGAGAAGAATTATTAGAAGAAAATAAATCAAATATTGGAGAAGCAATATACAAATTAGAGAAAAAATGTGTAAGACATTTAATATTTGATGAACATAAAAGAGTAGATGGAAGAAGCTTAGATGAAATAAGACCATTATCATGTGAAGTAGGTTTATTACCACGTACACATGGAAGTGCATTATTTACAAGAGGACAAACACAAGTATTATCTGTTGCAACATTAGGAATGATTAGTGAAGAACAAGTATTAGATGGTATTGATACAGAAGAATCAAAAAGATATATGCATCAATATAATTTCCCAAGTTATAGTGTTGGAGAAGCAAGACCATCAAGAGGACCAGGAAGAAGAGAAGTTGGTCATGGTGCATTAGCAGAAAAAGCATTAGTACCAGTAATACCATCAAAAGAAGAATTCCCATATGCAATAAGAGTTGTATCAGAAGTATTATCTTCAAATGGTTCAACATCACAAGCAAGTATATGTGGAAGTACATTAGCATTAATGGATGCAGGGGTACCACTAAAAAGACCAGTTGCTGGTATATCAACAGGTTTAGTAACAAACCCAGAAAATGATAAAGATTATGTAATGCTAGTAGATATCCAAGGTATAGAAGATTTTTTCGGAGATATGGACTTTAAAGTTGGAGGAACAGAAAAAGGTATAACAGCAATCCAAGTTGATATTAAAGTAGATGGATTATCTTATGACATAATAAAAGAAGCATTTGAAAAAACAAGAATAGCAAGAAAACATATATTAGAAGATGTAATGTTACCAGTAATTGATAAACCAAGAGCAGAAATATCAAAATATGCACCAAGAATAGTAAGTACAAAAATAAAAGTAGAAAAAATTAAAGATGTAATAGGAACAGGTGGAAAAACAATTAATAAAATAATTGAAGAAACAGGTGTAAAAATTGATATAGAAGAAGATGGACAAGTATTTATATACTCACAAGATAGTGAAAAAGCTGAACAAGCATTAGAAATGGTAGAAGATATAGTAAGAGAAGTTGAAGTAGGCGGAATATACTATGGTGAAGTTATAAAAATTACAAACTTTGGAGCATTTGTAGACTTGAAATGTGGAGGAAAAGAAGGATTATTACACATTTCTCAAATTTCAAATGAAAGAATTAAAAATATAGAAGATGTATTACATGTTGGAGAAATGGTAACAGTAAAAGTTACAGAAATAGATGACCAAGGTAGAATAAATTTGACAATGAAGAATTTGGCAAACAATGAGGAAAACAATTAAATTTTTTTAGAATAAGCCGTTCGAAAGGGGAATATATAATATTTTTATTATTTCTAAATACTTTGTGTGTCGCAACCTTTGAAAGAATAAAGGGTAGGTTGCTCCAATCGCACTCGCTGTCGCTCGTTTGGTCGCTTACGCAGTATTTAGAAATAATAAAAATATTATATATTCCCCTTTCGAACTACTCTACTAATAAAGCAATAGTAAGTATTGCTTTTTTTTAAAATCTATAATAAAATGTAGCAAGAAAAAAGAAAGAAGGAAAATATGTATACAGTAGAAGAATTTGATAAGGAAAAAACTAAAATATTAAAATATATATTATATAAAAAAAGAAGTGAAAATGAAGTAAGAAGAAAATTTGCAGGAACGATTGAAGAAAATTTATTAGAAGATGTGATAGAATATTTAAAAGAGGCAAGATATATAGATGATAAAGAATATATAAGAAAAACAGTGAATAATTTTATGGCTTTAAAAAATTTGTCAATAAGAGAAATTAAATATAAATTACAAGCAAAAGGATTAAATAAAGATGATATAGATGAATATATATATGAAAATAAAGAAGAGTTAGAACAATATGAAATAAAATCAGCATCTAATATAATATATAAAAAATTACCATCTATGGAAGAAGATGAAATAAGACAATATTTGTTGAAAAAAGGATATAAAACAGAAAATATAAATATGGCATTTGAAAGCTAATAAATAATATAAGGGAGAAGGATATGTCAATACTAACATTAGAAACACAAAAATATGCAATAAAAATAGAAAATTTTGAAGGTCCGCTAGATTTATTATGTCATTTGATAGAAAAAAATAAAATGGATATATATGATATAAATCTAACTGCAATTACAGACCAATATATAGATTATTTAAATAAAATGGAAAGTATGAACCTTGAAATAGCAAGTGAATTTTTAGTTATGGCTTCAACATTATTATATATTAAATCAAAAAAATTATTGCCAAAACAAGAAGAGGAGGAAGAAGAACTTACAGAAGAAGAGTTAATTAGGAGAATTATTGAATACAAAAAATTTAAAGAAATAAGTAAAACATTAAAAAATGATTATCAAGAAAACTCAAATAGATATTTTAAAGTTCAAGAAAAGATAGAATTACCAAAACAGAAAATAGAAAAGGAATATGATAATAAAGTTATCCCTCAAATTTATGAAAAACTAGTAAAAAGAAATGAAGAAAAAATAAATCAAAATGCTAAAAATATAGAAAAAATAGCGATTTCAGATAATTATACAGTTGCAAGTAAAGTAAAAGAAATGTTTAAATTTTTAGTAAAAAATAAAAGATTTACTTTTAATAGAATGTTTTCAATAAAAAAACATGATAAAGAAGAAGTAGTTACAGCTTTTAGTGGACTTCTAGAAATGTCAAGAAGAAAAAAGGTATTAACAAATCAAGAAATATTATTTGGAGATATTGATGTGAGTTTAAATAAGAAAAAGAAAGAACTTGATTAATTTGTAAATGATTAAAATTCTAAAAAATGGAAAAACTAATATTAAATCCTGGAAAGGAGGAATTAATATTGGTTTTTATTTATTTTGTTTTAATAATTTTTATACTAATCTTATTATTTATTTTCTCAAAAATCAGAATAGAAATAGATAATTTCGAATTTAATTCACAATTAAAAGGATTTACTAATAAAAATTATAAAATATATTTTAAATTATATATTCTAAAATTTATTCCAATATTAAAAATAAAAATAGATGATAAAAAAATAAGAAAAAAGTTAAAAGAAGATAAATTTAAAGCAAAGACGCAAAAAATAGAGCAAGATATTTTAAGCAAAAAAATTCAAATAGGGGAATTTAAGAATTTAGATTTTGAAATAAAAAAATTTAATCTTAATCTTGAATTAGGTACAGAAAATGCCTTTTTAACATCAATGTTAATTCCTATTATAAGTGCATTAATATCAATTTTATTAGGTAAGAAAAGTAAAGATGTAACAAATACAAAATATATAATAAAACCAATATATATAAATCAAAATTTAATAAAAATACTAATTTTTGGTATATTTGATATAAAAATGTTTCATATTATAAATATATTATATTCATTAATAAAGAAGGAAGGAGAGAATAAAAATGAGCGAACATCCAATAGAAGGTCTTATGACTACGGCTATGAATAGTATCCAAGATATGATAGATGTAAATACAATAATAGGTGAACCAATAGAAACTTCTAATAATATAGTAATAATACCAATATCAAAAGTATCATTTGGATTTGCAGCAGGAGGTAGTGAGTTTAAGGGGGAGACTGTTGACGAATACACAAGAAAAGATAAAGAAGAACAAGTTCAATATAGGTTACCATTTGGAGGAGGTTCAGGTGCAGGTGTAACGATTAATCCAATTGCATTTTTGGTGATTCAATCAAATAATGTGAAATTAATGCCGGTAAACCATACTTCTTCATTAGATAAGTTATTGGACTATATTCCAGATTTAATGGAAAAAGCAAATAATATGATGAATAGGTGTATACAAAATAAAAAGGAAGAAACTAAAAAGATAATTAATCAAATTCAAAAAAATCAGAATAATGCAGAAAAGAAGATTGAAAAGGTAGAAGAAAAACAGATAAAACAAGGTGATAAGATTAAAAGGAGTACGGAAAAAGTTAGAAAAGATATTATGCCAGAAGAGGAAGTAACTTATGAGTATGAATATGATGAAACATTAGACGATGATGAATAATTTTTTTGGATATAATAGTTTTAATCTTACTAGTGGCTTTACAGGGGATACTATTTTATAAAATTTATGAAATTCCTCGGCTTCCCTTTCATAGCCTACGCATTCTAATCAAAAGTAAACGAGCCTCTCGTGAGGACGCGCCCTCATTTACTTGTTGCTAAGAATGCGTACGGCTATTTTCGGTCGCATTCGTCATTTCATAAATTTTATAAAATAGTATCCCCTGTAAAGCCACTAGTAAGATTAAAACTATTATATCCAAAAAAATTTCTATTCGACAAAACTTCTAATATTTTGCTATTGGAAAATAATGTAAAAAGTTTTATAATAGTAAAGGAAAAGAAGGAGGTAGTTATGGAAACGGTTTTTTATGAAAGGGACAAGCTACTGGTATTTAGGATTACAGAAGAAATTGATGATTATAGTGTTCAAAAGATAAGGAGGAAAGCTGATTATGAGATTGAAAGATATATGCCTAAGAGAGTTGTATTTGATTTTGATAGCGTTACTTTTATGGATAGTGCGGGAATAGGCCTAATAATAGGGAGATATAAGTTTGTGAAGATGTTAGGTGGTAATTTGGAATTAACAAATCTAACAAGTAGTATTAAGAGGATTTTTGAAATGAGTGGAATTTTGAAATTAATACCAGTTACAGATAGTATTACAAAATAGAGTATTGGTTTTTAATGAAAAATATTATATGAGGAGAAAGTAATATGGAGTTTGAAAATGAAATGAAATTAGAATTTATTAGTAAATCTGCTAATGAGGCATTTGCAAGAATTTCAGTTGCAGCTTTTGCGTCACAGTTAGATCCTACCATAGAAGAATTGGCAGATATTAAAACAGCAGTTTCTGAGGCGGTTACAAATTGCATAATACATGGATATGATAAAAGACAGGGAATAGTAAAGATTTTTGCTAGGTTAAAAGAAAATGAAATTATACTAGAAATTTCTGATAAAGGAAAAGGTATAGAAAATATAGATATGGCAAAAGAGCCTTTATATACTACAAAGCCTAATTTAGAAAGGTCTGGAATGGGATTTACTATAATGGAAAGTTTTATGGATAAAGTTGATGTTGAGTCAGTAGTTGGTTTAGGTACGAAAGTTACTATGTCTAAAAAAATTAAAAATAAAATAGAAAATGATGATGACGAAGAAGAATTTTCAATGATTACTAATGAATAAAAAGTAGGGATTTATATGTTTGAAAATAGTACAGAAGCTATAAAAAAAGCACAGTCTGGTGATAAATATGAGATGGAAAAAATCTTGAAGGAAAATACAGGTTTAATTTGGAGTATTGTGAAAAGATTTAATGGAAGGGGATATGAACTAGAAGATTTATACCAGATAGGTTGTATAGGTTTTATTAAATCAATAAAAAGATTTGATACAAATTATGATGTAAAATTATCTACATATGCAGTTCCATATATGATAGGAGAGATTAAAAGATATATAAGAGATGATGGACCAATTAAAGTGAGTAGAGGTATAAAAGAATTAGGAGTAAAAATAAAAGAAATTCAAAAGGAATATTTAGCTCAAAAAGGAATAGAAATTGAAGTAGAAGATATAGCTAAAAAATTAAAAATATCAAAAGAAGATGTTGTACTAGCATTAGAATCAACAAATATGGTGGAATCAATTGATGGAACATATTATACAGACAATAAAGATGGTAATAGTATAAATTTGATAGAAAAATTATCAACAAATAAAGATGAAGAAGAAATGATTACAACAAAAATAACATTAAATGAAATGATAGAAAATTTAAGTAAAAGAGATAAAGAAATAATTATGCTTAGATTTTTTAAAGAAAAAACACAGTCACAAGTAGCTAAAATTTTGGGAATTACACAGGTGCAAGTATCAAGATTAGAAAGAAAAATTTTAAATAATATGAAAATGAAATTATGTTCCTAATAAATTAAATAAGAGGTGAAATTTTGAAAAAAGTTCTAATATATTTTTTAATATTTTTACTAATTTGCTTTATAATACCTGCATTGTTAACAAAAGATGCAGTTAATGGGGCAGTTCAAAAAGAAGAGAAAGATAAAAATGAAGAAGCAAAAATAGAAGAGGAAAAATATAATTATAATAAATATGGAACAATAAAACTGTTACATGCAAAAACTGGTGAAGTAGAAGAGGTAGAGCTTGATACATATTTATGTAATGTTGTTTCAGCAGAGATGCCAGCAGATTTTGAAGAAGAGGCATTAAAGGCACAAGCGATAGTTGCGAGAACATATACAATTTATAAAATAAAGAATAAAAAACATGATAATGCAGATATATGTGATGATTCTAATTGTTGCCAGGCATGGATTTCGAAAGAAGATAGATTAAATAGATGGAATGAAGAGCAAAGAGAAGCAAACTGGCAAAAAATAGAGAATTGTGTAAAAGCAACACAGGGTAAAATAATAACATATAATAATGAACCAATAAATGCATTTTTTCATTCAAATAGTGGAGGAAAAACAGAAATACCTGTAAATGTTTGGGGAGGTGGAACAGACTTGCCATATTTACAAGTAGTAGAAACATCAGGAGAAGATGAATATAGCCAATATAGTTCACAAGTAGAATTTACACAAGAAGAATTGATTAATAAGCTAAAAGAAAAATATTCAGATATTACAATAGATTTTAATAATCAAGATGATATAAAAATCTTAGAATATACAGATAGTGGTAGAGTAAAAACAATAAAATTTGGAAACCATAATATATCAGGAACAGAAGCAAGAACTATATTGGGTTTAAAATCAACTAATTTTGGTATAGTGAGGGAAAATGAAAAAATAAAATTTGATGTAAAAGGATATGGACATGGAGTAGGAATGAGCCAAACAGGAGCTGACAGCATGGCAAAACAAGGAAAAAATTGTGAAGAAATTATAGAACATTTTTATGTAGGAGTGGAAATAAAAAATATCAATGATATTTAAGTAAAAAAATGTATATTCTTCTAAAAAACGGAAATACTTGTAATAACAAAGTATTTAAGGAGGAATATATAATGAAAAGAAATTTAAATTTAAAAAAAGACAATTTGCAAAAAAGTTTAAGTGATAAAATAATATTATATAGCATAATAGGAGTAGCAATATTATCAATAATAATAGTTGCAGTATTAATATATAGTAATAAAGTAAAAGAAGAAGTTAAAAGCGGAACAATGTCATTAGAAGAAATGACAAATATAATTGAAGATACTCAAAGTGCAAGTACACAAATGGGGAAAACAGTAAATGAAGCACAAAATACAAATAGTAGTACAAATACAGCAAATACAAGTAATACAATGAATGCTGTAACAAATACTTCAACTAATACAAGTAAAACTAATACATCAGCAAAAAGTTCAAATACAGTGGCAAATACAACTAAGCAAAATACTACAACAAATGCAGAAAATACTGTAAAAGAAGAAAATAAGGAAAAAGCAGTAGAATTAACTTTCCAAAAACCAGTAGAAGGTGAAGTTATAAAAGAGTATGCACAAGATAATTTGGTATATTCAGAAACACTACAAGAATGGGTAACACATAGTGGAATAGATATAAAAGCAGATAAAACAACAGTAGTAAAATCAGCAGAAGCAGGTACTATAAAATCAATAAAAAATGACCCAAGATATGGATTAACAATAGTTATAGACCATGGAAATAATTTTCAGACAGTATATTCAAATTTACTAACTTCTGAATTTGTGGTGGAAGGAGAAAAGGTAGAAAAGGGACAGTCAATTGGAACTGTTGGAAATACAGCTGTTTTTGAAATTGCGGATGAGCCACATTTACATTTTGAGATTTTAAAGGATTCATTGCCTGTAAATCCAAATGAGTATATAAAATAGGAAGTGTAAAATAAGTTAAATGCTTAGAATTAAGTATGGATAATCTTGCTGTTAAGCCCTGGCGGAAGTATTATTATATTATTTTTTATAATTCGTCCCAACTGCGTAAGAAACTGTAATGAAATAGGTGGGTGTTGGGACAATGTTATTGGTACGGGACATTTCATAACAGTTTCTAACTTGCTGGTCCCCACACAAGCTCATTATAAAAAATAATATAATAATACTTCCGCCAGGGCTTAACAGCAAGATTATCCATACTTAATTCTAAGCACTTAACTTATTTTACTTAGGAATATAGAAGGCGATACAAGATATTAAATGGGAAAATAAAAGAAAAGATATAAATAGTTTTAAAATAAATTATGTAGTAATTTATTTTAAAAAATTTGAATATAAAATATTGAAAAAAAAGAAAATTTAGCATATTATAATTGATATAAAAATTGGAGAGGTATTAGTTTGAGAGATTTTTTTTCATATGTATGCCTTTTAGAGAAAAGTGAGAGAGGAATGTGTTTTTAGATGAAGAAAATAAATGGAGTTATAATGCAATATTTTGAATGGTATATGAATTGTGAGCAAAATTTGTGGAATGAAATTAGTGAAAATGCAGAGAAATTAGCAGATGTAGGTATTACTGCTTTATGGCTACCTCCTGCATATAAAGGGATTGGTGGAAAAGATGAAGTTGGTTATGGCGTTTATGATTTGTATGATTTAGGAGAATTTCCTCAAAAAGATACTGTTAAAACTAAATATGGTTCAAAAGATGAATATATTAATTGTATACAAGTTCTAAAACAAGCTGGAATTGAAAGTTATGCGGATATTGTTTTAAATCATAAAATGGGAGCTGATATGTTACAAACTATTCCAGCAGAGAAAGTTGATTGGGGTAATCATAATGAAGTTATATCAGGCAAAGAAATAGTGAGAGTAGCTACTAAATTTACATTTCCAGGTAGAAAGAAAAAATATTCAGATTTTGAATGGAATTGGACACATTTTGATGGTATTGATTATAATGATAAAACAAAAGAACATGCAATTTTTAAATTTATAGATAAATCATGGAGTGGCGAAGTTGATGAAGAATATGGAAATTATGATTATCTAATGGGAGCAGATATAGATTTTTCTAATGAAGAAGTAAGAGAAGAATTACTAAAATGGGGAAAATGGTACATAGAAACAACAGATGTAGATGGTTTTAGATTAGATGCAGTTAAACATATAAATGCAGATTTTTATGAAAAGTGGCTAAAAATATTAAGAAAAGAGTTAAAAGAAGAATTATTTGCAGTTGGTGAATATTGGAGTGGAGATGTTTCAAAATTACATAGATATATAACAGAAACAAATGGAGAAGTTTCATTATTTGATGTTCCATTACATTATAATTTATATAATGCATCAAGAGATGAAAATTATAATCTTACACAAATCTTAGATAAAACATTAATGAAAGAAAATCCAAGTAAAGCTGTAACATTTGTAGATAACCATGATACACAACCAGGGCAAAGCTTGCAAAGCTTTGTGGAAAGATGGTTTAAACTACCAGCATATGCTTTAATTTTATTAAGAGATGAAGGTTATCCATGTGTATTTTATGGTGATTATTACGGAATACCACATGATAATGTAGAACCAATAAAAGAACTAGAAACAATAATTACATTAAGAAAAGAAAAAGCATACGGAAAACAAAATGATTATTTCGATAACCCAAATTGCATAGGTTGGACAAGAGAAGGAGATAATGAACATATAAAATCAGGATTGGCTGTTTTAATATCTAATAAAAACGATACAGAAAAGAGAATGTATATAGGAAAAGATTATGCGGGAGAAAAAATGCTAGATGCCATGGGGAATTGTAATGAAGAAGTAATAATAGATGGAGAAGGCTATGGAGTATTTAAGGTAAAGGCAAAGTCTGTATCTGTTTGGGTGATGTAGATAGATTTTAGCTGATTTTTTAAATAGAAATTGAAGAATATATGAGAAAATTTAGTAATAAATATTGAAAAGAAATAAACAAAATGATAATATATAATAAATAAAAACAAACGAAAGAGGATAAAAATGAAAGAAACAGCTGAAAGCCTTGTGAGAGTACACACACAAAAAAATTAGTTTAGAGAAAATAAATATATTAATAAAAATAGCAAAATTAAACCTATAAAAATAGGTTTTGTTTTGCTATTTTTGTGTATTTATAAATATAGTTTATAAAATATTACAATTCAATTACAGAGCCATTACAAATGATAAAAACACATCAACAATAAAACAGATGAAAATTATACTAAAACTGAAAGTATAAAAATAAACAAAAGATAAAATACTAAAAGAAAACGAAAAAATTTAGCTAAAAAAGAGTTGAAAAGAAAAAAGTATAGAAAAAACAAATATTTGATAAACAGCATGCAATCTGAGAATCTAAAATCTAGTGCGTGAAATAAAAATCACCACTAGATTTTTTGTTAAAATAAAAAAATGCTGTTGTCCACTTTCTTATTTTATGCTAAATCTTTTTTATAGCATTGAATTTTGAATATATATTTACTTATACTTTTATCATAAAAAGTCGAAAAAATGCGATAAAAAGTTACATAAAACAACCAAAAACTATTGCAAAATATTTCAAAATATGTTAATTATATAAATAATTATACAGAGAGTATATTTTTTTATTTGAACTCTGAAATTAAAAAATGAACAAATTAATTTTTATCACTAAAATTAATAAGTAATTAATAACTATTAAAAGTTTTTAAAATAAAAAATTTTAAAAATCTAAAAAATTCCAAAAAATAAAAATATATATTTACATCATTAATAAAAAAATTTAAAAAAACTTTTATAATCTCACGTATAAAAAATTTTTAAGTCAAATATAAAAAACGAAAATATATAATTTAATATTTTAATTAAAAAAATTCGAATTGCATTTTTAATAAACCTCAAAAAATAATAATTTCTAAAAGAAATCCCTAAATTTTAAAAATAAAAGAAAGAAGTAATAAAAAATAGAAATCTGTATAATACAAACAAAAACTAAGAAATTTTTACCAAATTGATTATTGCTAATAAAGAACTAATTTGGTAAAATAGGAAGGAGAAAAATGAACCAAGAAGAAGTAATAAAAAAAGTAAGAGAAACAAAAATTCTACCACTAACGAATGATTATGTATTTAAAAGGATATTTTCCAAAGATGAATGTAATAGTGAATTAAAAGACTTATTAGAGGGAATATTAGGAATAAAAATAGAAAAAGTAGAAGTCAAAAATCCAGAAATACCAAAAAATATACTAGACGAAAAGTTAGCAAGGCTAGATATAAAAGCTAAGATAAATGATGAAATAACATTAGATATAGAAATGCAGACATCAGATGAGCATGACTTAGGAAATAGAAGTTTAGTATATCTATCAAAATTAATAAGTCCACAACTAAAACCAGGAGATAGATATCAAAAACTGCAAAAGACGATAGTAATATGGATATTAAATTTCAACTATTTCAAAACAAATACATATCATAATATAGCACATATGAGATTCGATAAGGTAGAAAAAGAAAAATATATAGACAAGGGATATAAAGAAGAAAATGGGTTAGTAACAGAAAACGCAGAAATACATTTTATAGAACTACCAAAATTTATAGAAAAAGAACCAGGAGTAGAAAGCAAACTATCACAATGGCTATGGCTATTAGTTGGAGAGGGGGAAAGAATAAAAATGGCAGAGAAAGTGAATGAAGAAGTAAAAAAAGCCAAAACAGAATTAGAAGTAATGAGCATGGACCCAAAAGAAAGAGAAATCTATGAAGAAAGAGAGATAGCAAGGTGGATTTATTATACAGGGTTAGATGATGCAGAAGAACGAGGAGAAAAGCGTGGAGAGAAACGTGGAGAAGAGATAGGAGAAAGGCGTGGAATTGAAAAGGGCAAAAAAATTGGTAGAAAAGATGGGAAAAATGAAGAAAAGAGAGAAATAGCCAAAAGATTATTAAAAATGGGATTTGAAATAGAAAAAATATGTGAAATCACAGAATTGTCAGAAGAAGAAATAACAAAACTATCAAAAGAAGAAATATAGTTGTTATAGCAAATTATTTATGGAAATACAAAAATAAAAGAGCGATTATCATACTTTCTATGGAAATTTACTAAATTTGCTTGACTTTTACTACAAAAATGAGGTATAATATTTCTCGTAATAAACACATAAAGCGAGTTTCCAAGGAAGTGCCTAGTGAATAGGTCCAAAAGAAACTATGAACTTTATGGAAGAAATAACAAAAAGGGAGGAATTTAAAATGGCAGTAGTTGCAATGAAACAATTACTAGAAGCTGGTGTTCACTTTGGACATCAAACAAGAAGATGGGATCCAAAAATGGCTGAATACATATTCCAAGCTAGAAATGGAATTCACATCATCGATTTACAAAAAACATCAAAAAAATTAGACGAAGCATATGAATTCGTTAAAGAACAAGTAGAAGAAGGAAAAACAGTTCTATTTGTAGGAACAAAAAAACAAGCACAAGAGTGCATGAAACAAGCAGCAATCAAATGTGGAATGTACTATGTTGACCAAAGATGGTTAGGTGGAATGCTTACAAACTTTAATACAATTCAAAAAAGAATTCAAAGATTAAAAGATTTAGAAGCAATGCAAGAAGATGGAACATTTGATGTATTACCTAAAAAAGAAGTAATCTTATTAAAGAAAGAAATGGAAAAACTAGAAAGAAACTTAGGTGGAATTAAAGATATGGATAAATTACCAGGAGTTATATTCTTAGTTGATCCTAAAAAAGAAAGAATTGCAGTTTTAGAAGCTAAAAAATTAGGAATACCAGTAGTTGGTTTAGTAGATACAAACTGTAACCCAGAAGAAGTAGATTATGCTATACCAGGAAATGATGATGCTATAAGAGCAGTAAAATTAATAGCAGATGTTATGGCAAATGCAGTAATCGAAGGTAAACAAGGTGAAAGCTTCGAACCAGAAATGCAAGAACAATCAGTAGAAGAAGAAGCTACAACAATTGAACAAGTTGTTGAAAATAGTGAAGAAGAATAATAAAATATAATTTATGTTCATAAAGGAAAGAGTAGAGCTTTTCTGCTCTACTCTTTTAAATATATAAAAGGGAGGAATTTTATATGGTAACAGCTAGCTTAGTTAAAGAATTAAGAGAAAAAACAGGTGCAGGAATGATGGACTGCAAAAAAGTTTTAACAGAAACAGATGGAGATATGGAAAAAGCAATCGAATTATTAAGAGAAAGAGGAATTGCAAAAGCAGCTAAAAAATCAGGAAGAGTTGCAGCAGAAGGATTAGTAGAAGCATATATCTCAGAAGATGGAAAAGTTGGAGCAATTGTAGAAGTAAATTCTGAAACAGACTTTGTTGCTAAAAATGAAGAATTCAAAACATTTGTTATGAATGTAGCAAAACAAGTTGTTGAGAAAAATCCAAAAGATGTAGAAGAATTATTAAATCAAGAAGCTACATTTGAAGCAGGAAAAACAGTAAATGAAGCTTTAATCGGAAAAATTGCAACAATTGGTGAAAATTTAAGTATTAGAAGATTTGCAAGATTTGAATCAAAAGGATTATTAGAAAAATATATACATGGTGATGGAAAAATAGCTGTATTAATAAATATGGCAAAAGGAGACAAAGAATTAGCAAAAGATTTATGTATGCAAATTGCAGCAGCTAGACCAGAATTCTTAAATGAAGAATCTGTTCCAGCAGAAAGAGTAGAAAAAGAAAAAGAAATTTTAAAAGTACAAACAATGAATGAAGGAAAACCAGAAGCAATTGCAGAAAAAATTGTACAAGGAAGAATAGGAAAATTCTTTGAAGAAATTTGCTTAGTAGACCAAGTTTTTGTTAAAGATTCAAGTATGAAAGTATCTGAATTATTAAAACAAAAAGATGGAGAAGTTGTAGAATTTGCAAGATTTGAAAAAGGTGAAGGAATCGAGAAAAAAGAAGAGAATTTTGCAGAAGAAGTTATGAATCAATTAAAATAAGATTATTTAAAACTGTTAATAAAGTGGATTACACACTTTATTAACAGTTTTTTACTTTGTAGGAATTTATAATAAATTAAGAAAAAATTAATAAATTTCTTAAAAATACTGTATTTTTTTCTAATATATGATAAAATATCTTTGGCAAAATAAAAAATAAGGAGAGTGAAAAAATTTGTCAGAAGCAAAATATAAAAGAATCTTATTAAAATTAAGCGGAGAAGCATTAGCTGGTAAAAATAAAACAGGAGTTGATGCAGAAACCGTAGGAAAGATATGTGACAAAATAAAAGAAGTTGTAGATTTAGGAGTACAAGTAGCAATAGTAGTTGGAGGAGGAAACTTTTGGAGAGGTAGAAATGGACATCAAATGGAAAGAACAACAGCAGATTATATGGGAATGCTAGCAACAGCAATGAATGGTCTAGCTTTGCAAGATGCATTAGAAGTGAGAGGGATACATTCAAGAGTACAAACAGCAATAGAAATGAGAGAAATAGCAGAACCATTTATTCAAAGAAAAGCAGAGAAACACTTAAATAGAGGTAGAGTAGTAATATTTGCATGTGGTACAGGTCATCCATATTTCACAACAGATACAGCTGCTGTATTAAGAGCAACAGAAATAAAAGCAGATATTATATTGTTAGGAAAGGCAATAGATGCTGTATATTCAGCAGATCCTAAATTAGAGCCACAAGCAATCAGATTTGAAGAAATATCATATTTAGATGTTTTAAATAAAGATTTAAAAGTAATGGATTCAACTGCAACAGCAATGTGTAGAGATAATAATATACCATTATTAGTATTTGGTATAGCAGATCCAGAAAATATAGTAAGAGCAGTTAAAGGGGAAAAAATAGGTACAATAGTATCATAATTTAAATAATTATAGAAAATAAAAATATATAAAATAATATAGGAATAAAATATATAAAAAGAGAAAATAAATAGATATTAATAAAAGAGAGGAAGATAATTATGGATTATACAAATTTAAAAGAAAGAATGGAAAAAACAATAAATAATTTTTCTGAAAAATTATCAGAAGTAAGAGCTGGTAGAGCAAACCCAGCAATTTTAAACAAAGTAAAAATAGACTATTACGGAACACCAACACCAATAAACCAAGTAGCAGGAGTATCAGTGCCAGAAGCAAGATTAATAGTTATACAACCATGGGATGCAAGTGTTTTAAAAGAAATAGAAAAAGCAATATTAGCATCAGATATAGGAATAAACCCAAATAATGATGGAAAAGTAATAAGACTTGCTTTCCCAGAATTAAATGAAGAAAGAAGAAAAGAATTAGTAAAAGATGTAAAGAAAATGGCAGAAGAAGCAAAAGTAGCAATAAGAGCAGTTAGAAGAGATGGAATAGAAGAAGCAAAAAAAGAACAAAAAGAAGGAAATATTACAGAAGATGATTTAAAACAAGCAGAAAATGAAATTCAAAAACTTACAGATAAACATGTAGAAGAAATAGATAAAATATTAGAAAATAAAGAAAAAGAAATAATGTCAGTATAGATTTTCTTGTATAGGAGTAAAAAATGGTTTTCAAAGATGAATTAGAAAAATATAAAAATATAGTAGATAATGAATTGCAAAAATATCTAGAAAAGAAAGAATGTCCAGAAAAAATATTAAATGAATCAATGGAATATAGTTTAATGGCAGGAGGAAAAAGGCTAAGACCAATACTTGTTATTGCAACATATGAATTATTTGAGCAAAATATAGAAAAATGTTTACCATATGCAGTTGCAATAGAAATGGTTCATAATTTTTCATTAATTCATGATGATTTACCAGGAATAGACAATGATGATTTTAGACATGGTAAACCTACAAACCATAAAAAATTTAATGAAGCCACTGCAATACTTGCAGGAGATGGCTTATTGAATAATGCATATATCGTGATTAGTAAAGATTTAGAAAATACAGAAGATTTAGAAGAATTAAAAACAAAAATAAAGCTCTTTAATGAATTTTCACTTGCAATTGATAGAATGATAGCAGGAGAATATGTAGATACAGAATATGAAGGAAAAGAGATATCTGAAAATTATTTAGAATATATCCATCTAAATAAAACAGGAGCTTTGTTGACTTTATCTGTTCGAATGGGAGCAATACTTGCAAATGTAGATAAAAAGACATTAGAAGATTTAACAAATTATGCTAGTAAAATTGGTCTTGCATTCCAAATAAAAGATGATATTTTGTCAGAAGAAGGAAATGAAGAGGTATTAGGAAAACCAGTAGGAAATGATAAAAAATTAGGAAAATGTACATATGTTTCAAAATATGGACTAGATGGAGCAAAAGAAAAACTAAGAAAAATAACAGAAGAAGCAATAGATATTATAACTACATATGGAGAAAGAGCAGAATTTTTAAAAGAATTAGCCATATATATTGCTAATAGAAATAAATAAAAATGGTTTATGAGCAAAACCAATTAAAAACTCAAATATACATAATTTAAAGAGGATGTAACCATGTTTGATAAAGAATATATGCCAAAACATATTGCAATAATTATGGATGGAAATAGAAGATGGGCAAAGGCAAAAGGAAAACCAGCAAGTTTTGGACATAAAGAAGGAGCAAAAACATTAGAAAAAATAGTAAGATATGCAAATAAAATAGGGTTAGGATATATAACGGTATATGCCTTTTCAACAGAAAATTGGAAAAGGACAGAAGAAGAAGTAAAATCATTAATGCTCTTATTACAAAATTATTTAGATGATTATTCAAAAAGAGCAGATACAGAAAATATAAAAGTAAAAATATTAGGAGATATATCAGCACTATCAAAAGGAATGCAAAAAAGCATAAATAAATGTATGGAAAGAACTAAAAATAATACAGGTGTGACTTTTAATATTGCATTAAATTATGGTGGAAGAGATGAACTAGTAAGGGCTATTAAACAAATAGCAGGAGAAGTAAAAGAAGGAAAAATTGCTCTAGATGATATATCAGAAGAAATGGTATCTAATAATTTATATACCAAAGGAGAGCCAGATCCAGACTTATTAATAAGAACAAGTGGAGAATTAAGATTAAGCAATTTCTTACCGTGGCAATTGGTATATACAGAATTTTTATTTGTAGACAAAAATTGGCCAGATTTTACAGAAGAAGATTTAGATAATGCAATAATAGAATATCAAAAAAGAACAAGAAAATTTGGAGCAAATTAAAAAATATTAAGTAAAAATCAAAGGAGAAGTTATGGACGCAAAAAGAGTAATGTCAGGATTATTAGGTTTCCCATTAGTACTATTAGTTTTACTAATTGGAAATAAATTTGTAGTAGATATAGCATTAGCAATAATTGCTATTCTAGCAATGGATGAATATTTTAATGCAATTTCAAAAGTAGCAAAACCAGTAAGATGGGTAGGATATTTAAGCTGTATAAGTATAGCTTTAATACATGTAATACCAGAAGACACATTAGTAACTGCATCAATTTTAGCAATACCAACAATTTTATTAATATTATTTGCACATATAATAGCAACAGAAATGAAGACTAATTTTAAAGATATTGCATATACTTTTATAGGAATAATATATGTAGTATTATTTGTGATGTTTATAGCTAAAATAAATGGAATGAATGATGGAAAAATACTAATATGGTATGCAATCATAGCAGCATGGGGAACAGATATATTTGCATATTTAATAGGAAAAGCAATAGGAAAGCACAAATTTAGTAAAATAAGTCCTAAAAAATCAATAGAAGGTTGTATAGGTGGTACAATAGGAGGAGTATTACTTGTATTATTATACACATATGTAGCAAATACATTTTTCGGAGTAACATATTCATATTTATTTATGGGAATAGTAGGATTAATACTAAGTCTAATAGGACAAATAGGAGATTTAGTAGCATCATCAATAAAAAGATATGTAGATATAAAAGATTATAGTAATTTAATACCAGGTCATGGTGGCATGTTAGATAGAATAGATAGTTTAATGTTTTTAGCACCATTTGCATATATTTTATTTACATTTATATAAAAGGATAAAAAAGATTTCATATAAATTTTACTAAATATTAAAAATTTATATGAAATTTAAAAATCCTATATATAAAAATAAGGAGGAATAAATTGTTCACATTTTTAATATCTGCAATAAAAATAATATTTCTGTTAGGATTTTTAATCTTTATACATGAATTAGGTCATTTTCTAGTTGCAAAATTATGCAAAATAAAAGTAAATGAATTTGCAATAGGATTTGGACCTAAAATATGGAGCAAGCAAGGTAAAGAAACTAAATATGCAATAAGAGCAATTCCACTTCGGTGGATTTGTTAGTATGGAAGGAGAAGATGAAAAATCAGAAGATGAAAGAAGCTTTTCAAAAGCTAGCATCCCAAAAAGAATAGCAATATGTGTTGCAGGAGCGACAGTTAATATAGTATTTGGAATACTGGTATATTTCATACTAATTTCAAGTTCAGGAACATATATATCAAATGAAATAGATTCATGTATAGACGGATATTCTGCACAAACAGCAGGATTACAAAGTGGAGACAAAATAGTAGAAATAAATGGAGAAAAAGTAAA
This sequence comes from uncultured Clostridia bacterium, assembly GCA_944387495.1. Lineage (GTDB taxonomy): Bacteria > Bacillota > Clostridia > TANB77 > CAG-508 > CAG-269. Next base: position 14,102 of record CALXFD010000001.1, on the reverse strand, counting down.
GAGTAAATATGATTTAGACAAAATAATGGAAGACGCCAACGGAGACGAAATAGAACTAAAAATTCAAAGAAATAATGAAAATATTGACTATAAAATAAAACCAACAGAAGTAAAAACAAGAATAACAGGGATGTATCTAGATGACAATTGTAAAATTGTAACAGTAGAAAAAGATAGTGTAAGTGAAAAAAGTGGGATAAAAGCAAATGATGTTATTACAAAAATAAACGGAGAAGAAACAAACAAAGATACAGATAAAGCAGTAGAAATGCTACAACAAAAAGGATTAGGAACAATATTATTAACGATAGAAAGAGGAAATGAGCAAATACAAATAGAATTAGAACCAGAATATCGAGCAAAATATTATATAGGTGTAAACATGAAAAAAGCACCAGATACATTTATAAATAGATGCATAAATGGATGGATTGAAACAAAAGAATTCTTAGCATCAATATTAGATAATTTAAAACAACTATTTACAGGAAATGTTGGAGTAGACCAAATGATGGGACCAGTTGGAATTTCAGAAGTAGTAGCAAAGACAAATGGATTCCAAGAATTTATATATTTAATGGCATTAATATCATTATCATTAGGTGTAACAAATTTATTGCCAATACCTGCATTAGATGGTGGTAAAATATTGATATTAATAATAGAAGCAATAAGAAGAAAACCAATGAAACCAGAAAATGAAATAAATATTCAATTATTAGGATTTTCAATACTTATAGCATTATCACTTTATGTGACATATAATGACATTCTAAGGATATTATAAAAATGTTTGACTTAAAAAAATTACAATGCTATAATGTTGATATCGAAAAATAGTATATAAAGTCAAAACTTTAATTTTATAATATGGAGGGGAACATATGAAGAAAAATGTCAAATTTATAATCACATTATTAATTATTTTACTATTAGCACTATGTTTTAATAATAGTAATGTATATGCGTCAATTTCAATGTCAGCATCATCAATAACTGTAAATGCAGGAGAAGAAGAAACAGTAACAATGTCTGCAAATAATTCAACAGGAAATGTACAAATATCATCATCAAATCCAGAAGTTGCAACAGCAATAGCAAGTGCAGATAGCATATCAGATAATACTGTAACAATAACAGTAACAGGAAAAAGCAGAGGAACTGCAACAATTACAATATCAGGAGTAGCAAGAAATACAGACACAGGTGCAAACCAAGCAAATTATTCAAGAACAATTACAGTAAATGTAGAAGGAACAGCATCAGCAGAAACTACATCAACAAGTGCAAATTTAATAAACCTAGGAATCACACCAAATGATTTCTCAGGATTTTCACCAGATAAAACAACATATGATGTAACAGTACCAGAAGATGTACAAACAATAGAAATCTATGCAACAGCAGCAAATTCAGGAGCAAAAATTTCAGGAACAGGAACACAAGAATTAGCAATAGGAAAAAATACATTTAATGTAGTTGTTACAGGAACAGATGACCAAACAAAAACATATACATTAAACATCACAAGAGGAAATGGTAATACAGAAAATACAGGAAGCACAGCAGAAAATACAGAAGTAAAAGAAGGATTATCATCACTAAATATAGAAAACTTAGAATTAGACCCTAAATTTTCAACAGATGTTTATGAATATAAAGTAAAATATGTTGGAGATAAGGCACAATTAGATATAAATCCAGTTGTAACATCTCCAGATTATACAACAGAAATAGTAGGAAATGAAAACTTACAAGAAGGAGAAAATACAATTACAATATTAGTATCTGACAGCGAAGGAAAAAATATTGCTACATATCAAGTAACAGTAAACAAAATGTTAGTAGATGAAGAAGCAATTGCAAGAGAAGAAGCAGAAAAGAAAAAACAAGAACAACAAAAAATGTTCTTAATAGCAGGAGGAGTAGTAGCAGTAATATTAATAATAGTAATTGTAATAATCATAAGAAATAGAAGAAAAAGAGCATATGCAGAAGAATTCTCTGGAATTCCATTTGCAAATATGAATAATGACGATGATTATAGTAATGACGACTATTTCAATAACAATTATAATGATGACACAGATGATGAAGTACAAAACGAATTTAGACCAGCATTAAGTATGAAAAAAGAAGAGCAAGAACTTAATAATAACGAGCAAGAAAATGCTCAAGATAATGATATGGGAATAAAGCAAAACGATGAAGATACAGATAATGTTGAAGAAAAACAAAATTTAAACCTAAATACAAATAAAACAGAAGATGATATAGAAAAAGTAAAAAAAGAAGAATTAAGAAGACAATTTTTAGACGGTTATAATTCAAATGATGATATTGAAGAAAGAATAAGAAAAAATAGACATAAAGGAAAAAGATTTAAATAAATAGAAAGATAAAGAAGAAGGAAACTTCTTCTTTATATGCCAATATAGCTCAGTTGGTAGAGCAACGGATTCGTAACCCGTAGGTCAGCAGTTCGATTCTGCTTATTGGCTCCAATAAAGAAAAAGCTAGCAAAGCTAGCTTTTTTTCTATTTTAAATAAATAAATCCATCAGAATTATCTTTTAAAGTATTATTATCTATTATTGTTAATTCAACTGATTTTTCTACACCAAAATCTGTAACATTGGCTTTATTTCCATCTGGGTCAACTGCACTAGTAAAATTGATTTTAATAATATTATTGCTTATTGTATATGTTCCACTACACATCCATAAGGAACCATAAGATACTTCATTATTAGATGAAAATGTATAGTTAGGTTCATCTCCTAGTGCATCTTTCTGATAATATATACCAGATATTTGATATTCTTTTGTAGATGAAGTGTTTTCATTTGAACTATTACTATTTATAGTTTCTGATGCATCAGATGAAGTATTTTCATTTGAGTTATTGGAATTTATATTTTCTGATATAGTAGATAGTTCTTCTTGCAAGTTATTAATAGTTCCATTCAAACTATTAACTTGTGATTGAAGCTCACTGATTTTTTGAATCTCTGTTGTTTTTTCATTATTAAGGTTATAAATAAATACCCCCATTATTATAATTGCGATTATAGCTATAATTAGCAAAAATGTAGATAAACTTATTTTGGTTACATTCTTTTCTTCCATAATATTTTAACTCCCCTTCTTTTGTAAATTTTTTATATAAACATATTTTATCATTTGTGCTATTTTTTTACAATAATAATTTGAAAGTTTTTAAGAGAAATTTTCTATCTCCATATTAATTATTTGCTTTATATTATCATCTGCATCACCAACAACTTTTTTAATCTGAGGCAATTGATAAAAATTAACAGTATTTTCAATACTAAATTCATCTTCACTAGCAGAGCATAAAAATATTTTCTTATTCAATGCTAATGCCATTCCTAACTCAATATGAGTTCCCCTTCCAGCAGGTAACAATATAATAATAACATCAGCATCTATAATAGCATTTTGCTCCAATTTAGAATATTTTATCAAATCTTCCACAGTTGGATTATTACTAATATTTTTTGTCCAATTATAAGTATGTTCCCATCCATTTTCTTGTAATACTTTTGAATAATAATTAACTAATTCACAATTTTTAAAACCAGAGCCTATATAAAACTTCATTAAAATTCCTCCTTTTTTTATTATAAAATTCATTAAAATTATATAATAGATAACAAAATTTTTCTATACATCTAGTAAAATTTAATAATTATTACAAATACTAATTGAAATTTTTTTGTTTGCAGTTTTAAATATAGCATGATATAATTTATGAAACATCAAGTTTTAAATAAGTGTAATGGATTATACGAGGAGAATAACCATGAAAATAAAAATAATAACAATTACAATACTTACACTAATAGCCGTAGGCTTAATCTCAGCCTTATTCATAATACAATATAATACACCAAATGAAGTAGAAGAAACAAGTGAAAGTATATTCACAAAAAATATTATAGACCCAGATAGAATAGTATACAAAAATGGAAATGGGCAATATTATCAATTTTTAAAAGGGACAGAGTCATATGAGCAGATTAAAGAAACAATAGAAAATGCATTACAGAATTACAATGAAAGTTATGTTGATAAAAGACTAGGAAAAATAGTAGGTGCAAGTGCATTTGGAGATTAGTAGAAAAGAAGGGAAAATATGAAAAATATAATAATACCATTTTTATATATTGTATGTATTATAACAGCACCAATTATTTTAATAGGTATGATTATACTTGGAACTCACCAAAATAGAAAGAAAAAGATAATATATACAATTATAACAATAATCATAACAATAATAATTTATTTAATAACCTATCCATACTTAGCGCAAACAGCAGAAAATATTATAGGAGGCATTGAGAATTTTATAGTTAGTAAAGAAAGTAAAAATTCTAATCAATCAATGGAATATAATTTAATCTATTTAGAAAACTATAAAGATAAAATGGAAACAGAAGGTTATTTAGATAAATATGATATACAAAAAATTTTAACAATTGTAGATAGCAGAACAGATAATATAATTGTTCACTATATAGATGGAGAAGAAGAAACACAGTATAATAATGTAGATAATCAACTAAGTGATGAGTTAGGCAGTAAATTAGAAAGCAATTCTTATAAATTTAGTTATACACATAAAGATGGGAAAACAGATATCTATATTGAAAATTACATAAATGAATAAAAGGAACGTTAAAAGATACGCTAAGACGTTCTTTTTTCGTATTGAAAAATTATGGAATATATGTTAAAATGTACTAGATTAAAGAACTTTAAATTAGAAAGGAATTAAGCAAAATGGGATTTTTTGATAAATTAAAAAATGGTTTAACAAAAACTAAAAAATCATTTGATGAAAGAATAAATAATGTATTTAGTAATTTTAGAAAAGTAGATGAAGAATTTTTAGATGAATTAGAAGAAATATTAATAATGTCAGACATAGGAATGGATACATCAGTAAAAATAATAGACAATCTAAGAAATAGAATAAAAAAAGAAAAAATAGAAGATGAAGAAGCTGTAAAACAAGCACTAAGAGAAGAAATGCAAAAAATACTAGATGTAACAGATATAAGTTTACACTTAAATACAAAACCATCTGTAATTTTAGTAGTAGGGGTAAATGGAGTAGGAAAAACAACTTCAATAGGTAAAATTGCAAACAGATTAGCCAAAGATGGAAAAAAAGTAGTAGTTGCAGCAGCAGATACATTTAGAGCAGCAGCAGTAGAACAATTGGAAATTTGGGCAAATAGATCAGGTGCAGACATTGTAAAAAGAGAAGAAGGAGTTGACCCAGCATCTGTTGTATATGATGCAATAAAAATTACAAAAGAAAAAAATGCAGATATATTAATTGTAGATACAGCCGGAAGATTACATAACAAAAAATATTTAATGGATGAATTAAATAAAATACAAAAAGTAATTAATAAAGAAATGCCAGATGCAGATAAAGAAGTTTTATTAGTAATAGATGGAACAACTGGGCAAAATGCTATTTCACAAGTGAAAGCATTTAAAGAAGAAGCAGATATTACTGGTTTAGTATTAACTAAATTAGATGGAACAGCAAAAGGTGGAGTAGTAATAGGAATAGTAGAAGAAAATAAAATACCTGTTAAATTTATAGGTGTGGGGGAACAAATAGATGATATGGAAATATTTAATTCAGAAGAATTTGTAAAAGCCATCATATAGTAAAAAAGAAGGAGGTAATAATTTTGAGCGAAGAAAACAATAACCAAAATGTTCAAGAAGTTCAAGAAAGCGAAAAAGTAGAAAATGTAAAAGTGCAAACAAAACCAAAAGGGAAAAAAAGTAAAATAAGAATGTTTGCAGTTATACTATTTATATTAATATTTTCAGCAGTAAGTTATATTCAATTAAGAGGAAGCTATTTAGAATATTTGGAGCTAGGACAAAATTATATAGATGTATTTAGAACAAATTTAATGTACAAATATACAATTATGGCAATTAATTTTGTAGTATTATTTTTAATAATATATTTTACAAATAGAGGAATAAAAAAAGGTTTAAAACCATTTTTTGAAAAAGAAAAAAAGGAAATGCCAAAATTATTAAATAAATCATTAGCATTAGTAATTTCTATAATAGTAAGTGCTATAATGTCAAATATAATGATGCAAAAAATAATGTTAGTTATGGCAAATACAAGCTTTGGACTTACAGACCCAATCTTTAATTTAGATATTGGATATTATATATTTCAAAAACCATTAATAGAAATGTTTGTATTTTATTTCTTAGGAATAGTAATTGGATTAACAATATATATGGCAATTTATTATATATTAGTATTTAATAGATATTTTGACGGTGTAGAAGCAGACATGTTACGTAATAGTTTATTTATGAAAAAGCTATTAAGAAATGCAATGTTAATAATAATAGGAGTTGCTGTATTAACAATTCTAAATGTACAAAATATAATGCTAGGAAAAATCCTTACAGTAAATGATGATATAGAAATAACAGGTGCAGGAATAACAGAAGCAACTATAAAATTGTGGGGATATGTTATATTTGCATTTGTAATAATAATATGTGTATATAAAGCATTAAAAAGTTTCAAAAAAAGAGAAACTCCAAAAGTATTAAAAAGCTTAGCAATAATACCAGGATATTTAGTCTTACTATTTATTGTTATGATGGGATTTGATTTAATATTTGTAAAATCAAATGAATTAGATAAAGAAAAAGTATATATTTCTGAAAATATAGAAAATACAAAAAATGCGTATAACTTAAATATAGATGAAGCAAATTTAGAATATTCAGGAACAATTACAGAAGAAGAAATAGAGCAAAATAGTAGTATTGTAAATAATATTCCAATTATAAGTGAAGATGCAGTATTAACAACATTAAAAAATACACAAACAAGTACAGGATATTTTACATATAGAGAAGCAAATTTGGCAAAATATAAGATAGGAGAAGAGGAAAAACTAGTATATTTATCACCAAGAGAAATTACAAGTTCAGGTAGAACATATAGTAACAAAACATATGAATATACACATGGAATGGGAGAAATTATAACATCTGCAACAAGTAGTGATGAGTCAGGAAATATTGAATATGTACAAAAAGATATATCTGGAAAAGATGAACAAATAAATATATCTGAACCAAGAATATATTTTAATGTTGGAAATGAAGGAATAATTGCAACAAATACAAAAAATAAACAAGAATATGATTATACAGATGAGCAAGGAAATGACCAAACATCAACATATAATGGAGAGGCAGGATTACAACTAGGATTTTTAGATAGACTAGTATTAGGTATTTATAAAGGAAATATAAATTTAGCATTTTCAAGCGAAATTACAAGTGAAAGTAAAATTTTAATTAATAGAGATATAATAAAAAGAGCTAAAAAAGCTTTACCATATTTAATGTATGATGAAAATCCATATACAGTAATAAGTGATGATGGAAAAATATATTGGGTTTTAGATGCATATACAATATCAAGTAGTTATCCATATTCACAATATACAGAATTAGAACATGAAGGTCAAACAAGAGATATAAATTATATAAGAAATTCAGTAAAAGTAATAATTGATGCATATGATGGAACAATGAAATATTATATAACAGATAGAACAGACCCAATAGCAATGTCATATATGAATATATATAAAACATTATTTGTAGACTTAGATGAAGAAATTCCAGAAGCTCTATCAGAACATTTTGTATATCCAGAATTATTATATAATATACAATCACAAATATTAGAAATATATCACAATGTAAAACCAGATGTATTATACAGAGCAGATGATTTATGGGATATTGCAAAATATAATTCAGGAACTTCTAATAAAGGAGTAGGCTCATATATGGAACCATATTATACAATGGTAAAAACTGATAATGGAAATGAATTAGGATTAGTACAAATATATACTCCAAATGAAAAACAAAATATTATAGCATATTTAGTTGGAACAATTGAAAATGGAGAAAATAAACTACAACTATACAAATTTCCAGCAGATAGTAATATAGTTGGACCAATGCAATTAGATAAGCAAATTCAAGAAGATGAAGCAATTTCAGCAGAATTAGAGACATTGGAAACAACAGGAACAAAAATAACAAAAAATATGATAATAGTTCCAATTGAAAATACATTATTATATGTAGAGCCTATATATCAAACAATGCTTAATGAATCAAATACACCTATATTAAAAAAGGTAGTAGTTGCATCAGGAAATAAAGTAGCAATAGGTGATAATTTAGAAAGCGCATTACAAAATCTATTATCAAAATATGCAGTAGATATTGAAATAGAAAATACTGATGACATAGAAGGATTAATAGATTCAATTATAAAAGCAAATAATAATTTAACACAATCAAATGAAAACAATGATTGGGAAATGATGGGTAAAGATATCCAAAAATTACAAACTCTAATTGATTCTTTGGAAAAAATGAGAGAAGAGGAAAACAAAAATAACACAAATAATACTACTACTGCAAATGATGTTAATGAAATAACAAATAGCACAGATATAGTAAATAATACAAATGTAGTAGAATAAATTAAAAAATTTTACTTAAATTGAATAGAAATAACATAAAAAATCCACTATAAAATAAAGGTGGATTTTTTATGTTTAATATATTTAATAAAATAAAAGAAAGAAGAAGATTAAAAAAAGAATTAGAAAAAAATAAAATAAATTTATTAGAAGTTTCCATAGAAAAATTAAATGAAACATTAGAAAGAGGAAATATAGAGCAATGGGTAGAAATTTTTGGAAGTAAAAAAGAAATAATAAAAAGAAATATAGTAGCAGGAATATTTAGAGGTGTGGGAATAGGTATAGGTGTTACAATAATAACTGCAATATTGATATTAATATTACAAAAAATAGTTGCACTTAATATACCAGTAATAGGAGAATATATAGCAGATATTGTAGATATAGTCCAAAAGTCAAGATAAAAACTCCCGCAACATTTTCTGTTGCGGGAGAAAATTATAAAAGTCTATTTAATATTTAATTTATAAAATATCTTTTTACCTTTTTTCAAAATAGCATATCCTTTTTCAAAATCTTTATCAGATAAAACATAATTTACATCACTAATTTTTTCGTCATTTAAAGATATACCACCTTGTGATATTAAAGTTCTAGCTTGTCCCCTAGAAGGAGCAATACCAGTTTTTATAATACAATCAACTAATGATATATTAGTATCTTCCAAGTCGCAAGAAGGCATATTTTCAATACTTCCTTGACCTGTAAACAAAGCGTTTGAAGCTTCTTCTGCTTTTTTAGCTTCTTCTTCACCATGAATTAATTTAGTAATTTCATATGCTGCAACTTTTTTAGCTTCATTTATATGTTCATCTTTTAAAGCTACTAATTCATTTATTTTTTCAATAGGTAAATATGTAAGAATTTTTAAAACAGTTTCTACACTTTCATCTTCAATATTTCTCCAATATTGGTAAAATTCATAAGGTGAAGTTTTATTTGGGTCTAACCATAAAGCACCTTTTTCAGTTTTACCCATTTTTTTACCTTCTTTTGTAGTAAGAAGTTTAAATGTAAAACCAAAAGAATCATCTTTTCCAATTTTTCTGATTAATTCAACACCACCAATAATGTTAGACCATTGGTCATTTCCACCAATTTCTAGTTTACAACCATATTCATTATATAAATGCCAAAAATCATAAGATTGCATTAACATATAACTCATTTCAAAAAAAGTTAAACCAGTTTCTAATCTTTGTTTATAACATTCAGCTGCAAGCATTTTATTAACAGAAAATAGGCTACCTATTTCACGAACAAATTCAACAAATTTTAAATCTAATAACCAATCTGCATTATTAACAATAATAGCTGCATTTTCACCTTCAAAGCTTACAAATTTTTCAACTTGCTTTTTTATACAAGCTACATTATGATTTATTTCTTCACGAGATAACATTTTTCTCATATCAGTTTTTCCAGAAGGATCACCAATAGTTGCTGTACCACCACCTACTAAGATTATAGGTTTATGACCATGTTTTTGCATATGACTTGCAACCATTAAAGAAACAAAATGTCCAACATGTAAACTATCAGCAGTTGGGTCAATACCTATATAAAAAGGAACAGATTCCTTTGCTAGTAAAGCTTTCATTTCGGCTGGATGAGTCATTTGCTCAATAAAACCTCTTTCTTCTAAAACGTCAATAACATTTTCCATAAAAAGAACCTCCTTATTAATTTCTAAAAGTAATAAATATTTTATAATTTATAAAAAATTAATTAAATTAAATAAAAGAGCGAAAGAAGATTTTCGCTCTAAAAAATACTAATTTAAAGTAATACCAATATTTCCTATTTCATTATCTTTATCGATATTACCAAGTTGTGATTTGTATTGTTTAAAATCTTCATAGTCTAAAAATCTATTCAAGTTTTTAACAGAAACTCCAATCTCACCTGATATAGTATCCAAAGAATGAGCTAGTCCATTTTCTTCTACATAATTTATAAATGTTGAAAATTCCATACCATCTTTTGCACTACATTTTGGGCAAACATTGCCTTGTGATACATAAAAGCTTCCACATCTACTACATCTATTAAATTCCATTTCCAATTCCTCCTAAATTCTTTTGTTTTCTTTAAAATCTTTCATATTGTATCATAGTTTTACAGAAAATAAAAGGGGAAAACATAAAAAATAAGATTATTATTAAATATTTATACTAAAACATAATTAAATTATAAAATACAAATAGTTACAAAAATCAAAAAATATGTTAAAATATTAATATAAAATAAGAAAGAAAGGAGAGTATGATTAAAAAATCATACAATAATAATATGTTTGAAAATGGAGACACAATTAAATTAGAAGATATTTTTACAACACAAAATATAATAATTTATCTAATAGTAATAAACATAATAGGATTTCTAATAATGTTTATAGATAAACAAAAAGCAAAAAAAGGAGCATGGAGAATACCAGAAAAGACAATATTTATAATAACAGCACTAGGAGGAGGAATTGGTACAATAGCTGGGATGTATCTATTTAGACATAAAACTCAAAAATTAAATTTCATTATAGGATTGCCATTAATAACAATATTAGAGATATTATTAGCAATTTACTACTTATTTTTTAATAAATAAAAACAAATAAAAGTAACATAAATTAGAAAAATAAAATAAAAAATGTAAAATAATTATATAAACCAAAAGCAAATGTGAACAACTTGTGAACGGAAAGTGAGTATTTATAGTTATTCACAAAGTTATCCACATTATCCACATTGAATTTTGATGACAAATAAATTACAAAAAAGGTTCAATAAGTATACATAACGACAAAATAGAAACGCTAATTGTAATAAATAAGAAATAAAAATGTCATAAAAACATGCAAAAAAGGAAATAAAATAGCGAAACAAGGAGTAAATAAATTAAAAATAGCGAAAATACGCAGTTTCTGCTAATATATTTGAAAAATATTTGTAATATTAATGTAATTTAAAAAAAGTAGAATAATAAAGTAAAATGTAAAATAATATAAAAAAATAGAATAAAATATATGTGGATAAAAAAATAAAGCTGTGGATAACTATCGAAAAAATAAGAAGAACATAAAAAAACAAAGATTAATATAATATATTATTAAGATATTTTTTACCTTATAAGAAGATAAAGATATAAAGTAAGTAGGTGAAAATAAAATGGCAAAAATATTGAGAAAAATACAAAAGCATTTAAAAAGAAATATAGACAATAGAGAAATAACATTAGAAGAAATGCAAAAATTAATAAAAAATGGTGCAATAGTAATAGATGTAAGAAGTATGCAAGAATATAATGAAGGACATGTTGATGGTGCAATTTTAATTCCAGAATACGAAATAGCTCAAAAAATAGAGAACAAAGTAGGAAAAGATGAACAAATTGTATTATATTGTTCTAGTGGAAATAGAAGTAGAAGAGCAAAGAAAAAATTAGAAGAAATGGGATATAAAAATGTATATAATTTAAAAGATGGGTGGATTTAAAGCAAGCTAAAAGCTTGCTTTTACAATATATATATGATAAAATTTCAAACAAAGATATATTAATATCAGGAGGGATTATGGAAGACAGACAAAAATATATAAGAAATTTTAGTATAATAGCACATATAGACCACGGAAAATCAACATTGGCAGATAGATTAATAGAAATGACAGGAGTATTATCTAAACGAGAAATGGAAAGCCAAGTTTTAGATAATATGGATATAGAAAGAGAAAGAGGAATAACTATAAAATCACAAGCAGTAAGAATGATTTACAAAGCAAAAGATGGACATGAATATACATTAAATTTAATAGATACACCAGGTCATGTTGATTTTAATTATGAAGTATCAAGAAGTCTAGCTGCATGTGATGGAGCAATTTTAGTCGTTGATAGCAGTCAAGGAGTAGAAGCACAAACATTAGCAAATGTATATTTAGCAATTGACGATAATTTAGAAATATTACCAGTACTAAATAAAATAGATTTACCAAATGCAAGAGTTGAAGAAGTAAAAAATGAAATAGAAGATATAATAGGAATACCAGCAGAAGATGCACCATGTATATCAGCTAAATCAGGATTAAATGTTGAACAAGTTTTAGAAAGAATAGTAACAGACTTGCCAGCTCCAAAAGGAGATGAAAATGCTAAAACAAAATGTTTGATATTTGATTCATATTATGATAATTATAAAGGTGCAGTTGCATATGTAAGAGTAGTAGATGGTAAAGTAAAAGTTGGCGATGAAATAAAATTTATGGCACCTAATAAATCTTTTACAGTAACAGAAGTTGGCTATTTTATACCTGGGTCATATATGCCTGTAAATGAAATAAAAGCAGGGGAAGTTGGATATATTGCCGCAAGTATTAAAAGTTTAAAAGATGTACATGTAGGAGATACAATAACATTAAAAGAAAATCCAGCAGATGAGCCATTAAAAGGATATAAAAAAGTAACACCCATGGTATATTGTGGTCTATACCCAGTAGATGGTAGTCAATATGAAGATTTAAAAGAAGCATTAGAAAAACTAAAATTAAATGATGCGGCATTAGAATATGAACCAGAAACATCAGCTGCATTAGGTTTTGGTTTTAGATGTGGATTTTTAGGTTTACTACATTTAGAAATAATAGAAGAAAGAATTGATAGAGAATTTGATTTAGGACTAATTACAACAGCACCATCTGTTATTTATAAAGTACATAAAACAACAGGAGAAGTTATAGAATTATATAATCCAGAAGAATTGCCAACACCACAAGAAATATCATATATAGAAGAACCTTTTGTAACAGCAAATATTTTAACTCCAAAAGAATATGTAGGAAATATAATGGAATTATGCCAAAGAAGAAGAGGAATATATATAGATATGAAATATTTAGATGAGCATAGAGTAGATTTAATATATGAAATGCCATTAAATGAAATAATATATGATTTCTTCGATAACCTTAAATCAAAAACAAAAGGGTATGCATCATTAGATTATGAATTTAAAGAATATAGAAGGTCAGACTTAGTAAAATTAGACATATATATAAATGGAGAACCGGTAGATGCATTAAGTTTTATAGTACATAAAGATGGGGCATATGACAGAGGAAAGAAAATGGTAGAAAAACTAAAAACAGTAATACCAAGAAAATTATTTAAAATTCCTATCCAAGCAGCAGTAGGAGGAAAAATAATAGCAAGAGAAACAATATCTGCAATGAGAAAAGACGTTTTAGCAAAATGTTATGGTGGAGATATTACGAGAAAGAAAAAATTATTGGAAAAACAAAAAAGAGGAAAGAAAAAAATGCGTGAAATAGGAAATGTAGAAATACCACAAGAAGCATTTTTATCTGTACTTAAATTAGATGATGAAGATTAAGTGATATGAAAATTGTAAGAAGAGGGGGAAATTGTACTGAACCCAAAAAATTGGACATTTTTTGATTAGGTACTAGGCAACTTGGGAATGAACTCTGTATTGTAC